>PNIE01000020.1 GCA_002877875.1 Caldimicrobium thiodismutans
TCGTGAGGGAGGAAGGACGGTTGGAGCAGGGGTTGTTACTAAAATTTTAGAATAATTAGGGGCTAAAGATGGCTAAAAAGGGTGAGGCAAGAATAACCATTCATTTACAGTGTACCGAATGTAAGAGAATAAATTATACAACCACAAAAAATAGAAGAAATACACCTGATAGACTGGAATTGAGAAAGTATTGCCCTTGGGATAAGAGGCATACCCTTCACAGGGAGGTTAAAAAATAGGGTAGGGCAGTAGCTCAACTTGGCAGAGCATCGGACTCCAAATCCGAAGGTTGGGGGTTCAAGTCCCTCCTGCCCTGCCATTTTTATTTTTTAAAGGGAAGGGGATGGCGAAAGAAATTACTGAAAAGAAAGCTCAGGCTGAAGAAAGTAATTTTATTTCTAAGGGCTTAAGGTTTTTAAAAGAGGTTAAGCTTGAGACCAAGAAGATCGCCTGGGCACCAAGAAAGCAAACCCTTTTGACAAGTCTAATGGTTATTTTTTTAAGTATGTTTATTGGGGCTTATCTTGGTATCTTGGATATTATTTACAATTTTTTAATATCCCTTTTGGTGAAATGAAATGAGTAAAAATTGGTATTCCATTCAAGTTTGGGCAGGAAGAGAAGAGGAGATTAAGAAAGCTCTTGAAGAGTATCTTGCAAAAGAGAATTTAAGTGATAAAGTTGAGAAGATTTTTGTTCCTCCACCCAAAGAGATTGAAGTAGTTTTTTCTCCTGAAAGACAAGAGGTGAGAAGATTTTACTCAGGTTATTTTTTGATTTATGGGGAAATAGATGATAATTTGAAGGAAGTTATAAGAAATATGGAAGGGGTTCTTGATATTGTTGGAGGAGATAAAGTTTATTTCTTTACGAGCGAGGAAGTGGAGAAATTGATGAGTCAGCTTGTAGTTGAAGAGATTAAGCCCAAGCCGAGATATCAATTTATGCCAGGCGATAGAGTTAAGATTCTTGAAGGGCCCTTTGCTAATTTTATTGGGACTGTTGATGAAGTAAGGCCTGATAAAGGTAAAGTTAAAGTGCTTGTGAGTATTTTTGGAAGAGAAACACCTGTTGATATTGATTTTACTAACTTACAGAAGATTTAAAATTTTCATGGGAGGATGTTAATTTATGGCTAAGAAAGTCATTGCTCAGATAAAGCTTCAGTTGCCTGCAGGACAGGCTACTCCTGCACCTCCTGTGGGACCAGCTCTTGGTCAGCATGGAGTGAATATAATGGAATTTGTAAAGGCCTTTAATGAAAAGACAAGGGGACAGGAGGGTTATATTATTCCTGTAGTGATTACTGTTTATGCCGATAGGTCTTTTACTTTTGAATTGAAAACACCTCCGGCCTCAGTTCTTTTAAAAAAGGCTGCAGGAATTGAGACAGGTGCTCACAGTCCTAAAAAGGAGATTGTTGGGAAAATTACAAGAAAGCAACTGGAAGAAATAGCAAAAATGAAAATGCAGGATATGACAGCTTCTTCTTTAGAGGCAGCCATAAGATGTATTGAAGGGACAGCTAAAAGTATGGGTATTGAAATTGTAGATTAGGGAGAAGGGCTATGGCGAAAAGAGGGAAGAAATATAGAGAAGCATTAGCCAAGGTTGATCGCACTAAGAGATATACCTTTGAAGAGGCGGTGAAGCTTGCTTTAGAAAATGCCTATGCCAATTTTGATGAGACCGTTGAGGTAGCTGTTAATCTCGGAGTTGATCCAAGACATGCTGATCAGATGGTGAGAGGCTCGGTGGTTCTTCCTCATGGGACGGGAAAGGTCCCCAAGGTTTTGGTTTTTGCTAAAGGAGATAAGGCCAAAGAGGCTTTAGAAGCAGGGGCAGATTATGTGGGGGATGAGGATTTGATAAAAAAGATTCAGGAAGAAAACTGGCTTGATTTTGATAAAGTTATTGCCACACCTGATATTATGGGGCAGGTGAGTAAACTTGGAAAGATCCTTGGACCTAGGGGTTTAATGCCAAGTTCCAAAACTGGAACGGTAACTTTTGATGTAGCCAAGGCAGTAAAAGACATTAAGGCAGGAAAGGTAGATTTTAAGGTTGATAGAGCAGGGGTAGTTCATGCGCCTGTTGGGAAAGTATCTTTTGGTGAAAAGAAAATACTTGAAAATTTAGCTGCCTTTTTTGAAGCTCTTCTTAAGGCAAAACCTTCTGGTGCTAAGGGGCAGTATATAAAGAGTATAACGCTTTCTACTACTATGGGGCCTGGTATTAAAGTGGATGTTAATGATTTAAGAAATCTACTTAAGAAGTATTCTGGAGATTAAAATATTTTCAGGCCGGAAGGCGCTCTTCTCAATTGAGGGGAGCCCTTTTGGCCAAAGATGGGTAGGTGCTCTAATTAGGGCTTAATTACCGCCTAAAGGCGGAGCCTGCCGGAGGCGAAAGGGTACCCTTTCAGGGTTGAAGACTATTAAAAAGGAGGTAAGCCTTGATTACGAGAGCCAAAAAGGCTGAAATGTTAAAAAATCTGAGAGAAAAACTTCAAAAATCTGAGGCTGTTTTTATTACTACCTTTAGGGGGCTTAAAGTCTCTGAAGTAAATGAAATTAGAAAACTGGTTAGAGAGAAGGGAGGCGAATACAGGGTCTTTAAAAATACTTTGATTAGAATAGGAACAGAAAATACACCCTATCAATCTGTTATGGATTTTGTGGAGGGGCCAACAGCTCTTGTTTTTGTGTATAAGGATCCTGTTGAGATTGCCAAAGTTTTAAAGGATTTTGTAAAAAATCACCCTGCTTTAGAACTTAAAGGTTTTGTGCTTAAAGGGAAAGGATATGATGCTTTAGCTATAGATCAATTGGTGAAGCTTCCTCCCAAAGAGGTCTTACTTGCTCAACTTATCGGAACTATCCAGGCTCCTGTTGCTAATTTTGTGGGTGTCCTTTCAGCCATTCTTAGAAACTTTTTATATGTCCTTAAGGCCATCGAAGAAAAAAAGGCTAAAGAGGGTAGTCAATAAGAAAAATTAAATAAAAAGGAGGGAAGTAGAGATGGCTGTAACTAAGGAAGAAGTAATTGAGTTTATCGCTAACATGACTGTGCTTGAGCTTTCTCAGTTTATTAAGGAACTTGAGGAGAAATTTGGGGTTACAGCGGCTGCTCCCGTTGCAGCTATGGCAGTAGTTCCTGGAGCAGCACCTGCCGGAGCAGAGGCAGCACAAGCTGAGGAAAAAACTGAATTTGACGTAGTTCTGGTTGAAGCTGGTGCAAATAAGATCAATGTTATTAAAGTGGTTAGAGAAATCACTAGTCTTGGATTAAAAGAAGCTAAGGATCTCGTTGAATCTGCACCCAAGCCGGTTAAAACAGGTATTCCCAAGGCTGAGGCAGAAGAAATCAAGAAGAAATTAGAGGAAGTAGGTGCAAAGGTAGAAATTAAATAATCTTGACAATTTCCAAACTTAAAGTACCCTTAAAAAGGGATCCCCTATAAAATGGGGTTCCCTTATTGTCATTTTTAGAACCTTCAAGGGGGGATCAAGGTAATGTCTGATTTTGGAAAGTCCAAACCCATAAGGAAAAGTTTTGCCAAGGTAAAGCAAATAATGGATGTACCTGAATTGATAAGAATACCTAAAAGATCTTATGAACAGTTTCTTCAGGCCGATACACCACCTGAAAATAGAGCAGAGGTAGGGATCCATAGATGTTTTAAGATGGTTTTCCCCATAAAAAATCATGCTGAGACCGCGGTTCTTGAGTATTTAGATTATAAGATCTTACCTCCTGAATATGAACCCCAAGAGGCTAAAGAGAAGGGGCTTACCTATGAGGCTCCTATGAAATTGAGGGTTAGACTGGTTACTTATGATCTTGATCCAGATACTGGGGTGAAAAGTATTAGAGATATTAAGGAACAAGAGCTCTATTTTGGAACTATCCCTTTAATGACTGAGGATGGAAGATTTATTATTAATGGAACAGAGAGGGCAGTAGTAAATCAGATTCAGAGATCTCCAGGGGTTATTTTTGAAAAAGATAAAACTCAAGCTAAGGCTGGAAGATTAACCTATATAGGGAGAGTAATTCCTGTTAAAGGATCTTGGATTGATTTTATCTATGACTATAAGGGGAGATTCCTAGTAAGAATTGATAAAAGAAAGAATATCTCTGCCACCGTTTTTCTCAAGGCTATGGGGCTTACTGAGGAAGCTATTTTAAATCTCTTTTATCCTCGAGAAAAATATTATATTCTCCCCGATGGTGTCGAAAGAGAGCTTGATTTTGAGATTTTAGCAGGAAGAAAGGCAGAAGCTGATTTTATTCATCCTGAGACAGGAGAAGTTCTTATCAAAAAAGGTAAGGTGATAAGTGTAGGTGTCATCCGAAAGTTTAAAGAACTTGGTATAAACAGAATAAAAGGGGAGGATTCATTAATTTTAGGAAAAATTACAGCTAAAGAGATTGTGGACATCGAAACCGGAGAGATTTTAATTCCTATTAATACTGAAATTACAGAAGAGGCTCTTAAAGTTCTTCGAGAAAAGGGTATCAAAGAAATAGATGTTCTCTTTACTGATATTCATCGATACTCACTTGCTTTGAGGGATTCTTTAAAGAGTGATAAGGCCAAAACCAAGGAAGAGGCTCTACTTGAGATTTATAGAAAACTTAGGCCTACAAGCCCTGCTACTTTAGAGGTGGCTACAGCCTATTTTAATTCTCTTTTCTTTGATATTCAAACCTTTGATTTGTCTGAAATTGGTAGATATAAAATAAATCTTAGATTAGGGCTAGATATTCCTGTTACACAACGAACCTTAACTTTAGATGATATCATTGCCATTTTGAAGGAGCTTATAAGATTAAAGGAAAACGAAGAAGAGGGAGACGATATTGATAGTCTTTCTAACAGGAGGGTTAGACCAGTAGGGGAGTTGGTGGAAAATCAATTTCTAGTTGGTCTTATGCGCATGGAGAGGATTGTTAAGGAAAAATTACATCTTGAGGAAGTTGAGAACTTGACTCCTGGAGATCTTATAAATAGCAAGCCAGTTTTAGCTGCTGTTAAAGAGTTTTTTGCTCAAGGCCAGCTTTCTCAATTTATGGATCAGACTAATGTACTTTCAATGCTTACTCATAAGAGAAGGCTTTCAGCCCTTGGTCCTGGAGGGTTGACCAGAGAGAGAGCAGGTTTTGAGGTCAGAGATGTTCATCCCAGCCATTATGGGAGAATTTGTCCAATTGAAACTCCAGAAGGTCCGAATATTGGACTTATTGTTTCTCCTACCACTTATGCACAGACCAATCCTTACGGTTTTCTAGAAACGCCCTATCGATTGGTAAAAAATGGCAAGGTTACTAACCAGGTCATTTATCTTAATGCAGCAGAAGAGAAGGATCTAGTTATCGCTCAATCTACTATAAGAATTAATGAGGATGGAACGATTCTTGATGAAATGGTTCCAGCAAGAAAGAATGGTGAATTTATTATGGCAAGCCGGGAAGAGGTAGATCTTGTAGATCTTTTCCCTGCCCAGGTGGTTAGTGTCTCTTCCTCTCTTATTCCCTTTCTTGAACACGATGATGCTAACCGTGCTCTTATGGGTTCAAATATGCAGCGTCAGGCAGTTCCTCTTGTCAGGACAAAGGCTCCTTTGGTTGGTTCTGGGATGGAAGGGGTAGTGGCAAGGCATTCAGGATTTCTACTGGTAGCAGAAAAGGACGGGGTAGTTGAGCAGGTGGATAGTCAAAGAATTGTTGTTAGATACGATTCTGAAAAGGATGGTCTTCCTGAAGTAAAGGTTTATCATTTAATAAAATGGCATAAATCTAATCAGAATACCTGTTTTCTTCAAAAGCCTGTGGTAAGGCCAGGACAGAGAGTGAGAAAAGGGGATGTTTTGGCAGATGGACCTTCTATGGATAGAGGGGAGCTTGCTTTAGGAAAGGATGTCCTTGTAGCTTTTATGCCCTGGAGGGGTTATAATTTTGAAGACTCAATTATTATTTCTGAACGTCTGGTAAGAGATGATGTTTTCACCTCTATTCATATTGAAGAGTTTGAATGTGTAGCAAGAGAGACAAAGCTTGGGAAAGAGGAAATTACTAGAGATATTCCCAATGTAGGAGAAGAGGCGCTACAACACTTAGATGAAAGCGGTATTGTAAAGATTGGAAGTTATGTAAGACCAGGAGATATTCTTGTAGGGAAAGTTACACCCAAAGGAGAGACAACTCTTACTCCTGAAGAGAGGCTCTTAAGAGCTATCTTTGGCGAAAAGGCAAAGGATGTAAAAGACACATCTTTAAGAGTTCCTGCGGGGATAGAGGGAATTGTTATTGATACTAAAGTTCTCACCAGAAAGGGGATTGAAAAAGATAGCCGGGCCAAAGCTAAAGAGGATGAGGCTATAGCCAAACTTTTAAGAACTCAGGCCGATATTCTTGAGGTGTTAAAGAAGGGGGTTGTTTTTAAATTGGCTCAAATTCTTGAAGGAGTTGTTCTTACCGGAGATCTTGAATGGGAAGGAGAGGTATATTTAAAGAAAGGTGAAAAAATAACCAAGGAATCCCTTCAAAATCTTCCTTCAGTTTTGCTGAATAAACTTAAAGAGGTTATTCCCCAGGAGAAAAAGGCAGTTTGTCAGGAAATTTTAAAGATCTACGAAAAGAAGAGAAAAGAGATCGTCGAGGAATATGAAGCTAAAATTAACAAGATAAAAAGAGGGGATGAGCTACCTCCTGGGGTATTAAAGATTGTAAAGGTTTATGTAGCTATGAAAAGAAAGCTTCAGCCTGGAGATAAAATGGCTGGCCGACATGGAAACAAGGGAGTAGTTTCAAAGATTGTTCCCATTGAGGATATGCCCTTTTTGCCAGATGGAAGGCCGGTGGATATTATACTTTCACCTTTGGGAGTCCCGTCTCGTATGAACATAGGTCAGCTTCTTGAGACTCATCTTGGTTGGGCTTGTAGGGAGCTTGGAGCAAAGATTGCTCGTTTAGCTCAAGAATACCAGGTTGAAGCTGTTAAAGCTCTTCTTAAAGAGATTTTTAGTGAGGAAGAATATGAAAGATATGTGGAAGGGAAAAGTGAGGAAGAAATTTTAGAGCTTGCTAAGGCCTTTGAGGATGGGATTCCTATTGCAACACCTGTTTTTGCAGGAGCCAAAGAGGAGGAAATTAAGAAAGGGTTAAAGCTTGCAGGGCTCGATGAAAGTGGAACTACTATTCTTTATGATGGTTTAACTGGGGAACCTTTTATGGAGAGAATCACTGTGGGATATATGCACATGCTTAAACTTCATCATCTTGTAGATGACAAGATTCATGCCAGATCAACGGGTCCCTATTCTCTTATTACTCAACAACCCCTTGGAGGAAAATCTCAGTTTGGTGGGCAGAGACTGGGAGAAATGGAAGTGTGGGCTATTGAGGCTTATGGTGCGGCCTATACTCTTCAGGAATTTCTTACGGTAAAAAGCGATGATGTAGAGGGCAGAACAAGAATGTATGAAAAATTGGTGAAGGGAAAGAACTTTCTTGAAGCAGGTCTTCCTGAGAGTTTTAAGGTCCTCACCAAGGAACTTCAAGGGCTTGCCCTTGATGTAGAATTAATTGAAGAGTAGAAGTTTTTAGACCAAAGGGGGTGTATTATATGAAGGATCTTTTAAGTATACTTGAAAAGCCCAAAGATATTATCAGAATAAGGGCTGTCAAAATTGGGCTTGCAAGTCCTGAGAAAATAAGGGAATGGAGTTATGGTGAGGTTAAAAAGCCTGAAACTATAAATTACAGAACTCTCAAACCTGAAAGAGATGGGCTTTTCTGTGCCAAAATTTTTGGTCCTATAAGAGACTACGAATGTCTCTGCGGAAAATACAGAGGAATGAAACACAGAGGAGTTATCTGTGAAAAGTGCGGTGTTGAAGTTATTCAAAGTAAAGTTCGTCGTGAGAGAATGGGGCATATTGAACTTGCATCTCCTGTGGCTCATATCTGGTATTTAAGGAGTATGCCTTCTAAAATAGGTCTTCTCCTTGATATGACTTTAAAGGAAGTTGAATCAATTTTATATCTTGAGAAGTATGTAGTAATTGAAAGCGAAGTAGAAGAGTATCCTGTGGGAACGATTCTTCCTGAGGAAAAGTATTACTATCTTCAGGAAAACTTTGGTTCAAAAATCAAGATGGGAACTGGAGCTGAGGCTATAGCTGAGCTTCTAAAGAGGCTTGATCTTGAGAAACTGGCTCAAGATATTCAGGTAGAGATGCATACAACCCAGAGCGAGGCTCGCAGAAAGAAATTAGGGAAAAGACTTCAACTAATAAAAAATCTTCTTGAATCTGGAAACAAACCTGAATGGATGATCTTAAGGGTGATTCCTGTGATTCCACCCGAATTAAGACCCCTTGTACCTCTTGAAGGTGGAAGATTTGCAACCTCTGATTTAAATGATCTTTATAGAAGGGTTATTAACAGAAATGTCAGATTAAAGAAACTTATTGAACTTGATGCTCCGGAAATCATTCTGAAAAATGAGAAGAGGATGCTTCAAGAGGCAGTGGATGCCCTTTTTGATAATGGGAGAAGGGGAAGGCCTGTAACTGGACCTAATAGAAGGCCTTTAAAAAGTCTTTCTGATGTCTTAAAAGGAAAACAGGGGCGGTTTAGACAAAACCTCCTTGGAAAGAGAGTTGATTTTTCAGGAAGATCTGTCATTGTGGCAGGTCCGGAATTAAGGATGCATCAGTGTGGGCTTCCTAAAAAAATGGCACTTGAGCTTTTTAAACCATACATTTATGGATGGCTTGAGAGGCACGGTTTTGCAACCAATATAAAAACAGCCAAAAAGCTGGTTGAAGAAGAGCATCCTGTAGTCTGGGATGCTTTAGAGGAAATTGTTAAAGAATATCCTATAATGCTCAATCGTGCTCCTACCCTTCACAGACTTGGTATTCAGGCCTTTGAACCTGTGCTTATTGATAATAAAGCAATTCAGCTGCATCCTCTTGTTTGTGTGGCATATAATGCAGACTTTGATGGAGATCAGATGGCTGTGCATGTTCCTCTCTCTGTGGAAGCTCAGATTGAAAATAGAGTCCTTATTCTTTCTACCAATAACATTTTACTTCCGGCTAATGGAATCCCGGTAGTCTATCCCACTCAAGATATGGTACTTGGAGCTTTTTATATGACGATGGAGCGCCCTTTTGCTAAGGGAGAGGGAAAGATTTTTAAAGATCCAAATGAGGTATTTTTGGCTTATCTTTCTGATGAGGTTCATATACAAGCCAAAATAAAGGTTAGAATGAATGGAAAACTTGTAGATACAACCGTTGGGAGGGTTATTTTCTCAAGCATTGTTCCTGAAGAGATTCCCTTTGAAGAATATAACAAGCCTTTGAGAAAAAAAGAGCTTCAGGAATTAATTAATATAGCTTATAGAAGGGCTGGTCTTAAGAAAACCGTTATTTTTGCTGACAGACTTAAAGATCTTGGATTTTTGATGTCTACAAGAGCAGGGCTTTCTATATCTGTAGATTATCTTACTATCCCTGAGAAGAAAGCAGAAATTCTTAAAGAAGCTGAAGAAAAAATTGCAGAACTCTGGAGACAATATCAGGATGGTTTGATAACCGAATCTGAGAGATATAACAAAGCTATTGATATTTGGGCTACTGCCACAGAGAGAGTTACTGAAGAGATGATGAAAAAGATGGAGGTAGCAGAGTATATTGGTCCTAATGGAGAAAAGGTAGTTGGTCCCAGTTTTAATCCGGTACATATAATGGCCTTTTCAGGAGCACGTGGATCTAAGGATCAGATAAGACAGCTTGCTGGAATGAGAGGTCTTATGGCAAAGCCCTCAGGAGAGATTATCGAAACTCCTATTAAGAGTAATTTTAGAGAGGGATTGTCTGTTCTTGAGTATTTTGTCTCTACTCACGGTGCAAGAAAGGGATTGGCAGATACTGCTTTGAAGACTGCTAATGCCGGTTATTTAACCAGGAAGCTGGTAGATGTGGCTCAGGATTGTATGGTTACAGAGGAGGACTGCGGAACCATAGATGGTATTGAAATAGGGCATCTTATTGAAGGTGGAGAAATTATTGAACCAGTGTGGGATAGAGTGCTTGGAAGAGTAGCACTTGAGGATATTGTAGATCCTGTAACAGGAGAGGTCCTGGTAAGGGCAAATGAGGAGATTGACGAGGAAAAAGCTACTAAGTTAAAGGCTGCAGGTATTGAAAAAGTTACTATTCGTTCAGTTATTACTTGTGAGGCTAAATTTGGGGTATGTCAGAAGTGTTACGGTAGAGATCTTGCTACAGGAAGAATGGTTGAGATTGGTGAGGTTGTGGGAATTATTGCAGCTCAATCTATTGGAGAGCCAGGAACACAACTTACTATGAGAACCTTCCATATTGGAGGGGCTGTGGGTAAGGCTTTGGAGCAGAGTCAACATCTTGCCCAAAGCCAGGGAAAGGTGAGATATCTCAATCTTAGATATGTTCAGCGCTCTGATGGAAGTCTTGTGGCTATCAATCGTCAGGGTGAAATAGCTATTGAGGGGCCTGATGGAAGAATTTTTGAAAAGTATCCTGTGGTATACGGAGCTAAAATTAAGGTAAGAGAGGGAGAGGAGGTAAAACCGGGAACCCTTCTTGTAGAGTGGGATCCTTATACCAATCCAATTATTTCCGAGGTCTCTGGAAGGGTTAAATTCGGAGACATTATCGATGGTGTAACTGTGGATGAAAAAATAGATCCTACCACAGGAAGGATAACCATTGTAGTGAGAGATTACAAACTTACAGATTATAGACCAAGAGTGTCTATTAAAGACGAAAAGGGCAAGACCATTGCCAGATACGAACTTCCTGTGGGGGCTATTATAAGTGTGCATGAAGGTGATTATGTGGAGGCTGGGGATATTTTGGCAAAGATTCCTAAGGAGACTCTTAAGGCTAAAGACATAACTGGTGGTTTACCTAAGGTTACAGACCTTTTTGAGGCAAGAAAACCAAAGGAAAGTGCTGTTATTAGTGAAATTGAAGGAACGGTGGTTTTTGAAAAAGATGTTCGCGGGAGAAAAAGGCTTATTGTTCAGCCAGAAGTAGGAGAGGCTAAGGAATATCTTCTTCCGAAGGGAAAATACATTGTCGTTAGAGAAGGGGATTATATCAAACCTGGTGAGCCTTTAATTGAAGGTACACCTAATCCTCATGATATTCTTAAAGTGCAGGGTATTAAAGGAGTTGCCAGATTTCTTGTAGAGGAAATTCAAGAGGTTTACAGGCTGCAGGGAGTTAAGATTAATGATAAACATTTTGAAGTTATTATAAGACAGATGCTTAAGAAGGTGAAAATTAAAGAGGCTGGAGATACCTCCTTTATGATTGGAGAATATGTAGATAGGGCAAAATTTGAGGAGGAGAATGAGAGGGTACTTGCCCAAGGAGGAAAGCCTGCTGTAGGAGAGCCAATTCTTTTAGGTATCACCAAGGCTGCCCTTCTTACTGATTCGTGGTTATCTGCAGCTTCCTTCCAGGAGACTACAAGGGTTCTTACTGAGGCCTCTCTTGCTGGTAAAGTAGATTATCTCCGGGGCCTTAAAGAAAATGTCATTATTGGCAGACTTATTCCTGCTGGAACTGGAAGAATAGTTTACGAACAACTTGGATGGGTATAAAAAGGAATAAGCTATAAAAAGGGATAAATAAAAAAGCCCAGCTCTTTTAGAGCCGGGCTTTTTTATTTTTGAGTTAGGCAAAATTGGCTTATTTTTTTAAGCCAAGGTTTTTAAGTAAGGCCTGATAACGAGGAAAGTCAGTCCTTTTAAGATATTCAAGAAGAGCTCTTCTTTGCCCAATAAGTTTCATAAGCCCTCGTCTACAATGAAAGTCCTTTTTGTGGGTTTTTAAATGCTCTTCAATTTGTTTGATCCTTGCTGTAAGCAGGGCGATTTGAACCTCAGGAGAGCCTGTATCCTGAGGATGCCTCTGGAAGCGTTTAATAATCTCTTTTTTAATCTCGGGATCTAAGGGCATTTTAAAACCTCCTTGGCTATATTTTTAAGCCTGAAAGGGGATTACCCACCTTCCAAGCATAGGTAAAGTATAATCTAATAAATCGTAAAATCAACCTAAAGAGACATATTTTTTCAAAAAAGATAAAGTGGGAGAAGTAATTATAAGAGGGGAATTTTGATTTTTTCAAGGATTGTCTTAAGGATAGCCTCTTTTTGGGCTTCATATTCTTCTTTAAAGCCAAGCCTGTGAAGAAGGACATAGGGTGAAAGCTCTTTTACATCCTCTGGGAGAACATAATCTCTTTCATAAAGATAAGCCCTTGCCTTGGCTGCAGAGAGGAGAAGGAGAGCTCCTCGCGTTGAGAGGCCAAAACGGAGAAAGGGGCTTTTTCTTGTCTCAGAAACTATATCCAGTAGATAATCTAGAACTTTCTCAGAAACATAAACCTCTTTTACCTCTTCCTGAAACTTTAGAATTTCCTCTGGCAAAAATTGGGAGGGGATTTGAGAAAGCTCTTCTTTTAGGCTTCCTCTTTTAAGGATTTCCTTTTCAAAATTTCTTTCGGGATAACCTATAGAAATTTTCATAAGAAAACGATCAAGCTGAGCCTCAGGAAGAGGAAAGGTTCCATAATATTCAATAGGGTTTTGAGTGGCAATAAGGAAAAAGGGCTTAGGAAGGGGATAGGTAACTCCATCTATGGTGACCTGTCCTTCTTCCATAGGTTCAAGGAGGGCACTTTGGGTCTTTGGACTCATTCGATTTATTTCATCCACAAGCACCACATGGGCAAAAATAGGTCCAGGATGGAACTCAAATTTTTCTTCTCTTTTATTGTAAAGGGAAGCTCCTGTAAGATCAGAGGGTAAAAGATCACTTGTCCCCTGAATTCGGGAAAAACTTAGGCCAAAAACTCGAGAAAGAGAGAGGGCAAGGGTTGTTTTCCCAACTCCTGGGAGATCTTCAATAAGAAGATGCCCTTTAGCAAGAAAGGTAATAAGAGTAAGTTCAATAGCCTTTTCTTTACCTGAAAGATACCTCTTTAAGGTTTCAAAAATCTGAAAAAGCCTCATAAACCTTAAGAAAGCTTATTTTCATAGCCTACTATTGTAGGAAGCAAACTAACCCTTGTCAAGAACACTTTTGGCCTTATAAAAAATCTATTCAAAAGAGAATATCTTTACAACCACTTATAGGCTTGCTTATTTTAATAAAAAAAGCTAAAAAACTTTAAAAAATTAAGATTCTATCTTCTATTTTGCCTTAATAATCCTTAAAGCTTTTAATAATTGCCTTGACAAATTTTAAGATCAGAGTAAACTAAATTTAAAGTACAATATTTGGAAATTTTTGTATTTTGTTATGGAAAATTGGAAAAGATTTGAAAAATTCCTCTTGACAAAGGTTAGGAAATTTATTATAATTAATTTAGTTCTAAATTAGAAAAAAACTTAAAAGGAGGTGTGTTATGAAGTTAGGAAAGTGGAAGGTTTTAGGTTTAGCAGGGGTTTTGGCATTAGGTTATGTA
>PNIE01000066.1 GCA_002877875.1 Caldimicrobium thiodismutans
CTTGACAAAATAAGAATAGATGCTACTTTTATGTAAATTTAAAAAAGGAGGGATTTTCTTTGGCTGGAATAATTGTAAGAGATGGTGAATCCTTGGACCAGGCTTTAAAAAGATTTAAAAGGCTTGTAGAAAAAACTAAGATTCTTTCAGAGGTTAAAAAGAGAGAATTTTATGAAAAACCAGGAGTTAGAAGAAGAAAAAAAATGCAAGCAGCTCGAAAGAAACTTCTAAAAAAACTCAAAAAAATTCAACAGAAGCTACAAGATTAATTAATAATATTCTCCTTAGTAGTGCCTAAAGATTTTGCCTTTTTAGAATGGGATCAACTTAAAGAAAGATTATTGCCTTATTTAAAGACCGAAAAAGCAAGAGAGAATCTTAAAACTTTACAACCATTCTTTTCTCTTGAAAAGGCCCTTGTTCTAAGAGATAAAACCTTTTTTATTTGGCAGGAACTTGAAAAAGGAAGAAAGATCGAACTTCCTAACCTTCCCTCTCTTGAGGAGCTCTTTCAAAAATCCTCAAAGAGAGGTTTTTTTCTCCCCAAAGAGGTCTCTCAGCTTGCTCTATGGATTGAAACAGCTCTTCATCTAGCGAATTTCTTAGAAAATTCACCCTTTTCTGAACTTATTTCTTATCTTCCAGATCTTGAGTTACTCTATCAAAGGCTGAAAGAAATCTTTGAATTAGAACGAGGAGAACTGCGTGATAGGGCAAGTTATAAATTATACCTTATTAGAAAGAAAAGAAGAGAACTCGAGGAAGAATTAATCTTTAGGATTGAGAGACTTAAAGAATTCTATTGGAAAAAAGGCTATCTAAACGAAGATCTTTATCTGCAGAAAGAAGGAAGGTATGTACTTCCTGCTAAACCTGAATTCAAAAACAAAATTAGAGGTGTCATAAGAGGTTTTTCTCAAAGTGGGGCTACCGTCTTTATTGAACCATTAAGCATAATTGAATTAACTAATGAACTTGAGGAAGTTATCTGGCAAGAGGAAAAGGAAGTCCTAAGAATTCTAAAAGAGATTTCTCAGGAGATTTTTCTTTTAGAAAGGGCATTTAGAAGGATAGAAGAGATAATTGCAGATTTTGATCTTGCGCTGGCAAAGGCCTTATTAGGAAGAATTTATCGTGGAGTTTTTCCAGAAATTGTTAAAAATGGGACGCTTATTCTTGAAGAGGCCTTTCATCCCCTCTTATTTTTTAGAGCCCTTGAAAGAGAGATGCCTTTTCCTGTAAAAAATAATTATTATCTTGAAAGAGCTCTTTTAATTACTGGCCCAAACCTTGGAGGAAAGACTGTTACCTTAAAAACCATCGGGATATCTGTTCTTATGGCTCTAAATGGTTTTTTAATTCCTGCTAAAAAAGCGGTAATTCCGTTTTTTTCAAAAATTCTTGTAGATCTCGGAGATGAGCAGGATCTCTGGGAAGGTGAGTCCTCCTTTTCCTCTCATCTAAAAAACCTTAAAAGAATTCTTGAAAAGGCAGATGAAGAAACTCTTGTTCTTTTGGATGAACCTGGAAGAGGCACCAATCCAGAAGAAGGGGCTGCCCTAATCTGGGCTATAATTGAGAGATTGCTTGATAAAGGTGCTAAAATTGTCTTAACAACCCATTCTCATCTTCTTAAAAGCCTCTCCTCCCAAAGAAAAGAGTTCCAATTTGCCAAAGTAGATTTTGATAGGAAAAATTATGCCCCTACTTATAAATTAGATTATGGTTATCTTGGTGATTCTCATGCCTTTGATATGGCAAAAAAAATAGGAATAGAAGAGGAGATCCTTGAGAGAGCTAAAGAGTTTTTACAAAATAAGGATTTTTTTGCCCTTGAAGAGAGATATTTAAAAGAAATAGAGGCTTTAGAAAACCTAAAAAGGACCTTTGAAGAAAGACTCAAAACTCTTGAAAGAGAAAAGGCTAACTTAGAGAAAACTAAAGAGGCTTTGAAAAAAAGAATGGAAGAAGAAATTAAAGCTTTAGAAAGCAAATGGCAAGAGGAATTTTTAAAATTTTTAAATTCCTTACCAAGAGAAATATCTCGTAAAAAAGCTTTAGAAAAATTTCAAGAATTTTTAGAAAAGAGTATCCCTTCACCTTTTGAGGAAACCTTTAAAGAAGGAGATAAAGTTTATGTTGAACCCTTTAAGTGTGAGGGGATTATTCAAAAATTAGGTGAGAAAAAGGCAGAGATTCTTTCAGGAAATATTAAACTTGAGGTCCCTCTTAGAGCATTGAAAAAAACCAATAAAACTTCACTTCCTTTTAATATCCAAAAAAACAAAATTTTTCTAAAAGAGGAGGTTTTCAATTCTAAAGAGACCATTAATTTAATTGGTGAAGATGTAGAGACAGCTTTAACTTTACTTGAAAAGAAAATAAATGAATGTTTTATGAGAAAAAAAGGCGTCCTCCTAGTCATTCATGGACATGGAACAGGGAAACTTCGCTCAGCTTTGAGAAAGTATCTTACAGAACATCCCCTAGTTGAATCCATTGAAGAGGCTCCACCCAATGAGGGAGGTGGAGGAGCCACAAGAGTATATCTTGCTAAAAAAGAATAAATTGCTCTTTAAAATTGGTTAAAATTTCTAAAATTTTCAAGAAATCTTAGATTGTTTCCCATAATGATTACTCTATTTTGTAAAATTTTAAATAAAATCTTCAAAAGATTCTTGACTTTTTAAAAAGTTTTTATTAAACTCTGCGTTAGACACCAAAAATTAAGAAAATTAGGGAGGGAGAGATGAAAAAAATATTTCTTTTTTTAATTTTTTTTCTCTTTTTATGGTTTATATGGCCCCTTAGAGCTGAAATCAATTCAGAATATCTTGAGAATATAGAGGCCCTTTCAGCAGTAGCTTTAGATGGGTTAACAGGGCAAATTCTTTTTGCAAAAAATCCAAATGTTAAAATTCCACCTGCAAGTACAGTAAAGTTATTAACAGCTATGGTTGTTCTTGATAGACTTCCTCTTACTCAAGAGGTTAGAATTTCAAAAAACGCTGAGGATACACCAAGTACTCCACCTAAACTTTATGAGGGTGAATTTTACACTGTAGAGGATCTTCTTCATTTAATGTTGATTAAATCTTCTAATCAGGCAGCGGTTGCCCTTGCTGAGGCTGTAGCTGGAAGTGAAGAAAATTTTGCCAAACTTATGAACATGAAGGCAAGGACTTTGGGATTAAAGGATTCTCATTTTGTTACAGCTTCTGGACTTCCTGCACCTAATCAGTATACTACAGCCTATGAACTTGCACTTCTTCTCTATGAAGCTTTAAAATACCCTCACATAAAAGAAATTATAAGTCTTCCTGTAAAAGTTATAACCTCTAAAAAAGGAAGAACTCTTGTGGTTAAAAACACTAACAAATTACTTTTTGAAGATGATTTAAAAGAAGAAATCCTTGGAGGAAAAACTGGCTATACAAGACTTTCAAAACACTGTCTTGTAAATGTAGCTAAGGTGAACCATCGCTTAGTTATAACTTCTGTCCTTGGTGCTCCCTATAGAGATGCCCTTTGGGAGGATACTAAAAAACTTATTAAATTCTCTGAACTTGTACTTAAAAACCAAATTTCCCCTGTAGTGATTAATACTACAGTCAATTTAACTGTTCCTGCTAACCTATCTCCCAAAGAGTATTATAAATCAAAAAGTAGTAAAAAAAGAGTAGTTAAATATTATGCAAAAAAGTCCTCTGAAAAGGTCTATGTTAAAAAATCAACCACTAAAAAGTTTTACGCTAAGAAAGATTCTAAGAAAAAAATTGTTAAAAAAGGAAAAAAAATATATACAGCAAGCTCTTCTAATAAAGCAAAATCTTGAAAATTAAGCCTTAACTATGCACATTGCGGTTATTGGAACTGGATATGTAGGGCTTGTTTCTGGGGCAGGCCTTGCAGACTTTGGAATGAAGGTCACCTGTGTTGACATTGACGAAGAAAAGATCAAAAAACTTAAAAAAGGACAAATACCCTTTTATGAACCTGGCCTTGAGGAATTAGTCCGAAAAAATCTTAAGGCGGGAAGACTTGATTTTACCACAGATTTTAACAGGACAGTAAAAAACTCTCTTGTGATCTTTATTTGCGTGGGAACACCTTCTCTTCCAGATGGCTCTGCCGATCTTTCTCAAATTAAGGATGTGGCTTTAAAGCTTGCTGAGACTATTGATGATTACAAAGTAATTGTTACCAAAAGTACCGTCCCTGTAGGGACAAATCGATGGATAAAAGAATTGATTGACAAGAACAAAAAAGTGGATGCCTCGGTAGATATCATTTCAAATCCTGAATTCTTAAGAGAGGGAAATGCTGTAGAGGATTTTATGCATCCCGATAGAGTTATTATCGGAGGAGAAAGCGCTTATGCCATTGCCATCATAAAAGATATTTATCGTCCCTTGTATCTTGCAGAAACCCCCTTTATTATTACTAATCTTGAAACAGCCGAATTAATTAAATATGCGTCAAATGCCTTTCTTGCCACCAAAATTTCTTTTATCAATGAAATTGCTAATTTTTGTGAAAAGGTTGGAGCTGATGTAACTGTGGTTGCCAAAGGGATGGGGCTTGATCCAAGAATAGGACCAAAATTCTTAAACCCGGGGCCTGGCTTTGGAGGATCCTGTTTTCCAAAGGATGTAAAGGCCCTCATCAAGCAAGGAAGACAAGTAAGTTCTCCCTTTAGAATCCTTGAGGCAGTAATAGAATCCAATGAAAGACAGAAATTCCGTGCTATTTCCAAACTTGAGGCCCTTTTGGGAGATCTCAAAAATAAAACAGTGGCTGTCCTTGGCCTTTCCTTTAAACCAAACACCAGTGATGTAAGAGAAAGCCCTGCTTTAACTGTAATTCCTGCCCTTCTTGAGAGGGGAGCTAAAGTTAAAGCTTACGATCCTGTAGCCATAGAGGAATTTAAAAGAGCAGCCCAAAATCTTCCTGTTGAATATGCCTCTTCCCCTGAAGAGGCTGTTAAAGAGGCCCATGCTATGGTAATCCTTACAGAATGGAATGAATTTCGCTTCCTTGACCTTGCAAGGATAAAAAAACTTATGAAAACCCCCATCCTGATTGACATGAGAAACATTTATGAACCCGAAGTTGTTAAAAAACTTGGCTTCAGCTATTCTGGTATTGGAAGATCCTAATCTTCATTTAAAAAGGGATTATATCTTTTTTCATAGCCAATAGTGGAGGTAGGTTTTGGGCCATAATCGTGGCCAGGATAAATAATAGTCTCCTCTGGAAGTACAAAAAGTTTTTCTTGAATCGATTTTATTAAAAGCTTATATGAACCCCCAGGCAAATCAGCTCTTCCAATTCCCTCAACAAAGAGGGTATCTCCTGTAAAAAGTACACCCTCCTTTTCATTGTAAAAACAAACTGATCCTGGCGAATGCCCTGGTGTATGAATCACCTTTAACTTAAGATTTCCGAATTTTAAGACCGTTCCATCCTCAAAAACCGCATCAGCCTGTGGATTTTCAGGAAAGCCCCAAAGCTTAAAAGTTAAAAAATTTTCCGGCACTCTAAAAAACTTTTCATCCTCCCTATGAAGAAGAAAAGGTATCTTATAAACCTTCCTCAAATAATCTGCACCAAGAATGTGATCGGGATGAGCATGGGTCCCTAAAATGTATTTCGGCTTCAAACCAAGTTTTTCAATCCTTTCCACAATTATTGGATCATTATCTCCTGGATCAATAATAACAGCTTCAAGGGTCTCTTCATCGTAAACGAGATAGCAACATACCTGAAGTGGACCTACAATTAAAGTTTCTATCTTCATCTTTAACTCCTTGCTCTTAAAATAAGTTCCTTCATTTCCTTTACAGCCTTTTTCATACCAATCATAATAGCTCGGGAAACGATACTATGCCCAATACTAAACTCTTCAATTTCAGGAATAGCTGCCACAGGTCCGATATTTTCGTAATTGAGTCCATGCCCTGCATGAACGATAAATCCTAACTCCTTAGCAAGATGAGCTGCCCTTTCAAGTCTCTCAAATTCAGCCATTCTCTTCTCTTCATCCTCAGCCTCAGCATAAAGGCCCGTATGAAGCTCAACAATTTGAGCTCCTGTTTTTTTGGCAAGTTGAAGAGTTTTTTCCTCAGGATTTACAAAAAGACTTACTTTTATTCCTGCTTTGTTAAGTTCTTTAACCACCATTTTTACTTCCTCCACTCTTCCCTCAAGCTCCATTCCCCCTTCGGTTGTTACTTCTTCTACCCTTTCTGGAACAAGAGTAACCTGGTAAGGCCTAATTTCTTTAGCAAATTTAATGAGCTCCTCGTCAAGAGCCATCTCAAGAATAAGTTTAGTCTTTATAATTTCTTTTATAATTCGCACATCCCTTTCCTTAATATGTCTTCTATCAAGCCTTAGATGAACAACAATTCCATCGGCTCCTCCCAGTTCAGCTAAAATAGCTGCATGTACTGGATCTGGATAATAGGTTTTCCTAGCTTCTCTAAGAGTTGCCACATGGTCCACATTAACTGCTAGCTTGGCTGGCATATATTCCCTCCTTTGTAAAAAATTTATAATCTCTTTTTCTCCATAACCAAGGGCTTTAGCTAATTTTATTTCATTTTTAAGCATAAGGTAGGGGCTGTAAACTCCTTTTTCATGATCATATCCATAAAGATGTAAAAACCCGTGAAAAATAAGCATAATAAGATATTTTTCATAGGGAATTTGATAGTATTCAGCCTCTTCTTTGGCTTTCTCTATAGATATAATTATATCTCCAAGATATTTAGAATCAGAAGACGGAAAGGCAATTACATTGGTAGGATAAGGCCTTTTCAAAAATTGGGTGTTATAAAGAGTAATTAGTTTATTATTAGTAAATAAAATGGTCAAATCTTTCGGAAATCTTCCAAGTATTTGAAAAGCCTTTTTCACTAATCTTTTGAAAGTCCTTTCCTTTTTTGTTGAAAAAGGGGGAATTTCAAGATATTGAAGATAAATAGCCATTATTTTTCAAAAACCTTTTTAGCAAAGATTAAATAACCTGTATGAGCAACCATTTGGTCTTCGGGTCGAAGCCTCTCAGGATTAGTTTTATATGGCCTTAGAAGAATTTCAAGGACTTCAATTTCTACAAAAGGATACTCCGATAAAGCTTTAAGAACTAAAGAAACCTGATTAGTGGTAGGAACAAGAATACCCAGGGGATGCCCACCTTTTAAGGCCTTGTGAGCTGCTGGAATTAAGTTCCAAGGTTCTTTAACATCAAGAAAAAGGGCACAAACTTCCTCTTCATCAAAGACAGAAAATACCTCTTTATGTTTAAAAATAACCCTTTTTTCAAGGTTTAATCGCTTCAAATTTTCCCTTGCTATTTCAATAAATCTCTCCTCCTTTTCATAAGAAATTACCTTTCCTGAGTCTCCTACAAAAAAAGCAAGAGCGGTAGTTAAAGCACCAGAGCCACAGCCACACTCAATAATTTTCATACCTTCCCTAATTCCAAGTTTAACAATTATATAACCGATATCCTTTGGGTAAATAATCTGAGTTTCCCTTCTAAGTTTCATAAGAAAATCAAAAAGGGTGGGCTTAAGAAGATAAAATTTTTCTCCTTTAGAAGAAAAGACAACCTCTCCGTATTCTTTTCCTTCAATTTGAGAAAGATCAAGAGTGCCTTTGTGAGTGTGAAAAATATCCTCTTTCAGGTTTACGAGATATCTTTTTCCATCGTGGAAGAGAATAACATAATCTCCCTTTTTTAAAGGCATTAAACCCTATTCCTTAAGAAAGCTTTTAAAAGCTCTGTAAGTCATATAAAGATCTGCCTTATGGACAATCTCGAAAGGCGAATGCATAGAAAGAAGAGGTGGGCCAATATCAACTATGTCCATACCGTAAGAGGCAAAGTACTTTGAAACAGTGCCTCCTCCTCCTTCATCCACTTTACCCATAGAGGCCACTTGATAAATTACTCCTTCTCTCTCAAAAAGGTTCCTCAAATAACTTACGTATTCCGCATGGGCTTCATTGGCAAGGTATTTTCCACCATGCCCAGTATAACGACTTATCACTACCCCATAACCCACTTTGGCATCATTTAGTTCATCATGAACCTCTATATAATTGGGATCAATACCTGCTGTTACATCAGCAGAAAGGGCCTTGGTTTTAGTCATAATTTCAAAGAAATTATCTGGGGTGGGGGAAAGAGTGGCCTTTTTAATCAATTCATAAATTAAACTTTCAAAAATTCGGCTTTTGGCACTGGTATTTCCCTCAGAACCAATTTCTTCTCTATCCATAAATAGGACAAGCACTGGAAATTTAGGCTTTTCAATATCAAGAAGGGCTCTAAAAGAGGTATAGGCACAGATTCTGTCATCCTGACCATATCCTCCGATAAAGGCAGAATCAAACCCAACAAAACGAGCTCTTCCTGCAGGAACGGCGAAAAGTTCTCCTGAGGAAAAATCCTCTTCTTTAATTCCATATTTTTCTTCCAACAATTTAAGAATTCGCTTTTTTACTCTCTCTTCTTTCTCCCCCTTTCCTTTTTTATCTTTCTCTAAAGGAATCCCTCCAGCAAGAATATTTAAATTTTCAGCCAAAATAGCCTCAGATAGTTTTTTATCTTCCTGTTTTTTTCTTGAAAGATGAGGGAGAAGATCGCAGATAGTAAAAAGGGGCTCCTCTTCTCTTTCACCAAGAACTATTTTCACAAGGGATCCATCCTTTCTCACTACGACACCATGTAGAGAAAGAGGCATAGCCACCCAATGATACTTTTTGATTCCTCCATAATAATGGGTTTTTAAAAAAACAAGCTCTATTTTTTCAAAAAGTGGATGGAGCTTTAGATCAAGCCTTGGAGCATCAATATGACTTACTATAAGTTTAAGCCCCTTCTGTAAGGGTTTTTGACCCATCCTCCAACAAGCAAGAAACTTATTTCGATATACAAAAAAACCTTTTTCTAAATCCCCCTCTTTAAATCCAGCCCCAATTAGGGCCCCTTTGAAAAATTCCACACTCTCCCTTTCTGTTTTTACCTCTGAGAGAAAATTCACGTAGTCTTGAGATAGTTTTTCAAGTTCTTCTATTTCTTCTTTTTTGAGCTTATCAAAAACATGCCCCATTTTTGGCCTCCCTTTTAATAGATTTCTTTAAAATATTATTTTACTTTAAAAGCATAAAATTCCCACCTCTATATACTTTTAATCCCTTCAAAGTTTCTCTAACCTCGCCTTAGCTAAAGCAAACAAAATATTCAATAAAGGGTAATCTAGGGGTTGTTTTTATAAAAATTTGGATTAAACTTTCCAAATTTAATAAATCTTAAGAAGAGGTGATTTTCTATGCCTAAGATGAAAACTAATAGAAGCGCAGCTAAGAGATTTAAAGTCACTGCCACCGGGAAGATTATGCACAGAAAAAGTGGAAAAAGTCATCTTTTAAGAAAAAAGAGTTCTAAACGCAAAAGAGCTCTTAGCAAGCCAAAGGAACTCTTTAAAGGTTATTATTCTCACATAGCTAAAATTATAGCTGATAAGTTTTAAGTCTTAAAAAAATCGGATTTAAGGGGAGGTAAGAAGAAATGCCAAGGGCTAAAGGTGGTTTTAAAACAAGAAGAAGACATAAAAGGCTTCTTAAGCTAACTAAGGGATATTGGGGGCAAAGAAAAAATGTCTTTAGAAGAGCCAAAGAAACTTTAGAAAGGGCTCTTGTTTATGCTTATAGAGATAGACGCCAGAGAAAAAGGGACTTTAGAAGGCTATGGCAGATAAGAATAAATGCTGCCGCTCGCCTAAATGGAATCAATTACTGTAAATTTATGGGTGGACTTAAAAAGGCTGGCATTGAGCTTGACAGGAAGGTTCTTGCCTATCTTGCTGTAAATGAACCTGAAACCTTCAATAAACTTGCTGAAATTGCTAAAAAAGCCTGGCAATAAATGAAACCTGAAGAATTAGAAGCCCTCAAAGAAAGGGCTTTAAAGGAACTTTCTTCTGCCAAAAATTTAGCTGACCTTGAGGCCCTAAGAGTTAAATATCTTGGCAAAAAAGGAGAAATCACCCAGGCTTTAAAATCTCTCAAAGATCTACCCTTAGAAGAAAAAAAAACTGTTGGAGCCAAATTAAATGAATTAAAAGAGATTCTTGAAGAATTTTATAAAGAGAAAAAAAATTCACTTCTCCTTGAAGAGGAAGATAGAGAAGAAGGAATCGATCTAACCCTTCCAGGAAGGAAACCTGAGAGAGGAGCTCTTCATCCTCTCACTCAGACGATTGAGGAGATTTGTGAGATTTTTACAAGACTTGGCTTTGAAGTAGTTACAGGGCCTGAGGTTGAGTCGGATCATTATAATTTTACAGCCCTAAACATTCCCGAATGGCATCCAGCACGAGATATGCAGGCAACTTTTTATCTAAAAAATGGAGCTCTACTTAGAACGCATACCTCACCTATGCAAATAAGAGCTATGCTTGAAAGAACTCCTCCTTTAAGAATTATAGCCCCTGGCAAGGTTTATCGTTGTGATGCGGATGTAAGGCACTCTCCTATGTTTCATCAAGTGGAAGGCTTGATGATTGATGATAAAACAAGTTTTTCCGATCTAAAAGGAATTCTCTCTTTTTTTGCTCGGGAGATCTTTGGTGAAAAAACTAAAGTTAGATTCAGACCCAGCTATTTCCCCTTTACCGAGCCAAGTGTAGAAATGGATATAAGCTGTGTTATTTGTGATGGGAAGGGCTGCAGAGTGTGTAGCCAAACTGGCTGGTTAGAGATACTAGGGGCAGGAATGGTCCATCCTGAGGTATTAAAAGCAGTTAACTACGATATTTCTAAATGGCAAGGCTTTGCCTTCGGACTTGGAGTAGAAAGAATAGCCATGATAAAATTTGGAATTGATGATATTAGGCTCTTTTTTGATAACCATCTTAATTTCCTTGAATCTTTCAAATAAGAGAGCTTGAAATGAGAGTTCCCTTAAGTTGGCTTTCAGAATTTATTGAATTGAAGAAATCTCCTGAAGAAATTGCAGAGATTCTTACTCTCTCAGGGCATGAGGTTGAGGAGATTTTTGATCTCTATAAGAGATTAGGAGAGATTGTTACTGTTAAAATCTTAGAAGTTTACAGTCCAGAGGATCTTAAAGAAGTAGTTCTTTGTAAGGTTACCGATGGAAGAGACACCTTCACGGTGCTAACTTCTGCTAAGGATCAGGTAAAACCGGGGCTTTGTGTTGCTCTAGCTAAACCTGGTAGCTACACCTTTTCTCATCAAAAGGTAGAAGTAAAAGAAGTGAAAAATTATCGCTCAGAAGGTATGTTTTTATCACCTTTTGAGGCAGGAATTTCCGAAGAAAAACATGCTCTTCTTACCTTTCCTAAAGATGTACCTCTTGGTAGATCCATTTACGAAATTTTAAACCTTGAAGAGCCTGTTTTAGAAATTGCCATAACTCCCAATAGAGGGGATCTACTCTCGTTATATGGTGTAGCAAGAGAGCTTAATTTAATTACTGGCTGGGAATTAAAAACCTTTACCTTTGACAAGGCTCTCTTGGAAGGAGAACCCTTCTCAGGGGAAATTAAAATTCTTGAGGAAGAAGGATGTTTCCGCTACCTTGGAAGAATTTTTAGAGGAGTTAAGGTTTCAGAGAGTCCGTTCTTTATCATAAAAAGGCTTTTCCTCTGTGGTTTGAGACCTATAAATAATATTGTAGATATAACCAATTATGTGCTTCTTGAAGTGGGGCAACCACTTCACGCCTTTGATTGGAAGAAAATCTCAGGTAAGCAAATTTTAATTAGGAGGGCAAAACCTGGAGAAAAACTTCTTATGCTTGATGGAGTTGAGAGGATTTTCACAGAGAAGGATCTTGTTATTGCAGATGCTGAAAAAGCTCTTGTTCTTGCAGGTATTATGGGAGGGGAAGAGTCTGGGGTTAAGGAAAATACTGAGGAGGTCTTCCTTGAAGCAGCTTGGTTTAACCCTAAATGGATAAGACTCTCCAGTCAGAGACATCGTCTTAGCACAGAGAGTAGTTATCGCTTTGAAAGAAAAGTTGATCCTGAGGGGATTCCCCTTGCTGCCCTAAGAGCTACAGAATTAATACTCAAGATAGCAACTCCCACTGGTTTTAGCCAATTGGTTGATCTCTATCCAAGACCTTACAAGAGACCCCTTATTAAAATAACACCTAAAAAGTTTGCTAAAATTCTTGGCTTTGAAATTCAAAAAGATTTTATAATTGAGACCTTGAAAAAACTTGGAGATCTTCAAATTGAAAATGAAACCTTTAAATTAATTCCCTTTTCTTACAGACAGGATCTTGAAATACCTGAAGACTTAGTGGAAGAAGTAGCAAGGCTCTATGGATATGACCAAATACCTGATACCTTTCCTATAGCCGAACTTAAAGCTAAGGCTCCAACTTTAGAAATTAAAACAGAAAGAAAAATTAAAGAACTTTTAAAGGGATTTGGCCTTTTTGAGGTGATTACCTATAGTTTTATCCATCCTGAAATCCTAGAAAAATTAAATCTTTCTAAGGAAGATGAAAGACTTAAGGTTCTTGAAATTGAAAATCCTATTGCCTCGCATCTTTCTGTAATGAGGACCACTCTTATACCTAGCTTACTTGAGGTGGCCAAATTTAATGCCACAAGAGAGGTTGAAGATCTTGCTATCTTTGAGATAGGAAAAGTCTTCTTTCCTGAGAAAGAACTTGCCAAGGAGAAGGTACATCTTGGTATTCTTCTTAAAGGAGAAAAGAAGCTTCTTCCCTGGGAGGGGTATAAAAGAAAGTACGATCTCTTTGATCTGAAAGGTATTCTTGAAGAGTTATTTTCTGCTCTAAAACTTGAGGTTGAGTTTAGGCCTTTTTCTACAGAGCCCTTTCTCAAGAGAGGATTTTCCTATGACCTTTATCTCTCAGGCATAAAAATAGGTTTAGCTGGAGCTATAAAAAATTTTATTCTTGAAAGGTTAGATTTAAAAAGACCTGTCTTTATAGCAGAGGTCAATCTTTCAGAGATTTATAATCTCCTTAAAGAAAAGAAAAAACCCCTTAAAATTCATAAACCTCCCAAATTTCCCTCAACCTTTAGAGATATAAGTTTTCTTCTGGATAAAGAAATACCTTTTTCTGAGATCCTTTCCTATGTAAATAGCCTTGAAATTCCTTATTTTGAAAAGTTAGAGCTTTTGGCTCTCTATGAAGGGCCACCTATTCCAGAGACAAAGAAAAGTATAACTCTTCGTTTCTGGTTCAGAAGTGAAGAGAGAACCCTTCAAGATGAAGAGGTAAATACTCTTCAAGACGAGATTGCTAAAAAAATTTTTGAATATTTTAAAGCTATACCAAGATAATAGATGGAAAAATTAACCAGAAAGGAAATTATTAAGGAATTACAAAAAAAAACTGGTCTTTCCCAGAGATTTTTAAATCTCTTTGTAGAAACCCTTCTTGAGGAAATTAAAA
>PNIE01000067.1 GCA_002877875.1 Caldimicrobium thiodismutans
TCAGAAAAAAAGATACCACAATTCTCACAGGACTTCATTTCTATTTTTAGGGCCTTAACTTTTTTTGTTATCCTTTGGAAGAAATTCTTTTTTCTTCTATAATACCAAAAAAATCCAAAGATGAGAAGAAAAATTATTAAAAGTTTCATATTACTTTTTCTCCAAGGAGGGGAAGAATCTCTTGGCTTTCAAAAAGCCTTTCTCTTTCTTTACAGAGCTCATAAATTTTCTTTCCAGAGAGGGGTTCACTAAAATTAGGAGCAATTTCACAAAGAGGGATCATTACAAAGGCTCTTTCATAGGCCCTTGGATGTGGGATCTGTAATATCTTGCCTTCTAAGGTTAAGTCTTCATAAAAGATAATATCTAAATCAATGGGTCTGTCAGTAAGCCTTTCCTCTTTAATTCTTCCCATCAAAAACTCAATTTTTTTTAATTCCAAAAAGAGAGCATAGGGAGAAAGAGAGGTTTTAATTTGAATTACCATATTGAAAAATCTGTTGGAAGTTTCAAAATATAAAGGAGCTGTTTCATAAATTTTAGATGTAGCTTCAATAAAGAGGGGAAGCCTTTTTAGTAACTGAATAGCCCTTTTTAGATTTTCTAAGCGGTCTCCTAAATTAGTTCCTAAGGAGAGATAAACTCTATTTAATTTTTCAGGGTAGCAAGCCTTTTTATCGCCTCTTTTAATCTTTCAACCCCAACAGTTAAAGCTATTCTAAAATAGCCCTCTCCAAAGGTTCCAAAACCATTACCTGGAGTTACAACTATAGCCAGTTCTTTTAAAAGTTTCTTACAGAATTCAGAAGAGGTATATCCCTCTGGGACTTTTACCCAGAGATAAAAGGTAGCCTTAGGAAGTTTAAATTCAAATCCAAGATTTTTAAGTTCTTTGCCAAGAAAGTTTCTTCTTTCTTCAAAGACCTGTCTTAAGGGAGGAACAAGGGTTTCAAGATTAGAAAGGGCATAGGCTCCAGCCTCTTGAATAGCTGTAAAAACGCCCGAATCTATATTACTTTTTACCTTAGCAAGGCCCTGAACAATTTCTTTTTTCCCGCAGGCAAAACCAATTCTCCAACCTGTCATACAAAAGGTCTTGGAAAGGCTGTGGAATTCTATGGCAACCTCTTTGGCTCCCTCCACTTCAAAGATACTTAACGGCCTTTCTTCATAATAAAGCTCCACATAAGCTGCATCACAGGCCACCACAAAATCATATTTTTTCGCAAGCTTTATCGCCTCTTGGTAAAATTCTTTAGTAGCACAGGCTCCAGTGGGATTATTAGGATAATTCAGCCAAAGAATTTTGGTTTTTCTTAAAACCTCTTCTGGAATCCTTCCCAAATCTGGCAAAAATTCATTTTCCCAGGTAAGAGGCATATAGTAGGGTTCTCCATGGGTAAAGATAGTCCCCAGATGATAAACAGGATAGGCTGGATCAGGGCATAAAACTACATCCCCAGGATTAACAAAAGCTATAGGTAAATGGGCGATCCCCTCTTTTGAACCAATAAGGGCAAGTACTTCGCTTTCTGGGTCAAAACTCACACCAAAGCGCCTTTTCATATACTCAGCACAGGCTTTGCGGAAAAAAAGACTTCCTGGATTGGCAGGATATCGATGATTCTCAGGCTTTTCTAAAGCCCTTTGAGCCACTTCCACTATTTCCCTTGGAGTTGGAATATCAGGATCTCCTATCCCAAGATCAATGACATCAGCTCCTTCTTTTAACTTTTCATTTTTTAATCTATCAAGTTCTACAAAAAGATAAGGAGGAATCTTTTTTAACCTTTCAGAAATCTCAACCATAAAAACCCCCTGGAAGATCTTATCTTTCTCTTTTTCCCTCAATAAATTCCAAAACCATCTCCCTGGCAAGGTGATCAGGAAATTGCTTAGGAGGATGTTTCATGGTATAGGCAGAAATAGAGATGAGAGGTCCTCCTATCCCTCGATCTTTAGCTAGTTTAGCACATCTAATAGCATCTATGGCAGATCCTGCTGAATTTGGAGAATCCTCTACCTCAAGTTTTACCTCAACAGACATCGGAACACCACCAAAATGTTCTCCCTCTAAACGAATGTAGGCAATTTTTCTATCCTTGAGCCAAGGCACCCAGTCAGAAGGTCCTATGTGAATATTTTCCCAACCAAGGTCATAAGGAATAAGGCTTAAAACTGCCTCAGTTTTAGAAATTTTTTTGGTATTAAGCCTTCCCCTCTCAAGCATATTAAGAAAATCCGTATTTCCTCCAAAATTAAGTTGATAGGTTCTCTTTATGGGGATGCCTCTGTCAACAAAAAGCTGTACAAGGGCCCTATGTAAAATAGTTGCTCCAAGCTGACTTTTTATATCATCTCCTACTGCAGGTACTCCCTCTTTTTCAAAACGAGCTCCCCATTCAGGATCAGAGACAATAAAGGTTGGCATAGCATTCACAAAAGCAACCCCTGCTTTTAGACAGGCCTCTGCATAAAATCTTGCTGCCTTCTCTGAACCAACAGGTACATAACTTATCAAAACATCTGCCTTAGCCTCCTTTAAAACAGAAACCACATCCTCAAGATCATCTTCTTTCTCGTCAGCCAGAACAAAGCTTTTCTCAGGAGGATAATCTTTCATATGGGGAGCATAACCATCACTTATCTTTCCCATACGAACCTTTACCCCAAGTTTGGGTACCTCAGGGTAGAAAACGGAAGTACAATTAGGAGGGGCAAAGATAGCCTCTGAGACATCCCTTCCAACCTTTCTGGCATCAATATCCCAAGCTGCAACGATTTCAATATCAGAAGGCTTATATCCCCCTACCTCAGGAAACATAATACCCTTAATCTCTTCTAAAGACTTGTCTTTATAATAAAAAATTCCTTGAACAAGTGAACTTGCACAATTTCCCACTCCCACAATGGCAAGTCTTACCTTCTTGGACATTTTTTCTTTCCTCCCGAATAAATTCTTTTAAAAAATAACATATTTTTTTTCTCTGACAATTTTATTCCTTAGTTTTTAAAGATATTTTGGCAAGGCCTGAGACCATCTCTCCAGGCAAAAGACTTATAAGTCTTACTCCCTTAGTGTTTCTTCCCTGAAAAGGTATCTGGTTTTCCTCTATTCTTATAACTTTCCCCGAAGAGGCAAAAATTAAAACCTCATCTCCCTCCTTCAAAATCAAACCACCTGCAAGCCCCCCTGTTTTATCAGTTAAATCATGGACAGCAATCCCTTTGCCACCTCTTCCCTGGATACGAAATTCTTTTATAGGAGTCTTTTTTCCAAAACCCTTTTCTGTAATCGTAAATAAATAGGCCCCTTCCTCTACCTTAAGAAGGGAAATAACCTCATCTTTTTCCTCTAATTTTATGCCAATAACACCTTCGGCCTGTCTTCCCATAGCTCTCACTTCCTCTTCCTTAAAATGTAAGGCAAGCCCCTTTCTAGTAATAAGAATAAGGCTCTCTCCTTCGCTGATAATTGTTCCATCTATAAGAGAATCTTCTGCTTTAAGGCTTATAATTATACTTCCACTTTTTCTTAGCCCTTTTAATTCCTCAAGAGAGACCTTTTTTACTATTCCTTTTTTTGTAACCAAAAAAAGATAGCCTTCCTTTTCAAAGGGAAGAAGAAAAGAAAGGGTCCCTTCAAAGGTAGGTAAAAAATTTTTAAGGTGAGTGCCCTTGACTTGTCTACTAGAAAAAGGAATTTGTTTCAAATCCAAAGGATAAACCTTCCCCTCTTTAGTAAAAACAAGAACTTCTCCTTCTGAAACCATCTGTAGAGCTCTTTTTAACATTTCCTCTCCAGTAAAGACAGAAACTCCCTTTCCTCCTCTTTTTTGAGCTGAAAATTGCTCAAGAGAAAGCTTCCTGAGATATCCCTCTTCACTTATAATAAGAAGCACCTCTTCAACAGGCCTTTCTTCCTCTATAGCCTCTACGTCCCTTTCAAGAATCTGAGTCCTTCTTTCGTCTCCATATTTTTCTTTTATCTCCTTTAATTCCTCTTCAAGGACTGTAAGAAGAGTTGGCTCATGGGTTAAAATCTTTTCATAATAACTTATGGCCCTTTGCAACTCTTCATATTCAAGTAAAATCTTTTCCCTTTCAAGAGCAGTAAGCCTTTGAAGCCTTAAGTTTAAAATCTCTTGCGCTTGAATCTCAGTAAATCCAAATTGCTGCATTAACCTATCTTTAGCTGTTTTAGGAGTGTCTGAACTTTTGATAAGTTCAATGATTTCATCCAGATGTTGCAAAGCTTTTAAAAAGCCTTCGAGAATGTGCGCCCTCTCCCGAGCTTTTTTTAAGTCATACTGAGTGCGTCGAATAATAACGGTTTTTCTCCAATTGAGAAAGTGCTGTAACATTTCCTTAAGATTGAGAACCTCTGGACGCCCTTGAACTAAGGCCAAAAAGATAATTCCAAAACTAGTCTCAAGGGGAGTCAAAGAAAAAAGCTCTCTGGCTACAGTATGAGGTGCCTGAGACCACTCCTTTTTTAGTTCAACTACAACTCTAATACCCTCTCTATCAGATTCATCTCTTATATCAGCAATTCCCTCTATTCTTTTATCCCTAACAAGCTCAGCTATCCTCTCAACTACTTTGGCCTTATTTACTTGATAGGGTATTTCCGTAAAAACAAGCTTTACTTTCTCCTTTTCCCTTTCAATCTTATATTTGGCACGAAGCTTTATGATTCCCTTCCCAGTTTCATAGGCCTTTTTTATACCTTCTGTCCCAACAATATAAGCTCCTGTAGGGAAATCAGGACCTTTAATATATTGCATCAATTCATCAACAGTTAGCTCTGGATTTCTTAAAAGAGCAATTAGAGCCTCAACTACTTCTGTAAGATTATGAGGGGGAATGTTGGTTGCCATTCCAACAGCAATACCAGAAGAGCCATTGATAAGAAGATTGGGAATTCTTGAGGGGAGAACCACAGGTTCTTTAAGGGTGTTGTCATAATTAGGCACCATTTCGACCGTCTCTTTTTCAAGGTCTGCAAGAAGCTCATGAGCAAGACGGGTAAGCCTAACCTCGGTATAACGCATCTGCGCTGGGGCATCGCCATCAATAGAGCCGAAATTCCCTTGCCCATCAATAAGAGGATATCTCATTGTAAAATCCTGAGCCGTACGCACGATGGCCTCATAAACAGGCATATCTCCATGAGGATGATACTTTCCAATAACTTCTCCTACCACTCTTGCACTTTTTCTGTAAGGTTTATTCCAATCATTTCCGGTTTCATACATAGCATAAAGGATTCGCCTCTGAACAGGCTTAAGCCCATCCCTTACATCAGGGAGAGCCCTGCCTACAATAACACTCATGGCATAATCAAGATAACTCTCTTTGAGCTCATCCTCTAAGGCTACTACAATAACTTCACCCATCTTTAGCCCCTCTTAAAATTTGATTTTTTCAAGACCCTGCTCTATAGCCTCCCTCACTTTTTCTAAAAGTAAATACTTATCCTTTAGAGTAAGACCGGAAACATCAATAACCGGACCAATATAAACCCTTACCTCCCTTTCCTTTAATCTCATCCAGAGACTACCCTTAGAAAGGATATAATGAGTACCCCAAATGGCAACAGGACAAACGGAAACCCCAGCCTTTATGGGAATAAGAAACCCTCCAATCTTAAAAGGTAAAAGCTCTCCTGTTTTACTCCTTGTACCCTCTGGAAAAACTATTAGTGAGTATCCCTCCTTTAATTTTTCCACACAGGCAAGCAAACTTTTTAATCCTTCCTTAGGGTCTTCTCTCTCAACAGGAATATAACCAAGCGCCTTTATTCCCCACCCGAAAAAGGGAATCTCAAAAAGACTCTTTTTGGCAAGAAAACGTATATTGTAATCCTTTAATACACTTTCAAGAACAGGTATATCAAGCTGACTTTGATGATTACACATAAAAACATAATTTTTTCCCTTCTCAGGCCACCTTTCTACCAAAACCCTAATTTTTATTCCGAGTATCTTTAGCAAAAGTTCACACCAAATTCGAGCCAAAAAGTGCTTCTTCGTAATGATAGCAAGGGTTCCAAAGATAGGAACTGTTAGTAAAACATAAATCCACAAAAGAAAGTTTCTAAAAATTTCGAGAAGTTTGGGAAACATTTCAGTATGAAAGGAAATTTTTTAAAAGCCTAACTCCTTCTGGGATTTCATCGCTGTTAAAATCCCATTCAATAGGTGGTTTCTTTAGTTTAGTCCAGGTGGAAAGGGAAGTTCCAATAGACTCAGGATGGAACTGAACCCCTTCAAGAGGATAAATCTTATGTCTCAGCCCCATAATTTCTCCATCTTCGCTTCTTGCAGTAATCTCAAAATCAGAAGGAAGGGTTTCGGGATCTACAGCAAGAGAATGATAGCGCATAGCAGAAAAGGGATTGGGAAGTCCCAGAAAAACTCCTCTTCCATCATGATAAATCTGGGAGGCCTTACCATGCATAAGTCTTTTTGCTCTTATAATTTTTCCTCCAAAGGCATAGGCAATGCATTGATGCCCAAGGCAAACTCCAAGAATGGGAATTTTTCCTGAAAAAGCCCTTATTATTTCTACAGAAAGCCCTGATTCTTTGGGAGTGCAAGGCCCGGGAGAAATAATTATATGGGTAGGAGTAAGATTTTTTACCTCTTTAAGGGTTATTTCATCATTACGAAAAACTAATATTTCTCCCTGCCAGAGCCTTTCTACCATAATTCCCACAAGTTGAACAAGATTATACGTGAAGGAATCATAATTATCAATCACAAGAACTTTTTTAAGGGGTTTTTTCATAGAAAGTAGCCGTCACCAAAGAGCCTTAGCGCCCTTTCTAAGGCCATGGCCTTATTAATAGTCTCCTCAAACTCCTTTTCCGGGATAGAATCTGCAACAATTCCTGCTCCAGCTTGTAAATATAACCGATTTTTCTTCTGAAAAAAAGTTCGTATAGTTATGCAAAAATCCATATTATTTGAAAAACCAAAATAGCCTACAGCCCCTGCATAAGGCCCTCTTGCCCTTCCTTCAAGCTCAGAAATTATCTCCATAGCTCTGATTTTAGGTGCTCCAGAGACCGTTCCTGCAGGAAAGCAGGCCTTAAAAGCAGAAAACATATCCTCTCCCTCTTTTAAAAGGCCTCGAACTCCTGAAACAAGATGCATTACATGAGAATATCTTTCAACTACAAGGAGTTCATAAACCTCAACAGTGCCATATCTTGAAACCCTTCCGAGGTCGTTTCTTCCAAGATCAACAAGCATTATATGTTCGGCGAGTTCCTTTTCATCCCTTCTTAGTTCTTCTTCTAAAGTGAAGTCTTCCTCTTCAGTCAATCCTCTTCTTCTTGTGCCGGCAATGGGCCTTGTTTCAACCACTCTATCCTCAACCCTAAGAAGAATTTCTGGTGAAGATCCAATAAGGATCTCATCCTCAAGACGAAGATAAAACATATAAGGAGAAGGATTAATCTTTCTTAATCCCCGATAGAGATAAAAAGAAGTATGAGCATTTTCAAGAAGATCCTCTTCTACAAAAAATCTCTGAGAAAGGACAACCTGGATTACATCTCCAGAAGAAATATACTCTTTGGCTTTTAAAACCATCTCCAAAAACTGCTCCCTTTCCATTTCAGGGATAAGTTTTAGTCTCTTTTTTATTTTTGGAATCTTTACTTTCTTCTTTTTTAAATCCTGAACTAATTTTTTAAGTTCTTCTTTAGCCTCGTGATAAATTTTTTTTAAATTTCCTTTATCTACTGTGAAAAGGTGAAGAATAAAGTAAGAATGTCTTAAGCGGTCGTAGATGAGAAGTTTTTTAGGAAAAACAAAGAAGAGGTCATGAAAGCCAAGCTTATCTGGGGCTCTAGGCACTCTCTTTTCAAAAAAGGAGACCATTTCATATCCTACATACCCAACTGCTCCTCCCCAAAAGCGTGGAAGCTCTTTAATCTCTGGGGTTTTAAACTGAAAAAGGATTTTTTTGAGTTCTAAAAGAGGATCCTCGGAAAAGAAGAAATTTTTCTTCTCTCCTAAAATTTCAACTTGATTTCCTTTACTCTTAAAAATCAAAAAGGGATCAAATCCAATAAAACTAAAACGAGCCCACTTTTCAGGCCCTTCCATACTCTCAAAAAGAAAAATATAGGGCTCATTATCAAAAAGTTTATAAAAGAGAGAGATAGGAGTTTCAAGATCTGCAGGTATTTCAGTGTAGAGGGGGATAAGATTACAAGTTTCTGAAAGCCTTAAAACTTCCGCCTCTTCTGGATAAATCTTCACAGTAAATTCTCCAAAAGATAGAACTCGATCTCATCTATAGAGATTTTTTCTTGGGTTCCTTTTTTCATATCCTTTAAAACTATTTTATTTTCCTTTAGTTCTTCATCACCCAAAATCAGAACCAAGGAGGCCCCAAGCTTGTCTGCCTCACGAAGCATGGCCTTAAGGCTTCTATCTTCAAAGAGAGCAGAAATCTTAATACCTTTATCTCGCAAAGTACTAATTATCTTTAAACCCTTAATTTTGGCCTCTTTTCCCAAAGGGATTAAAAGGCACTGAGGCTTCAGTTCCTCTAAAAGGGCTTCTGGGATATCTTTTTCTCCAAAAAGACAAAGGGCCCATCTTTCAAGGCCAATAGCAAAACCCGTTGCAGGAAGGTCAGGTCCCCCAAGTTCTTTAATTAAAAAGTCATATCTTCCACCGGCACATACTGTATCCTGAGCCCCAAGCCCCTCCCCTTTAATTTCAAAAATGGTTCTCACATAATAATCAAGGCCACGCACAAGATAGGAATTGATTGAAAATGAAAGATTTCTTATTTTGAATAGCTCAATTATTTTTTCAAAATGATTTTTGCAATCTTCACACCAGAATTCCGAAATGGGCTTAAGTCCCTTTACCACCTCTTTACATTGCTCTTTTTTACAGTCAAGAATTCTTAAAGGATTTCTTGAGAGCCTTTCTTTACAAGTTTCACATAGCTTTTCCTTTTCTTTTTCCAAGGCATAAAGAAGATAATCTCTAAAAGCAGGCCTACAATTTGGACATCCAAGACTATTTATCTCAAGGGTAAAGGGCTCTCTTTGGTTTTTAAGCGGTTTTTTAAGAATCTTTAAGGCCAGTTCAATCAGTTCCACCTCATAATAGGGCGTAAGATTTCCCATAAATTCCACATCAATCTGGAAAAACTCCCTTAGTCTTCCCTTTTGGGGCCTTTCGTGACGAAACATAGGGCCAATAAAAAAAATTTTTAAAGGTTTAGGCCTCATGTAAAGGCCGTGTTCTATAACCATACGACAGATTCCTGCTGTGGCTTCAGGCCTTAAAGTAAGAAGTTCTTTGTTTCTGTCTTCAAAAGTATAGGTTTCTTTTTGTACAATGTCAGTTACCTCTCCAATGGAGCGAACAAAGAGCTCTGTTTTTTCAAGCACAGGTATTTTTATTTCCTGAAAACCTGCAAGTTTTAATTCTTTTCGGGCTATTTCTATGAGATACTGATATTTGATAGCCTCTTCAGGAAGCCAATCCTTAAAGCCTCTTACAGCCTGAAGTTTCATTTAACAAGCTCTCCCCACTTCCTTGGAAAACTAATTCCTCCAAGAGGAACATAAACTCTTTCAAATCCCTCAGCTTTAAGAAGTCTTGCTACTTCATAAGCCCTGCGAGAAGAATTACAAATAAGAATAATATCCTTGTCTTTAGGGATCTTGTCAAGGTGATATCTAAATTCTTGATAAAGAATAGGCTTTACATTGGAAAAATTTTTCACAAGATACTCGGCTTCTTTAGGATGTCTAAGGTCTATTATGTAAGAATTAGGATCTCCTTCTTTCAAGCGCCTTAAAACTTCCTCCCATTCCATTGGCTCAAAAAGTCCCCTTAGGATGTTATCAGCTACATGAGCGGTATCATGTATAGGATCTAGTGCAGAGTTAAAAGGAGGAGCATAGGCAAGTTCCAGATTTATAAGATCCTCAACTAGTGGTTTATGAGGAAGAATACTTGAGATAGCATGAATTCTTGCAAGAGTACCATCTGTAAAAGGACCTATAGCCTGAAAACCAAGAATCCTTGTCGTCTTTTTATCAAAGATCAAGGCATAATAAGCATACTCTGCCCCAGGATAAAAGTGCGATCTTTCTGTCTGATTGTTTAAGGCATAACTTGCGAAAAATCCTTCAGCCTTAGCTTGTGATAAAGTAAGGCCTGCTCCACCTACAGAGAGATCAAAGCATTTCATAATAAAGGCTCCAACGGTTCCTTTAAAAGTAGCCACTCCTCCTGCAATATTAGTTCCAATAACTCTACCCTGTCGATTGGCTAAAGACCCCATAGGCATTACTACTTTTTTTCCGGTTATAAGATGGGTGACCTCGATACAATCCCCACCAGCATAGATGTCAGGATCAGAGGTCTGAAGCCTCTCATTCACCATTATTCCACCAGTTAAAGGAGAAACTAAAAGCCCAGCCTTTTTAGCAAGCTCAGTATTAGGCTCGACTCCCACAGCCATTAATACTAAATCTGCAGGATAAAACTCCCTCTCAGTTTTTACTCCAATTACCCTACCCTCTTTTCCCACAATCTCCTTAATCCTTGCATTGAGAACAAGGTTTATTCCCTTTTCCTTTAAGTGATTTTCTACTATCCTAGCTGTAAAAGGATCAAGATTTTTGGGCAAGACCTGGGGAAAATACTCAAGAAGAGTAACAGGAAGCCCCCAGAGATCGGCAAAGGCCTCTGTCATCTCAAGACCAATAAGACCAGCTCCAATGACAAGAGGTTTCTCAACTTGTCCTCTGGCAATCCTTTCTTTTATTTCAATAGCCTTGTGAAGATTAGAGATGGTGTAAACTCCTTCCAAATCAATCCCTGGAAGATTTAAAATTCTTGGTTTAGAACCAGTGGCAATTACCAATTTATCATAGGGAATTTCTTCAATCTTTCCTGAGTCGAGATACCGCACTCTTACCGTTTTTCTTTTACGATCAATCTCTTCAGCTAAGGTTTTCGTAAGAACAGTTAGCCCCTTGGCATTACGAAAAAATTTTTCGTCTCTTACCACATGATAAGAAGTTTCCCTTAAAGCATTTTCATAAGGAACATCCCCAGAAACAAAATAGGGTATACCACAAGCACCATAAGAGATTAAGTCATCTTTGTCAATAAGAATAACCTCCACCTTTGGATTCAATCTTTTCACCCTACAGGCAGCTTTAGCACCACAGGCATTAGCCCCAATGACTACAACCTGCATCTTATCCCCCTAAAAAAAAACTTCTTAAATTTTATCACAAAAACACTTTAACCACAACAAGGTATAAAGAGTAGTTCCTTTGTCAAGGTGAGAATTATGACTCGCTCTTTGCGACTAGATAGTGAGTAAAAGAGTAAAAGAAGCCCCCAAAAGGGGGCATGAAATACTACTGAATTAGTGTAAAAACTTATAAGTTTGTCTTCCTGCTTGTTCGGCAAGCTTGACTATTCCACCTTCAAGAGAATACGCATTCATGAAACCAAGAGCTCTCAAAGCAAGAGCTACAGGAAAAGCTCTTGTCCCAGTGTGACAAATCACAACAATTTTTTTATCTTTAGGAAGTTTATTCAGATTTTCCTCTTTAAAAAGTTCATGCATTGGAATTTCAAGTCTGTCCTTCCAAGTAATTCCCACTATAGCCATCTCCTCAGGAGTTCTTACATCAAGCATTACAAATGGCTCTTTGTTTTGAATCATCTGAAGAAGCTGTGTTGCATTGACCAAACCCGGGTCTTTGGCAAGAACCTCTGGAGTCAGTGGAGAAAACATCATGTCTAATCTTTTAGCAAGCTCCTTGTCATAAGCAAAAACAAAACTTGAAATAGTAAAAATAAACCCTATGACTAAGAGCAGCACCTTTCTCATGGCAACACCCCCTTAATTATTTTTTATTTTAAATAATAAGACAGATTGTGAAAATTTCAAACCTTTGTAAAAAAATCACATAATCTCGTAAACATATATACTGAGTTAAATAAAAAAATTTTTTAAATAAAGTCGGATTCCTAATCAAGATATATGGATTGTATGGGTAATGTGACAATTTTAAAATAGAAGAGATCTGTTTTGTCAAAAAGAAAGGCATCACAGAAAAAAATAAAAAACTTGGAGAATAAAAGTGGCAAACTTGATAATGGAGATTGAAAGGCTTTGTAGGGAATATTCCCTTGCAAGGGCAGAATTAAAAGAAAAAGTAGAGGCACTTAATGAGGAATTTGAGAGGCTAAAAAGGGAAAGACTTCCACAAAATAAGATATCATCACCCCTTTCCAAATCAGCCTATGTAATAATTAAGCTTTCTGATCTAAAGATACAACTCAAAATGCAACAAATAACGCAGGATGAATACGATCAGCAGTTAACCAAATATCAGCCTATCTTACATCAAAGGAAACAAATAAGAGACTGGGGAGCTGAAGTAAAAAAAAAGAATTAAAGAGGCCACGGATTTAGACACATTAAGGCTCCTTGAGCAAGAAATAGAAAACTACACAGGTGGATAGGTCTTTTATGGATGTCAATAAAGTAATCCTTGTAGGAAGACTTGGAGCTGATCCAGAAATCCGCTATACCTTAGAAGGAAAGCCTGTTGCTGTTTTTCGAATAGCTACTAATGAAGTCTTTATCAAAAATGGAGAAAAGGAGACCATAACTGAGTGGCACAGATGAGTTGCCTTTGGAAGGCTTGCAGAAATCTCCTGGAGAGTATCTAAGTAAAGGCTCAAGTGTTTATCTTGAGGGAAAGCCTCGTACAAGAAAATTTGAAGACAAGCAGGGGCAGATAAGGTTTATTACAGAAATTTGGGTTCAAAGCCTTCAGATTCTTGACAGGAAAGAAGAGAGTCCTTACAATAGGCAACCTATAAAAGAATCATACCTTAAAGAGGATTTTTTTGAACCAGCTAAACTATTCACCCCGATTAATGAAGATATACCCTTTTGAAAATCCCCCACATCTCTTCACTTTTCCACTTCTCCCCCTCCCCTCTTTTTTACTCCAAAAAATTCTCAAACTATTTGTAAAGTTACAATATATCCATGTTTTTACCTTATCTT
>PNIE01000047.1 GCA_002877875.1 Caldimicrobium thiodismutans
TACCTTGCGCCTTGGGGACAAAAGGGTTTTAAGAAAGGCCTAACTTTTTTTCTTTCTCTTTGTTTTTCTCTTTTTTTCAGCTTTTTCCTTAGAGAGTTCGTAGAATTTCTTTAAATTAGACAGAACTTTTTTGTGAAACCTTTCAGCATTTATTCCGGTTAGAATTTCAATAGCATCATCAACCTTTTCAATGGTATAAAGATGAAAATTTCCCTTTTCTACATCTTCCAAAATTTCATCTTCCAGTAGAAGATTATCTATATTCTGCACAGGAATAATTACTCCTTGAGTTCCTGTAAATTTTAGCATCTTGCAGACTTTATAAAAACCTTCAACCTTTTCTTTTATTCCTCCAACAGGTTGAATATTTCCAAATTGGTCAATAGAGCCAGTTATAGCAATATCTTGCCTTAAGGGTATTTGGGAGATAGCAGAGAGGATAGCTAAGAGTTCAGCACAGGAGGCACTGTCTCCTTCAACAGGTTCATAGGCCTGTTCAAAAGTTAAAGTGCAAGAGAGTTGAAGGGGAAAATCTGAACTATACTTATGAAAAATGTAAGAAGAGAGGGTTAGGACACCTTTGGTATGAATAGGTCCACTCATATCAATTTCTCTTTCAATATTGATTACTCCCTTTGAGCCAGGATAAACTGAGGCTGTAATTCTTGAAGGTTTCCCAAAGGAATAATCACCAAGACTTATTACACTTAATCCATTAATCTGCCCTACCCTCTTCCCTTCAACCTTTATGAGATACTTTCCCTCTTTAATAAACTCTCGAATTTTTTCTTCAATAAGATTAACTCTAAAGATTTTTTCCTTATAGGCTTGTCTTATATCCTCATCTGTAATTTCCTCATTCTTTGAAAGAGCATGAGCCTCTCTTAAGAGAGTCTTTAAATCCTCAAGAATAAATCTGACTTTTTTCCTATTTCCTGCCTCATAGATACTATATTTTAGAAGTTCGTTCAAGCCAGAAGCAGAGATCTCTTTTAGTTTCTCTTCCTCAATCATTTTTTTAATTATTTTAGGAAAGCTCTCTTTAGTCTCCTCATCAAGGGGAAGAATTGGATCGAATTCTGCCTTAATTTTGAAAAGTTCCTGAAATTCCTCATCATAGGTTGAGAGAAGGTAATAGAGAAAGGGATCGCCAATAAGAAAAACCTTAGCTTTAAAGGGAACAGGGTCTGGTAATAGACCCACATGAGGAACAGGTATTTCCTCCATCATTCCACCCATCAGATGAAGCTTTTTGTGAAGGAGGGCCCTTTTCAAAATAATCCAAATAATAGGATTCTTAAGAATTTCCCAGAGATCTATCACCAGAAAACCACCATTGGCCTTGTGAAGAGTTCCTGCTGTAATGCTTAAATGATCCGCATAAAGGATCCCCATTTCGGCTCTATAATTAATTTGTCCAAAAAGACCTTTAAGAGTTGGTACTCTCTCGTAAATTACAGGTGCACCTTTAGTTTGAGAATTATCTACTAATAAATTTACTCTGAAAATATTCATAGCTTTGTTAAGCCCTGATTGAACCATTAAATTTCCACGCGCCTTTTCCCATTCAATAAAAAGATGCATATTTTTAACAAGTTCCTTCTTCAAAAACTGAAAATATTTCATTACCTCTTCTTGATCTTTGAAAAGCTCTTCTAATTTCTCAAAGGCTTTATTAACAAGATTTTCTGCAATTTTATCTCTTAGTCTAAAAAGGGCATCACCAAAGGCACTATCGATATCCCTTAATTTCCTCATGTATTCTCTGAAAATTGGTTCAAATTCCTGAAGATTCTTTTGATATTCTTCCCTTATTCTGGGATCTTTAAAGAGCTCTTCCTCAGGTATAGGAGTCTGGATTTTAAAAAGGGGAAGAAGCTTCACTCCTTGGGGACTAAAAAGAACCATCAGATTATATTTTTTCGCTTCCTCAGTTAGGGCATTAAAAACCTTTTCTTTTTCGGCATCAAATTCTTTAGTCAGTTTGGAAACCTCTTCCTCATAATCTTTTCCTTCAAAGGCCTTAAAAGTTTCCCTCTTTAGATAATCCAAAACCTCTTCTATTCCCTCCTCTAACTTTTTACCTAATCCCGCAGGAAGAAGAAGACACTTAGGCCTTGCAGGATCTTCAAAATTGTTAACATAACAAATATCTGGGGGAGTGGGAAAATTTTTTGCTACTTCCTGAATTCTCTTAAGGGTATATCTTGTTCTGCCGATACCTCTTGGCCCACAAACATAAACATTGTATCCCTCATCATCAATTTTAAGAGCAAGCTCAAAGGCCTTTTCAAGGCGTTCTTGATGAGGAAAATGTTCCTCTGATTTATAGGCTTTAGTACCCTCTTTATACGGTAGCTCTACGGTGAATTCTCTTGCTTCTAATCTTCTCCAGGCCATTTGGTTCTCCTAAATTTAGGTTT
>PNIE01000007.1 GCA_002877875.1 Caldimicrobium thiodismutans
GGGGCTACCCCTACTGGTCCAGTTTTGTGGGATGCCTATAACTATTTTTCACAAAGTGATCCCCTATTTGGAGGTTTTTCTCCTCAAAGGGGAGCTGGAGATGAATGGAAAAATTATATGTATCAATGTGATGACAAAAATAGGGATGGAAATTGCCAAGGTAATGAATTTATCTTTGTTCCTTGTGCCAAAAATTTTATTATTCTCTTATCTGACGGGCAGTGGAATAAAGGTGCTTCAGGTGATACTTGTAGCATAGATAATGGCTTTGAAAACTCATCCGCAGATCCAGTGGTTCCTGCTTACTGGCTTCATAAAAAGGGGTTTTATAATCAAGCTGCTAATAATACCTATTCTTATATTGAAGCTATTTATGCTATAGGTCTTTATCTTGGAGGAACAGGAGAGAGGTCCCTTAAGAATGTGGCTATGTATGGAGCTTTTGACAGAAGTAAAACTTGGCCTGATGGTTTGAGTGGTTACCCCATGGCTACCTGTGGTCCAATAGATGATTGCTGTGATAGGGACAATTGTGGTAAAGGGTCCTCCTGCACAGATCTTCCTCCCTCCTCTTCCGATTGGGATGCAGATAGAAATGGAATTCCCGATACCTTTTATTCAGCTAATAATGCTAAAGAGCTTAAAGATTCTATTTTAAATGCTATTTTAGATATTCTTCGCAGGGCTTCATCTGGAGCAACAGTTGCTACCCTTTCTCAGAGATATACCGCTGGCTCTCTCTTATTTCAACCTTACTTTTATCCTGGGACAAATGGCACGGAGTTTGCCTCCTGGATTGGTTTCTTAAAAGCCCTTTGGGTTGATGCTAAAGGGCGCTTTAGAGAAGAAACGGAAAGAAACTTTATTTTAAATCTTTTAAGGGACTATTGGGTTCAATTTGTCACCGAAGGAAACAGCACCACCTATTTTAAAATTACCAACGATACTACCTGTTCTTACCTCCAGGTGGATAGAATAGAGGATATCTCTCATATATTTGAGGCAGGCTGCTTACTTGCAAAGTCTCCACCTGAAAATAGGAAAATTTATGTAAATTTTAATGGAAATATGGTTTCTTTTGAGAGTGGAACTCCCTCTTTACTTAATTATCTGCAAAGTCTTTGGAGCTCTTCGGCAGGAGAGAGTGTTAATGCCACTTGCCTTCTTGAGTATATAAGAGGTAAAGATAGGGCCTGTGACTCAACCTATGTCTTAAGGCCAAGAACAGTCGATTTAGGCACCTATTGTTTGGGAGAATCGGGAAAGGCCACTTGGAAGCTTGGAGATATTTTTTTCTCAACACCCGTGGTAATTTCCAATAGGCCTTTAAATACTTATAATCTTAGATATTACGACCAATCTTATCTTGAGTATCTACGAAGTGATTCTTATAGAAGGAGAAATAATTATATTTTTGTTGGGGCCAATGATGGAATGCTTCATGTTTTCAGAGCTGGTTGGATGCAATTTTATAGGCCGCCAGATGAGCCTTTGCGCCTAATCGATGCCTTTAATTTAACCACTACAGATCTTATCGGAAAAGAAGAATGGGCCTTTATACCCCAAAATGCCCTTCCTTACCTTGTCTGGTATGGACATAAAGATTATTGTCATATCCCTTTAATAGATTACAAGGTGACTCTTTTTGATGCCAAAATAAAAGGGAAATGGGAAACCTTGCTTCTTGGGATGATGGGTTTTGGAGGAAAAGCTATAAATGCTAAGGGTTGTCCTAATGGAAAATGTAGCTCTTCTCTCTTTCTTCTTAAATTAAAATTTAAATCTGATGGAACCTTTGATGATCCTCCCTTTGAACTTCTTTGGGAAAAACAACTTCCTGACAATACTCTCACCCTTTCATATCCGGTAATTTTAAAATATAGTAACGGAAGTGACTGGAGTCAGTCTTATATTGTACTTGGGAGTGGTCCCAAAGAAGTTACAGGAATGGGAGAGCCTTATAAAGTTGAATTTATCGCAACTCCAAAGATATACTTTATTAACCTTGAAACAGGAGAGATATCTAAAGAAATTCCAATTCCTGGGGTCTCAAATCAGGCTGTAGGAAGCCTCAGGGCTGTTGATTATGATAATGATTACCGAGATGATTTAATCTACTTTGGTACCTATAATTTAGGAAATGGAGGTCTTTTTAGACTCTCCCTTAGAAGTACTAATGGAGCTTATAAAGACATTTCCAGTTTGAGTTCCTCAGACATAACCCAAGTGCTTAGCGATCTTAATCGCCCAGTTTTTGCCTCGCCAGAGCTTACTGTTGATCCTTCAGGGGCTTTATGGGTAATCTTTGGAACGGGAGTTTATTTTGAGAAAAGTATTATAGATTATACTAACTACTTTGTGGGTCTAAAGGATTTCTGTAAATTTGGAAATTGCACCTATTCTTTTTCTCAATTAACTGATAGAACCAATTATTGTGGTAATAAGGCAAACTATATTTCTCTTCTTATATTTAACGCCACTGAGCAGACTTGTAAATGTAATTCGAGTAGTGGTTGTAGCAACTTTAATGAAACTACAACACTTATTAAGTTCAATTATACTGATTATCCAGCTTTAGGTTGGTATCATCTCCTTAGAACTAATGAAAGAATGTATTCTACACCTATTGTTTTACAGGGAATGGTAAATACTTTAAGTTTCCTACCAAATACGGACCCTTGCTCTCGGGGAGGAGAGACTTACTATTATATGGTCTGTTATCAAGAAGGATGTCCCTGTTACAATATGAGAGGAGAGGAAGCACCAGTAGTTTCAAAGTTTTTTGGAATAGGGGCCCCACCTATTGGTCAGCCCTTCCAGGTCCTAAAGACTACCAAAGGAACAATGATTATATCTCAGACTTCAGGAGGTCCCCCTTCAGTAGCTCCTAAACCACAGATTCAACCTCAAGGTATCTTTATTTTATGGCAGGAAAAATAAGATCTCCAGGCTATACCTTATTTGAAACCTTGATTGTTATATTGATCATAGGAATTTTTTCAGCCATTTTTTTGAGAGAGGTCTTAAATTATATAGCTTATGCTCGTTTAAGAGAGGCTGCTAATCAATTTATAGCAGATTTACAATATGCTAAAAATATGGCTCAAGTAACAGGACTTTCATGGGGTATAAGAGGATGTAGGAATTCCTCTTATTACAAAATCTTTATTGACCATGATGGTGATTGTAAGGATACAGATCTATCTTGTAATCCTTCGAATCCTGACGAAACAAAAGTTTGTGTTAATAAATTCAATACAAGCTGTTCCAGTGATTCAGATTGTGCTGTAGATCTCTCATCTCCAGTTATTGGCTCCTGTAGACCAAGAACTATTTATAAAACCCTATCTAAGGGTATTATCTTTAGTGGGCCTTTTGATTTTTATGTAGTCTTTGATAGAAAGGGTTATCCCTTTAATTATTCTTGTGGGTTTGGTGCAGTTAATGCTACTTTAGTGAATCAAAATAATAGTAGCCTTAGAGTAATAATTGATAAATTGGGAAAAATAAGAGTGGAGACTTAGTGAAAAAAGAAAGAAAAAAAGAGAGGTCCTCAGGAATTAGTCTCATAGAAGTACTTTTAGCTTTTTTATTATTAATCATCATTGTAACAGGGGTCTCTTTTGGCATTATTCAGTTAAACCAAAGGATTAAACAACTGGAGCTTCACAGAACAGCTAGAGAACTTATTGAGCGTATAAAAAGTGAGCTTTCCACTTATAGTTATAGTAATTTCAGCTCTTTAGAAATTAAATATCCTAATGGAACCTGTGAGTTTAGTAATGGCTCCTTGGTAGGATGCTCCTTTGAGCCTGATTGTTATAATTCCACTTATAATTTTGCAAATTGTTGGAGCTTAACTTCACCAAGGTGTCTTTATTGTTTAAACAAGCAAAATTTAGAACCTGCCTCTGGTAATTCCCCAATTTGTAACACAGGCTATCCTATTAGAGTGGGGTACAGTATTGCTGAAGTAAATATTAAGCCTACCGAAGAGGATCCTCCTGTAAGTATTGGAAGGGCAATCTGTGTAAGGGTTGAATTTGAAGACCCTATCTCTAAAGAAAATAAAGCCTATTATCAATTGATTTTTATTAAAAAAGATGAGAAATAGATTTAAAAGCCAGGGATATACTCTCGTAGAGATTTTAATCATTATTTTTCTTATTGGAATCTTTAGTAGTTTTTTTCTTTCAGCCCTCTTTGATATGTATAAGAATGAGAGTCGTGTAAGATATATCTTGAAGAGTGATTCTGATATCAAGGCCTTTAAAACCTATTTAAGAAGGGAGCTTGAATTAATAGGCTTTGGTATTCCTAAAGGAATTTGTTCTTTCTGGGGTTTCTCTCCCTTAGATTTATCGAACAATCAAAGTTATTTAAGGTACTATACTCTTGCGGCCAGAGGGAATAAATGGAGTGGCTGTTGGTATGTTTATGATAATAATATCTTTAGGACAACTGCTACTAACAGGTTTGGTGAACCATGCCCTTTCCCCAATGATACTAGAGTAATGAATCATTATTTTATAGCCTTTGGTAGTGATAAAAGATGTGAGAATTTAAATACTTGTCTAATTCAAGGTTCTCAAGTAAATAAAATAACTCTCTCTACACCTTATTATTTAGTTTATGTTGATGATTCTTCAAATATAAATCCCACTAACTTTTGTAGCGAGATCCTCACAGTTCTCTATTTAAACAACTCATCACCTATAGAAGACAAAATCTGTCATCCTTTACTGAGACGAAGTCATTTATCTATGATTATGGGAAATGATACAGCTTCCCAGCTAATTCTCTCCTGTGTTGCAGATTTGAGAATGAGCTGTTTAGATAAAAATAGTAATACCATACCTTGCGGTGGAAATCAGATACCTACATTTTTGAAGGTGTGTATGATAGTTCAAGTAGGGAGTAGACAGGCTTTTGCTCAAGAAAAACCAAAATATTCTTCTCTTTGTAGTGCTCCAACTGATAATAATGGAACTCCTGCTATTATAGATGATCTATTTGCCATAGATCCTAATTATCGTTTTACAACTATTGAAGAGATTATACCTTTATATAATTTACAAGGCTTGAATTTGCCATAGGTTTAGTTTATGACATATAAACAGAGAAACTCAGGGCAGGCATTATTTCTTACTATTATTTTTTCTCTTTTAGGTTTACTTTTAATTGGAGGGCTTTATTTAGCTTATGAAAGGGCTATAAAAATAGTTTTTCCAATAAGGACCTATACTACTCTAAGGGAGGCAGCCTCTGGAACAGTTCAAATGCTTGCCAAATATATTGATGAATGTCCAGAGAATGCTAAGTTAACTTTTGAGTGTCCGCAGGGGTTAGGAAGTCCTGATGAAAGGTATTGCAGAAGTGGAATTATTAAGTTTCGTCTTATTGAATACAAGGATGTTTTTGTAGCCAATGCTACTATCTGTCCGTTATATCAAGCTCTTTTTCCTGGGGAGAGTGCAGAAGCTGTAGTAAGTACTGATCCAAATATTCAGTTTAGCAGAAAATTAGTTTATTCTATAATTGTTAAAGCTTATGGGCCTTATGGTACCACCTCAACTATTGAGGCTGTTTATCAGCCATAGTTTTTAGAGGGTATGTTCCTTCAACTTCTTGAAGCTCTCTCTCCTTTAACCTTTGAAACCTATATGGAACTTGCCCTTTATCATCCTGATTATGGATATTATGCCAGGGGGAATGTGCCTGGAAAGGCAGGAGATTTTATCACCTCCCCTTGCGTGCACAAGGTATTTGGAGCAACTCTTGCCCTTCAAGTTCTTGAGGCCTATGAACTATTAAATCGTTCTAAGAATTTTGTAATTCTTGAGGCAGGAGCAGGTGCAGGCTATCTTGCCCTTGATATACTTGAGTATCTATCTCTTAAGGGTTTTCACTTTCCCTACTATATAGTTGAGCCCTTTTCAGCTCTTAGAGCTTTTCAGGAACAAACCCTTTCCAGATATCTTTCTCAAGTAAACTGGTTTAAGAGCTTTGAGGAATTGCCTCTTTTTGAAGGAATCTTTATCTGTAATGAGCTCTTTGACGCCTTACCTGTACATTTAATTGAAAAAAAGGGGGAAGATCTTTTTGAAATTTGGCTTGAATTTAAGGAAAAGGAAGTCACTGAAAAATTTGAAAAACTGACTGATCCTGAAATTTTGAAGAGAGTCTATCCCTATTTTCCTCGATGGCCTGAAGGATATAGAACAGAAGTCTGTCTTAGAGCTGAAGAGATTTATAAAGCTTTATCTCAGAAGATGAAAAGAGGACTTATAGTCATAATTGATTATGGGTATCCAAGAGCAGACTATTACCATCCTGGGAGATCTCGAGGAACCCTTCTTTGTTATTACCGACACAGAGTTTGCGATAATCCTTACTTTAAACCTGGGCACATTGACATTACTGCCCATGTTGATTTTACCTACCTTAGAGAACTTGCCGAAAAATATGGTTTTCTCAATCTTGGGTTTACCCAGCAGGGACCATACCTTGCCTCCTTGGGAATTGACCAGGTTTTTCTTGAAATTTCTGATAACTCTTTCAAAGACAAAGAGGCTTTAAAGATGCTTGTTTTCCCAGAGGGCTTTGGACACTCCCACTGGGTCCTAGTTCAGGGAAGATTCATTGGCCTTGGAAGTATCCCTAAACTTTCAGGCTTTAGATTTAGTAATCGTCTAAAACTTTTGTACTAATCTTTATTGTAATTTGAAGGTAACAGGAAGTTTTACTCGAACCTCTACCTCTGGGACAGGAATATACTTGGAGATGTTTAATAAAGTCTCTATCGCAGCCTTATCTAAGATCTCATACCCTGTAGATTTTTCAACTTTTAGGTCCCTTATCTCCCCAGAAGGAGTTATAATAAAACTCATAACTAACTGACCCTCCCACCCCATTTTTCTTGCAAGATAGGGATATTTCAAATGTTTCTTCATTAAGTCTGAGATAATAGAAAGCTTTTGAGAAAGATAGAGTTTTTCCTTTTTTTCTTTAGAAGACTCACCAAGGGCCACTTTTTCTGAACTGGCTTTAGTTCCTTCTCCTTTTTCAGGACCCTGGTTGGCAAGGGAGACTCTGTTTTTTGAAAAAGAGTCATCTTTCAATTTACTCGCTCCTCCCTGGGTCTCTTCCTCTAAATCCCTCTTAGGAGATAATTTCTCAGAAAGGAGGCTCTTTTCTACTTTGGAGATAGGTTCCTCTTTAGGAAACTCCTTTTTTGATACTAAAGGCTCTTTTTTTTCTTCAGGTAGTACTTGTGGTTCTTTATGTAAAACTGGTTTTTCCGAGGATTGGGTAACACTCTTTTCTCTTTTTAAAGGAAGCACTTCCTGAGAAGTTTGGATTTTTGTCCTGCTATCCTCAGGACTCTTCCATTCAAAATTCTTTTCTTCTACAAAAATAGTTTTAGAGAGGTCAATTTCAAGAATTTTTTTAGGATAGACCTTTAGACTTAAAGAGAAGGCAATTCCTAAAACCACTAACAAAAAAACATGGATAAAAAGAGATAAGACTAAGTCTCTTAACCTAACCATTGGGCTTGTGGATGGTTTTTATAGAGATTTTCTGTAAATGGTATTTTTTAAATAAATCTAAGAGCGATACTAAATTTTTTACTGGCAAGTTTTCATCAATATTTATCACTATAGGAGTATTTTCTGAAAGCCCTTGTAAAAGATTTTCTAAATCATGGGGAGTTAAAATCTTTTCTTCGTAGATAATTTGGCCATTTTTATTAAGAGTAAGTTCAATCCCAAGTTTGGTTAAACTTTCCTTAGTATAACGGGTTTCCGGGAGTTTAACAGGAAGAGCTCTAATAGAAATAAAGGTAGCAGTAATTAACACAATGGTTAATAAGACAAGCATTATGTCCACAAGGGGTATAACATTGATACTATCAAATTCCTTTTCGTCCATAGGGCACTCCTCTGCTAGCTCTTTAATTTTTTTCTTTGGAGATTTCGTAGAGGGCAAGGATTTCTCTTACTCTTCTTAAGAGGTAGTTATACATAGTGGTGCTTGGGATAGCTACAAGAAGGCCTATTGCAGTGGCTTTAAGGGCTAGGGCAAGCCCCTGCATAATTTTGGTTGTATCAGCAAGGCCAGTCTCCCCAATTTCGTAGAAAGTTAGCATTATTCCAAGGACTGTGCCAAGAAGTCCTAGGTAAGGGGCGTTACTTCCTACAGATGCAATGATATAAAGACCTTTAGTTAGCTCGATCTCAAGCTCCTTTTTATTTTTGAAATTATCCAATTTGATAGTTTTATATGTTTTTCTACGTTCAAGAAAGATAGCCAAGGAGATAATACTCATAATTATTAAAATCCCGATCACGCCATAATCAACAAGATATTTTAAGATCTCCATTACTCTTCACCTCTCTAAAGTTCTCACAGGGTTGTTCTTAGAATTTTGACCAAAGTTTTATCGGTTAAATTTTCCATTTTAAAGTAATGAGCTTTGAGATATTTAGCAAGATCTTTAGCAAGCTCAAAACGCAGAAGTTCTCTCTCTTTTTCAGTATCAATTACAATAGGTGTTATATTGGGAATCTTAGAAATTTCTGCAGATAAGATTTTTATCTCTTCAAAGGGGTCTCCCTTAGGTTTTAGAGGAATGTTAGCCTTTCCATCGGTGAAAATAAGTAGAAGGATATGATCCATAGGATGTGAAGCCTTGTAAAGTTTAATAACCCTTTTAGTAAGGTCAAGCCCTGCTGAGAGAGGTGTATTTCCGCCAACGGGGAGATTCTTAAGGATTCTGTAAGCCATCTCTACAGAGTTTGTGGGAGGAACTAAAAGCTCTGCTCCAAATTTTCTAAAAACAATTAAAGCCACTCTGTCTCTCCTCTTGTAGGAGGATTTTAGAAAGTGAAAGAGAACTCCCTTTACATATTGCATTCTTTGATGCACTCCCATTGAGCCAGATCCATCAACAAGAAGAAGTAAAAGGGTTCTTCCTTTGCCTTCACGCTTAGCAAATCTTAGATCTTCCCTTTTAATAACTACCCTCCCTGAAGGATTTCTATAAATTTGGTAAGGAAGAGAGGCCTTAAGAGTAGCAAAGAGATCAAGCTCTCTTCGTTCTCCAGATAGAGTAACTCTTATTTTTCTCGAAGAGCTTCTTTTTACTCTTCCTGTAATTCTTTTTCCATAGGAGGAGATTTTCTTGCCTTTAAGTAGGAGCTCGGTGAATTTTTCTGGGACAACCACAGGGAAAACCTTTTCAGAAGAGGCAGATGGAGAAAAACTTTCTATATTTTCAGAGGAATTCTCTTGGTCATTTGACATGTCTGAATGATAATCTTTAGAAGATTTCTCACTTGTGACAGGTTTGGTTGGCAAGTCCTCTTTAATAGGCTCATTTTCAAATCTTTGTGATTTTTTCTCTTTTCTTTTTTCTTCGCTATTTTCATAATTAGGGTTTTCTTTTTCTTCAGAAGGCGGAGTCTTTTCCCAAGATTCCTCCTTTTTAAGCTTTCTATGAGTTAAAACCAAAGGGCTAAGGTTTTCAAGATATTCCTCTTTTATAGCTGTTTCTCTTTTTAAAGCAGTAAAAGCCCTTGCTGCAAAGATGAGAAAAATCTCACTACGATGAGAAAAGGCTCCCTCTCTTAGACATAAAGAGACTGCTTTGTCCCAAATATATTCAGAAATAGCAATTTTTTTTATCAAACTTTTAGCTAAAATTAGCTGGTAAAGGGCTTTTTCAAGATTTCTATCAGAGTTTTCAGAGAGTTTTTCTGAGTTTTTTATTAAGTCTTTTCTTAAGTCTTTTTGATGAAGGTTTTCTGTAAAAGCAACTAAACCAATTTTTTCAAGAAAATGGGGATTAATTTCTCCAGCCTCTAAATTATGAGTGGCAATTAAAGTAAAGCTATGCACTTGACTAAAAATTATTGATAAAATAGTGTCAGGAAAGAGAAAAAGATCGTCAATTAAAAGATAACCCCCTTTTACTTGAGATAAGATTCCCTCAGTTATTTCGATTTTTCCAGTTTTAAGGGTTCTTTCAAAGTCCACTTCTCCCAGAAGATTTTCCTCTGTAATCCCTGAAGGAAGATATTTGCAGGGAAGTTTTAGAATTCTTGCCAAATGGTAGAAGTTTTCAAGAAGTTTAGACTTTCCTGTTCCTGATTCACCTATGATAACTAAGCCGCCACAATTTGGATCCACAAGATTTAAAACTAGGGCTAACTTAGGTAAGATATTACCCTTTACTTCAGGAAAAAAGGTCTCTTCAAATTCTTTCCAGAAGTTCATAAAGCCTCTCCTTTTCTTTATCAAAATCTTCAAAGGGTAATCTTTTTAGGCGATGTCTAAAAACCATTTTTCCAACTCTTTTAAGCTCCTCCTTAGTGACCTCTTTTTTTCCTTCAAAGGCAGAGAGGGCTATGGCAGCTTTAAGCCAAGTTAGGTCTCCTCTGTGCCCATCAAGTTGAAGCTCTGTGGTTATCTCAACGATTTTGTCGTAGATTTCTTCGGGGATCTCAATTTTTAAAAGGTTTTCTTTAGCCTGAAGAATTCTTTCAGCAAGTTTTTCTTGCTCTTCTCTCCAGAGTTGGATGAAACCCTCTGGATCACTATCAAAGGCAAGGCGTCTTTTAAGAATTTCTATGCGAAGCTTTTTATCCTTTATACTGTGCACCTCAACACAAAGCCCAAATCTATCAAGAAATTGGGGTCTAAGTTCTCCCTCTTCAGGATTCATAGTTCCAACCAACACAAAACGCGCAGGATGAGTAAAGGAAATACCCTCTCTTTCTACTCGGTTAATTCCCATAGCAGCTGAATCAAGAAGAAGATCTACAATATGATCTTCGAGAAGATTAACCTCGTCTATATAGAGAAAATTTCTATTAGCCTTAGCCAAAAGTCCAGGTTCAAACTTTTTCTTCCCAGTAATCAGGGCATATTCAAGATCAATACTTCCAAGAAGGCGATCTTCGGTAATTCCTAAGGGCAATTCCACCATTTCCATCTTAATTTTCACTATTTCAAGGGGTTCACCCTTTTCTACTTTTTCTTGACAATAATCACAAAAGGGCCCCTTAGGAGCGCATCTAAAGGGGCAATTTACCGCCTCTAATGGAGGAAGAAGATCAGCTAAGGCTCTAACAACTGTGCTTTTTCCTGTGCCCTTCTCTCCCATAATTAAAACACCGCCAATTAAGGGATTAATAACATTTAAAATTAGGGCCAATTTAAGTTCCTCTTGATCCACAATAGCCGTAAAAGGGAAGACTAACCTATGAGACTTTTCATTTTCTCTCTCCAATTTTCTACCTCCTCTGCTGTAATAATATCAATACTTCCTCCCTGATATTCACCCTTAGTGTCTCCTATAGTCTCTTCAATCCAGCTCTCTATCTCTAAGTAAATCTTTTTAAGGTTTTCCTTTACGTCTTCTGCAGGATTCCAAAGCCCCCTTTCCCAAGCCTCTAAAAGCCTTCTGGCTATCTCTTCCAAAGCCCAAGGATTATTTTCTTTAAAAAAATTTCTATTTTCTTCATTCATTACAAAAGTTCTTGCAATATCATCAAATATCCAGTCATCAACCTCCCTTGTGGTGGCCTCCCACCCATAAACTCTTCCTACCCTCTTAGAAATATCTCCAGCTCCCTTATACCCATGTCTTTTCATACCCTCTATCCATTTAGGATTTAAAAGCTTAGTTCTAACAACCCTTCTTATCTCGTCTGCAAGATCTCTAACTTCAACGTGATAGGGATCTCTAGTATCTCCATAATAAGTCTTTACCTCTTTTCCAGAAAGATACCGAGCTGCTATGGTCATTCCACCGTGAGTTCCAAAATAGCAACAACACCCAAAAAGATCATATTCATCAGACACCACTTTGTTATATGTTACATCCACTGTTTTCAAAATATTGATTAATTCTTTATGTTTTGCCTCACCCCAAATTCCTTTTCCATAGGCATATCCATTCCAATATAAAAAAACTTCTGCAAGATCTTTGTCTTCCTTCCAAGCTGAGGCATAAACCGCCAGTTGAGTTCCTGCTTGATAAGTCCCTGGCATAGCACAAAAGATTCTTAAAGTGGCAGATCTAAAGTCTCCTCCATTTACTTTTAGATTCTCTAAAGTGTGCTTTTTAACAAAATTCATCTCTTCTGGTTCGTCTAAATTTGAAACAGCTTGTATAGCTTCATCAATAAATTCTATACACATAGGGAAATTATCCCTTGTTATTCCTGAAACTCTTATGGTCACATCAATTCGTGGTCTTTTAAGCTCTTCTAAAGGAACAATTTCAAACCCTTTAACCCTACCATTAGGAAGCCAGGTAGGTTTTACACCTAAAAGCCATAATATTTGTCCCATCCCCTCACCATCAGCCCACATGATATCATTTGCCATCCAAAAGATAGCCACATTTTCAGGATACCTTCCCTCTTCTCTAAGATGCTTCTCTATAAGTTTTTCTGCAAGCCTTTTCCCTACCTCAAAGGAAGCCCTGGTTGGAACTCTATAAGGATCAAGACTATAAAAGTT
>PNIE01000023.1 GCA_002877875.1 Caldimicrobium thiodismutans
AAAGAAAAAAAGTTAGGCCTTTCTTAAAACCCTTTTGTCCCCAAGGCGCAAGGTAATTTTTTGCTTATCTAAATATTCAAGCATAGGTATTAAATACTTTCGGCTTACTCCTTCCCCAACTATTTTTTTAAAATCAGAAACGGTAAGCTCTGAATTTTTTTGAAAAAATTCTCTAACCTTTCTCTCAATTTCTTCAAGATATCTTTTATGCACTACGATTTTTTCAGTTAGTTTGACAAGCCTTCCCTCTCTTAATAACACCTTAAAAAGCTCTTCAGCAGCCTTAAAGTCCTTTCCAAATTCATAAAGAATTTCTTCATAATCCCTTGGAGTTAATCCCTCTTTAAAGAATTTTTCTTCAATTTGTTTTTTAAGTTCTTCAATTGCTGTGGAATCTTTTTTATATTCTCTTAAATAATAAATTTCCCTTTCTTTAAAGATTTTTTCTTCTGAGAGAAGTTCTTCTAAGGCTTTTTCAAAAAGGATTTCTCTTGGGAAAGAGGAGAGTCTGCTTTTTAATAATTCTTTGGTTAGGCCTGGTGAGAAGGGATTATTTTGATGAAATTTTAACAGTTTTTCAAGAATCTCCTCTTTAAGCTTGGTTAGGGTTTCTATCGAAAAGAGAAAAGTTTCTTCACCTGCTTTAAGGATAATTATTTTTGTTGAGAGTTTTTCTAAAAGGCTTTCTAAAGTTTTTCCAAAAAGGGCTGTGTGAAGTTGAAGATTTTTAATTTCTATACCTTGGGTTCCTTTTTTATTTATGTAGTAGAGTAAAAGTTCCTCATCACTTGCTTTGGATATGAATTCAAGCTCTCTTTTTTCCCAGGGTTTAGTTCTTTTTCTTCTTTGAGAAAGAGGATTAAGAACCCATCCTCCTGCAACCGTTTCGTTAGTTCCAGGTCTTCTCAAAATAAATCGATCTCTGCGCCAGCAACAAACAGGTTTACTAAGGAAGATTTGAGCCACATCCTCAGAGGAGGCCTCTAAATGATCTCTGTTAAAGAGGATAATTTTTCCAAGCACCTCTGAGGTTCCAATATAAAACATAAGATTTTCGAAATTCTTTATAGGGTAGGAGAGTTCTTTCAAGGTTTTTATAGATATATCCAACCATTGAGAGGGTTCAAGAACTCCCTCTTCAGCGATAACATCGCCTCTTGTAATTTCCTCTTTTTCTGCTCCTGAAATATTCAAAGCAACTCTTCTTCCTGCTGAAGCAACCTCTACTGGTGTTCCGTGAACCTGGATACTTCTAACCTTTACTTTCTTTTTATGAGGATAAAGCATAAGCTCCTGATTGATTCTTACCTCTCCTGAAAGAGCAGTTCCTCTTACCACAAGCCCAAATCCTTTTATAGTGAAAACTCCATCAATGGGCAGTCTAAAAGGAAGATCCGCTGCTTTTCCTTTTATGGCTTTGGCTTTTTCATCAAGAATTTTTATTAACTCGTCTTTTCCCTGAAGGGTTACGGAAGAAAAGGGAATAATAGGGGCATTTTCAAGGAAAGTTCCCTTTAAAAACTCTTCTACCTCACTTTTAACAAGAGAGAGCCATTCCTCATCTACAAGATCGGTCTTAGTCAAAACTACCACTCCCTCTTTAATACCTAATAACTCACAGATAGCAAGATGTTCTTTCGTCTGGGGCATAATTCCTTCATCTGCAGCTATGACTAAAATAACTAAATCAATTCCTGAGGCTCCTGCAACCATATTTCTGATAAAACGTTCATGACCTGGAACATCCACAATGCTTGCAAGAATACCTGAAGGAAGCAGGAGCTTGGCAAAACCTATATCAATGGTTATTCCTCTTTCTTTTTCTTCCTTTAAGCGATCTGTATCTATACCTGTTAAAGCTTTAACCAGAGCTGTTTTTCCGTGATCTATATGACCTGCAGTTCCTATGACGATACTCTTTTCCAAGGCAGGCATATTAGGCAAGATAGGAGAGATCCCCTATCTTATAAATTAATTTTGAAAGACTATAAAGGAGAGATAATCGATTTTCTCTGAGTTCCCTCTCTTCCACCATCACATAAACTTTGTCAAAAAAGGCATCTATTAAGGGTTTGAAGATTAGGAGATGTTCAAGATAAGCCATATAATCTCTCTTAGTGTAAAGTTCCTCTAGTTGAGGGGTAAACTTTATTAGGGTCTCGTAGAGTTCCTTTTCTTCTTTTTCTTGCAAAAGAGTTGGGGAGACTTTAGGTAAAGAGAGAACTTCAACATTCTTAAGAATCTGGGTTACTCTTTTAAAGAGAAGAGAGAGATCTTTAAATTCCTTTCTTTCATATATATCTTTAAGGGCCATCAATTTGAGATATTGAAGATAAGGATTTAAGGGTTGATATAGGATGGCATTTACAAAATTCTTATTGAATTGTAAGTTCAAAAGCTCTCCCTCAAGCCTCTTTCTGACAAAATCCTTTATCTCGTCTAAAGCTTGATGATTTTTAAGGTATCCCTGTTTATTAAGAAGAGACAAAGAATATTCAAAGACCTCCTCCAAGGGTAAATCAATTCTTTTTTCTATTAATATCTTTATGATTCCATAGGCTGCGCGTCTTAAAGCATAGGGATCTCCTTCACCGCTTACTTTTTCACCTGCCCCCATTAAAGCGCATAGATGATCGATTTTATCTGCAAGGGAAAGGATAATTCCATAGGGTGTTTCAGGAAAGACTTCTTCCTTTGGACTCGGTAGATATTGTTCATATAAAGCTTTAGCAATCTCTTTTTCCCCTTCAAGGGATAAATAATGAGATCCCATATAACCTTGAAGACTTGGGAATTCTTTAACCACCTCTGTAGCAAGATCAGCTTTGGCATAAAAACAGGCCTTTTCAACAAGACTCTTTTCCAGCTCTGGGAAGATCTTCTCTCTTAAAAACTCGCCTAAGTTTATTAGTCTTTCAGTTTTTTCAAAGAGAGTACCACATTTGATATGATAGACAATCCCTTTTAATGAATTTACTCTCCCTCTGAGAGGAACTTTAAGGTCTCTTTCATAATAGAAAAGGGCATCTTCTAAACGAGCTTTAGCAACTCTCTCATGCCCTTCAATAATTATCTGAGAATCTTTCACTCTGTTATTATTTACGGCAATAAAATAAGGAAGAAGATGGCCTTCCTCATTTCTTAAATGAAAATATCTTTGATGTTCCCTAAGGGTTGTAATAACCAATTTCTCTGGAAGTTTTAGAAATTTTTCAGGGAAACTTCCAAGCACTGGAAAGGGATATTCTACCAAATGGGCATTTTCCACAAGGAGCTCCCTTTCTATCACTGGAATTCCCTTTTGATGAGCAACTTCCTCTATACTTTTTTTAGTATGTTCAATTCTTTTATCAACCTCTACAAGTACATAGTTTTTTTCAAGAAGCTCTCTATATTCATTCCAATCAGCTTTAGTAATATAGAGTCTTTCACGAGATAAAAAGCGATGCCCTAAAGTGAAATTGGAACTTTTAATACCGGCAACCTCAAGGGGAATTACTTTCTCTCCGTATAAACTCAAAAGCCATTTAATAGGCCGTGCAAAATAAAAATCATATTCCCCCCAGCGCATCTTTTTTGGAAAATAAAGCTCGGAAAGAATTTGTAAAAGGATCTCCGGAAGAATCTCTTCAGTTGCCTTGCCAGGAATGATTTTCTTTAGGCAAAAATATTTGCCTTTGGAAGTATCTTTTACGAAGAGCTCTTCTAAAGAAACTCCATATTTTTTAGCAAAGCCAAGGAGTGCTTGAGTATAGTTCCCTTCCTTGTCAAGGGCTATTTGTAAAGAGGGCCCAAGAATTTCTTCTTCTCTATCTTTTTGCCTTTCTGCTAAATTTTTCACAAATAAGGTTAATCTTCTGCAGGTTCCACAAACTTTTATTTCCTCAAAAAGGAGTTCCCTTTCTTTGAAATTTTTCTCTGCTAAAAGATAGAGACTCTCAAGAGCAGGTTCAATAAAACGGGCTGGAAGCTCTTCTGTTCCTATTTCAAAAAGGAGATTTCTCATAGACTCTCCCTTTCAAGCCAGACCTCGGCAGCTTTTTTAGCAAGACTTCTTACTCTGGCAATATAATTGGCTCGCTCTACAGGAGAAAGGGCACCTCTTGCATCAAGGAGATTGAAAGTATGACTGCATTTAAGGACAAAATCATAGCCAGGAAGTGCTAATCCTGCCTCAAAAAGTCTCCTTGCTTCAGCTTCATATTTAACAAAAAGTTCCCGTAAAAGTTCTACATCAGCCATTTCAAAATTGAAAATAGAATATTCCACTTCATTTCTTAGATGAACTTCTCCATAGGTTACTTCTTTATTCCATTTAAGAGAAAAGACATTATCAACTCCTTGAAGATACATAGTTAGTCTTTCAAGACCATAAGTTATTTCCACAGAAACAGGGCGACATTCAAAGCCACCAACCTGTTGAAAATAGGTGAACTGAGTAATTTCCATACCATCTAACCAAACCTCCCAACCAAGCCCCCAGGCACCAAGGGTGGGAGACTCCCAGTCATCTTCCACAAAGCGTATGTCATGTTCCTCTGGATTTATTCCAAGACATTTTAAACTCTCAAGATATATTTCTTGAATATCAGAAGGAGAGGGTTTAATTAAAACTTGATATTGATAATAATGTTGAAGTCGATTAGGATTTTCTCCATATCTTCCATCAGTTGGCCTTCTTGAGGGAGCTACATAGGCACAGGCCCAAGGTTTTGGACCAAGGGATCTAAAAAAAGTAGCAGGATGAAAAGTCCCAGCCCCAGACTCAACATCATAGGGCTGTAGGATAATACAGCCTCTTTCTGCCCAAAATTGATTAAGTTTAGCGATAACTTCTTGAAAATACATCTTTTAAATGAACTCTACTTGTCTTTTTCCTTCTTGAAGTTTTTCAACCGTTCCAAGAATGTAAACCTCTTCATTTAAAGCTTTCAAAAAGGTCAAAACCTCTTCTACTTCATCTTTGTCCACAATTAAAATCATCCCAATTCCACAATTAAATACATGTAACATTTCTTCTTCAGAAATATTTCCTAAGGCTTGTAAATACTTAAAGATGGGGGGCCATTCCCAGGCCCTTTTATCAATTATAACTTTACAGTTCTTAGGAAGGATTCTGGGAATATTATCAAAAAAACCTCCCCCTGTTATGTGGGCAATTCCTTTGATTTTAAGACCTTTGTTTATTAAAGTTAAAATTGGAAAAACATAAATTTTGGTTGGTCTCAATAATTCTTCAACAAGGGGTTTTCCTATTTCAGAGGGAATATAATCGAGAGAGAGTTTTTTTTCTTCAAAGAGAATTTTCCTAACCAGCGAAAATCCATTGCTATGAAGACCATTTGAAGCCAGACCTAAAACTGTATCTCCGATAGAAATTTCTGAACCATCAATAATTTTTTCCCTATCAACCAGGCCAACCACGAATCCTGCAACATCATACTCACCTTCTTTATATATTCCCGGCATCTCAGCAGTCTCTCCTCCAAGAAGAGCACATTGAGACATCTCACACCCAGAAGTAATTCCCTCTATTAGTTCTCTAAAAATTTTTTCATTGAATTTCCCCATAGCTATGTAATCGAGAAAAAAAAGAGGCCTTGCTCCAGAGGTGATAACATCATTAACGCACATTGCTACAAGATCAATACCTATCCCTACATGATAATCAGCAAGCTGAGCAATCTTGATTTTCGTACCCACTCCATCGGTTGAGGCAACAAGCACCGGATTCTTACAGCAGGAGACATCAAGAGAAAAAAGCCCGGCATATCCACCTATAGAAGATATTACTCCTTTTTGTGAAAGACCTTTAGTTTTTTCTTTAACTATTTCTACAAGTAAGTTTGCCTTTTCTAAATCAACTCCTGCCTCTTTATACCTTTTAGATTCAGCCATAAAATAAAACCTCCCAGTGCCTTTGCCTCAAGCATATTAATTTTAGCCCATATTTTCTTAAAGACAAGTTTTACAAAGAAAGCTTTAAAATCGTTTTAGGAGCTAAAGAACTTTAGTTTATGTTGAGTTTTAAGAAGATTAATTTATATTTCAAAGATCTAAATTTTATTCAGACTTTGTGAAATGAATCTCTATAGAAAAATTAAAAAGTTAATTGGAAAAGCCATCTTTGGCTATAACCTTGTAGAAGAGGGGGATAAAATATTAATCGCCCTCTCTGGAGGAGAGGATAGCCTTGTTTTGACTCATTTTTTGGCTGAGTGGAGACATCTTTATCACAAAGAGCTTCATCTTTATGCTATTCATCTAGATATGGGATTTATTAAAGATGAAAAAAGTTATGCAGAAGGAGTTAATTATTTAAAAACTTTTTGTGAAGAGAGAGAAATTAACTTCATTTTTGATAAAACATCTATAGGAGAGATGGTGTTTGAAGCAGTAGAAAAGAATACAGCTTCCCCGTGTTTTGTCTGTTCCTGGTACAGAAGGAAATATTTTTTTAAGCTTGCTCAAAAATTAAATATTAAAAAAATTGCCTTTGGACACCACAAAGATGATGTTATTGTTACCTTTTTTATTAAAATGTTTTATTGTGGGGAACTTTCAACTATTTTACCTAAGCAAGAAATGTTTAAAGGAGATCTTTATTTGATACGACCTCTTTATTTCGTCGAAAAGGATATGATTTCTCGTTTTGTTAAACAAAGAGGTTGGAGGATCCTTGAAAATTCTTGTCCCTTCTCCGAAGAGACTAAAAGGGCTTATTGGAGTAAATTTCTAAAAGAAAACCTCTTTTCAAAAGAGCCTCTTATTAAAGTTAACCTTTTTTCTGCCCTTTTTAAACCAAGGCTTGATTATTTGCCCTCTCCCCCTAAAAAGGGAAAAACCTAACAAAGAAGCTCGTCAATTAAATTTTTAGTTCTTTCCAAGGCCCCCCTTTTACTTAAAAATAGTTTGTAAGCTTTTTCTGCCATATTCTGCATTAATTTTTCATTTTCAAAAAGGGATTTCAAAACTTGTGGAAGGTTTTTTGCTGGGGTTTCTATTATAGCCTTCTCTTTGACAAATTCCTTTATAAAGGGAAAGTTCTCCATATGAGGGCCAGTAATTACTGGTTTTTTCCAGTAGATAGCCTCAAGGGGATTTTGTCCACCATGAGGAATAAAGCTTCCGCCAATGATAGCAAGGTTGCCTATTTTATACAGAGAAGAAAGAACTCCCATTTCGTCAAATAAAAGAACCACTTGAGATTTAAGAGAGCTAAGAGAGAGATGTTTTAGTGTGGTATATCTGAGATAATCAACTTCACTATTGATTTGGCTGAGAATAATTTCTTCCACTTCTCTAAAGCGCTCAGGATGTCTGGGAACTATGATCAAAGTTCCTTTATTTACAGCCTTTAAGAAGCTCTGAAGGATAATTTTCTCTTCTGGATAATGGGTGCTTCCTGCGATTATAATAGGCTTAGGCAAGGCTTCTAATTCTTTAAAATCCCTCTCAGGTATGGAAAGATCAAATTTAAGATTTCCAACAATTTTTATTTTTTCTGAATTTACTCCAAGGGCCTTAAATCTTTCGGCATAAATTTCTTCCTGAACTGCCAAAAATTTTAATCGATTTAAAAGGGGTTTAAAAAAAAATTTAAAAAGTTTATATCTTTTAAAAGACCTTTCAGTTATCCTTCCGTTTATAAGGGCTACAGGAATTTTTTTTGAAATAGTATCTATTAAATTTGGCCATAATTCGGTTTCAGTAATTAATAATACTTTGGCTTCGGTTTTTTTTAAAAAATTTAAGAGAGGAAGTTTTAAATCAAGAGGTAGATAATAGATTTTAACAGGAAGATCCTTTAATCTTTTTTTAGCTACCTCTCTTCCAGTAAGGGTTATAGTGGTAAGAACTATATTATAAGTTTTTGACAATAACTCAATTAAAGGCGAGACTGCAAGCACTTCCCCTACAGAGACAGCATGGATCCAAATAACAGGCCTTTTAATCTCAAAGGCAGGAGGTTCAATCATTCCTAGCTTTTCTCTAAGCCATTTAAAGGGTTCTTGATTTTTTCTTTTTAAAATCTCTTTAGGTAAATAAAACAAAAATCCAAGGAGATATAAGAGAGAATAAAGCTTAAACATCTTTAAGTGTTATAATGGAAACCTGGGAGTAAAGATAATTTTTTTCTCTTCTATAGCTATGATATTTTTCTTTATTACAGCTCGTACACTCTTTAGATATCCAAATATTTTTCTCGGGAATTCCTAAGTCCTTGGCTTGAAAAAGATTGAGATGGGAAAGGTTAAGGTAAAAAGATTCATCTCTTTTAATAAGATAAGGCGAGGTTTTAAACTTATCTGGCAATAGTTCAATAAGATCTTCACCTACCTCGTAGCAACAACTTTGGATATGGGGCCCTATAGCTATAAGGATATCCTCAGGATCTATTCCAAGAGAAAGAATCTTTTCAAGAGTTTTTTTGAGAATGCCAGACAAGGTTCCTCTCCAGCCTGCATGTATAGCCCCAATAACTTTTTTATTTTTATCAGCCACTAAAATGGGAAGACAATCAGCTGTTTGGACTCCTATGGTTAAATTTTTTAAGGTGGTAATTATCGCATCTCCCTCAAGGATTGAAGAATCTATTTTTTCAAGATAAAAAACCTTATTTGAATGAATTTGTTTTGGGAACAAAACTTTTGGAAAATAAAGAGAGATTTCTTTTTTAGGAATTTTTTGGCTAAAATAGCCATTTATTTTAAATTGTTGAAAACATTCAGGACAGTATAACATCAAATACTTTGGAGAAAATATAGTAACTTTTCTTTAAGAGCTCTTAAGGCTTTTCCTCTATGGGAGAGTTTATTTTTGATTTCTTGTGGTAGTTCTGCTGCAGTTTTTTCATAATTATACTCTTTTACTAAAAAAAGAGGGTCATAACCAAAACCAAAAGATCCTCTTGGTTCAAAGGCAATGCGTCCTTCCCAAATTCCTTCAGAAGAAATATACTTGCCTGAAGGATGATAACAAACCATAACACATACAAAACGAGCGCCTCTTTTTTCTATAGGGATGTCTTTTAAAAGTTCAAGTAGTTTCTGATTATTTTTCTCATCTGAGGCCTCAGGTCCTGCAAACCTTGCAGAATATATTCCAGGAGCACCATTTAAGGCTTCAACCTCAAGTCCTGAGTCATCAGCAAGAGATAATAACCCTGTACTTTCTGCATAATATTTAGCTTTTAAAAAGGCATTTTCAAAAAAAGTTTTACCTGTTTCTTCGGGAGGTTGAATTTTAGGGAAATCTTTTAACGTTCTAATTTCAAGCTTAAGGTCTTTTAACATCTCATTAATTTCTTTTATTTTTCCTTCATTTGAAGTAGCTATTAATAAAGTTTTAGAACTCACCTAGAGCCTCCTTCTGCTTTTTAATAAGTTCCTTTATACCCTTTTCTGCGAGCTCTTTCATTTTCAAAAGATCCTCCCAAGGGAAGGGCACTTTCTCTGCTCCAGCTTGGATTTCTGCTATTTTTCCACTCTCTGTGAGAAAAAAATTGGCATCAACCTCTGCCATGGTATCCTCTTCATAATTAAGATCAAGATAAAGATTCTCACCAATTTTCCCAACACTTATCCCTGCTACATATTCAAGGATAGGATTTTCAGTGATAAGACCTCTTTCAAGGAGTTTTTGTATAGCCCTCTTTAAGGCCACAAAAGCACCTACTACTGAGGCTGTTCTTGTGCCCCCATCGGCATTGAGGACATCACAGTCTATCCAAAGAGTCCTCTCTCCAAGTTTGGTTAAATCTGTGACAGCTCTTAAAACTCTTCCTATAAGTCTTTGAATTTCTTGAGAACGGCCCTTTCTTCCTAAGATTTCTCTTGGAGTTCTTTCTATGGTTGAACCCGGAAGAAAAGCATACTCTGCAGTAATCCAACCTGTTCCAGTTCCTTTAAGAAAAGGCGGAACCTTTTCATCAAGACTTACCGTGCATAAAACTACCGTATTTCCAAGCTCAATTAATACGGAACTCAAAGGGTTCTTAAGAAAGTCAACTCTTATTTTTACAGGTCTTAACTCATTATAGGCTCTACCGTCGTTTCTCATTTTTTAAAACTCCTACACTTTGTTTTATAAGATATCTTTCTGGTAAGTATAGAAAATTTTTATCAAGAAGTATAGCCTTTCTAGGGCAAACTTCCAAACAATTAAGACATCTTATACACTCAACAGAATTCAATTCCTTAGGTATTTTAAGATTCATAGGACATATTTTCTCACAAAGAGTGCATTGATTGCAGGACTTTTCATCCCATCTTAACTTTAAAAAACTAAATTTATTGAAAAACCCGTAAATTAATCCAAGAGGACATAAATTTTTGCAAAAAAATCTAAGTTCCATCAGAGAAAAAAGTAAAATCATGGCTAAAATACCAGATTTTAAAGCAAAGATATAACCTATTTTGTTTCTTAGAGAGGGGTTTATTAGGAGATTAAAATAGCCAGCCTCAAGGGTTCCAGCAGGACAGAGGTACTTACAAAACCAAAGAATTCCGTAACCTATTTCTTTAATAAAAAGAGCGGGAAAAAGAAAGACAAAAGTTAGAAGAAAAAAATGTTTCAAATATCTTTCTATCCGAAAGGGAAGATGAATTTTTTTCTTATAAAAGGGGATTCTATATAGTAATTCTTGTAGAAAACCAAAAGGGCAGAGCCATCCACAGATGAATCTTCCCAAAAAAAGACTAAAAAGAAGAATCTGAGCTAAAAGATAAAGAAAAACTTGAGATAGATAGTTCCAGGGAAGGATTCTTAGAGAAATCATTATTTGCTGCAAAGACCCTAAAGGGCAAGAAAAAAGGGCTGCAGGACAGGAGTAACAATTCAATCCAGGGCCACAAAATTTTTTAAAATAACCAGTATAAATGCTCCCTGTAGCTAAAAATCCCGGGTACCCATTATGAATAATGGTAGAAAAAATTTGAAAAAATCTTCTTACTTTAAAAATCTTCATTTTCTTCTAAGCCCATACAGGAAAGACAAAGAATGCTTCCTCTTGAGTGAAGAAAGCTCGGTCCAACAAAAGCTCCTATTAATAAAGATATTAAGGCTAATATTACAAAAATAATTGGAAAATATTTTTTCATAGAAGATTTCTCCGAATAATTTCAGCTAACTCTTCAGCAACTTCTTTAGCAAGATCTTCTGATAAAGCTTCAACCATAACCCTATATTTAGGCTCTGTTCCTGAGGGTCTTATGAGAATCCTCACAGTTTTTCCTAATTTTTTACCGAGGTCTTCTACTCTATTTAAAAGCTCTGGGATTTCTTCTAAAGGCTTCTTTTCTTTCACTTGGATATTTATGAGGACTTGTGGAAATTTTTCAAAGGGAGGATGAAATTCTGAGAGGTTTTTCCCCTTTTCTATAAGGATAGTTGCAAGCCTTAAGGCACAGAGTAGGCCATCTCCAGTAGTGGCCTTATCAAAGAAAATAATATGACCTGAGGTTTCTCCTCCAAGGAGGGCTTTATTTTCTCTCATAGACATGACTACATATCTATCTCCCACAGGTGTTCTAATAAGTTTGAGCCCCTCTTTCTCCAAGAACTTTTCAAGCCCCTGATTAGTCATCACCGTTCCAACTATGTAAGGGGAGGTTAACAGGCCTTTTTCTTTTAAATAAAGAGCAAAAAGGGCTATTAAATCATCTCCATCCCAGAAATTTCCCTTATCATCAATAACAGCAATCCTATCTCCATCTCCATCAAGAGCAATACCTAAGTGCAAATTTTTTTCTAAGACGAGTTTTTTGACTTCGTTAGGATAAAGGGCTCCACAATTTTCATTTATATTCAAACCATTGGGTTCACAATACAAGGGATATACTTTAGCCCCGAGCTCCTCCATTATAAGAGGACCTATGTGATAACAAGCTCCATTTGCACAGTCAATTCCAATTTTTAGACCCTCGAAATTCAAATAAGGAGGTACTACTGATTTTAAGTGCACAGCGTATCTTCCGAGGGCATCTTTAATGCGAAAGACTCTTCCTACTTTTTCCTTTAAAGCCCTTTCTTCAGAAAAATTTTCACTAAAAATAAATTTTTCTATTTTTCTTTCTAATTCATCAGGAAGCTTAAAGCCATTGTTATCAAAAATTTTGATTCCATTATCATAATATGGATTGTGAGAAGCAGAGATAACAATACCTGCATCGGCACGCATATCTTTGGTGAGAAAAGCTATCCCAGGGGTAGGAATTGGCCCAATCAAATAGACATTGACTCCCATTGAGCAAAGCCCTGCAGTTAGGGCTGATTCAAAAAGATAACCTGAAAGCCTCGTATCCTTTCCGATTATGATTTTGCTTTGGTGATGGTGATTTTTGAATAGATAGCCAACAGCTCGCCCAACTTGCAAAGCTATCTCTGGTATCATAGGATATAAATTAGCTTCACCACGAATTCCATCTGTTCCAAAGAGCCTTTTCATACTTAAAACTCCTTAGCAATTATGACTTTAATGAGATAGGTAAATAATTTTAACCTTATTTGGTTGAACTTCAAGAAT
>PNIE01000082.1 GCA_002877875.1 Caldimicrobium thiodismutans
TCACCCTTAAATATATACTTTGAGATAATTTTCTTAGAAAAAATCATAAGACTGTTAAATTGGTTGGATGAAATTTATCTATAATACTAGGAGCTTTTTGATTTAAATCAAGGTTTTTTTAAAAAAAAACTTTAACTTAAAATTGGAAGAAAAAGGAGTTAAAAAAAAATGAGATGCCCAGGACAAGATTGGAGATATTGGAAAGAAGAGGCTATCTTTGAATTAAACTGTCCCTATTGTGGAGAGAAGGTAGAATTTTTTAAAGATGATACTTCAAGGAAATGCTCAGCTTGTAAAAAGGTCATTCCCAATCCAAAACTTGATTTTGGGTGTGCTGCTTACTGTAAATACGCTGAGATCTGTCTTGGAGAGCTTCCGCCTGAACTCATTCGAGAAAAGGCTACTCTTTTAAAATCAAGGCTCCTTTCACTTCTTGAAGAGATGCTTCCAAAAAATCAATTGTCGGAAATTGAAAGAGGGATGGAAAGATTAGAAAAGGAACTCAAAGAAAAGGGAATTTCACCAGGAACTAAACTTCTTCTCTTACTCTTTTATTTTTTAGATCCAAAAAGGAGAGAAGACCTCTACAAAAAAGCCAATCTTCCTGAAACCCTCTGGGAAGAAATAAAAATTAATCTTAAAAATTTAAAAAAAGGTTTAACCTTAGAGGAATTAATTGAAAAACTTCTAAAATAAAGGAGTAATTTTCTATGCCTAAAGTTAAAAGGAAAATTATTGAGATTGACGAAGAGCTTTGTAATGGGTGTGGAAAGTGTGTTTTAGCTTGTGCTGAAGGAGCTCTAGCTATAATTGATGGAAAGGCAAAGCTTATAAGTGAAATTTATTGTGATGGCCTTGGAGCCTGTATTGGTGAATGTCCTACAGGGGCTTTAAAAATCGTTGAAAGAGAGGCAGAAGAATTTGATGAAGAGGCTGTTCATAAACACTTAAAAGAACTTAAAGAAGGCGCCCAAAAATTTTCTTTTACAGAAACCCTTGCCTGTGGGTGCCCCTCCCATCAGGTGAGAGAATTTAAGCCTCAAATCTCCAAAGAATTTAGAGGAGAGCTTTCTTCAGCTCTTTCTCACTGGCCTGTGCAGATAAGACTTATTCCACCCAAAGCTCCTTTCTTGCAAAATGCTCACCTTCTTGTCTGTGCAGACTGCGTCCCTGTGGCTTACCCAAGGCTTCATTTGGATTTACTTCCTGAAAAAAAGATTATGCTTGGCTGTCCCAAATTTGATCCTCCAGAGCTCTATATTGAAAAATTTGCAGAAATTTTTTCAGAGGTTCCTCTTCAAAGTGTGGAAGTAGCTATTATGGAGGTTCCCTGTTGTAAAGGGTTGGTCTATATTTTACAAGAAGCACGCAAGCTTGCCAAAAAAGACTTCCTCTTTAAAGTTTACACCATTAGTGTAAAAGGGGAAATTTTATCTGAGGAGGTTCTTTAAAAATGGAGTGGGAAAAGGAAGCAGAGGAATATCTAAAGAAAATTCCCTTTTTTATAAGAGGAAGGGTTAAAAAGGAAGTGGAAAATTATCTTTCCTCCAAGGGTATTGAAAGGGTTACCCTTCCAGAATTACTCTCGGCTAAAGAGGTTCTTTTGAAAAAAATGTCCCAGGCTGAAAAGGGATATGAGGTAACAGGTTGTTTTGGTCTCGATTCTTGCCCGAATGCTATAACCTCCTCGGAAAAATTATTAAAACACCTCGAAGAAATTCTTGAAGCAGAAAAGCTGGAAGAATTTTTGAAAGAAAAAGTAAAAGGCCCTCTTAAAGCCCATCATAAGTTTAAAGTAGCCCTTTCTGAGTGTCCCAATGCCTGTTCTCAAATTCACATCGCTGATTTTGCCTTGCACGGTGTTATTCAGCCAGAAATCAACCCTAAAGCTTGTTCCTTTTGCGGATCTTGCTCCCAAGTTTGTGAAGAAGAAGCTATTACCTTTACTGAACATGGACCTTTTATAGAGATGGAAAAATGTGTAGGCTGTGGAACCTGTATTAAATTTTGTCCTGAATCTGCTCTTTATGAGGGGTTTAGAGGGTATAAAATCTATCTTGGAGGAAAATTGGGTCGACATCCAAGGCTTGCAACCTTTCTATGCTATGCCAAAGAAGAGGAAGTTATTCCTCTTTTTAAGAAAGTACTTACCTTTTATAAAAGACACAACCAAAAAGGCGAGCGTTTAGGAGCTATTATTCAACGAATAGGGTGGGATAAAGTTAAATATTTGCTTCTGAAATAGAGTCATCAAACTTATAATTTCTTTTGGAGGAACCTTCTATATTACTCTTAGTCCCTTTGTTTTTGTTCAAATAGTCCTGGAAATATTCAAGGACCTCTCCATTAAGAACTCTTTTTGCTCCTGCATAACGTTTATTGAAATAAGGATCATCTAAAGAATCAATAGCGACTCTTTTACGAGAGGAAGAGATGTGGATAAATCGATTATCTCCTATATAAATTCCTACATGTGAAATTTTATTTCCTCGTGTTTTAAAGAAGACAAGATCTCCAGGAATTAATTCCTCTTTTTCAATGGGTACACCCATTTGATATTGCTCCACAGAACTTCTAGGTAACTTTATCCCCAATTCTTCATAAACCAGTTTTACAAAGGCAGAACAATCAAGATATCCATTGCCATCTCCTCCCAGTTTATATCTTTGGTCAGCTAAATTAAAGGAAATTTCAAGAAACTTCTGCTTAAGAGCCTTTTCTTTTTCTTCAGTAAGCATAGCTGAACTCAAGACTCCCTTTTTTAAAAGCACGTTCTTTTCAAACTTTTGTGAAAGGGTTTCTTCTTTTTCACTTGTAATTTCTTTAGGTCTCTCAAGAACAAATGGCCTTTCTTTATAAGCCAAATCAGTGGGAATTTTTAATTTTTGACCAACTACTAAAATATCCTCCTTTAAATGATTTATCTCTTTTAGAGTATTTAGAGGAATATTATATTTCAATGAAATTCGGTAGAGAGTTTCTCCCTCTTGAACTACGTGGTATATAAATCCTGGTGGTGCCTCACTTAGAGAGTTCTCCTTTTTAACTTTGACAAGAAGAAGTTGCCCTGGCTTTAAGTGATTATTCTTTAAATTATTTAACTTCTTAAGCTCCTCCACCGTGGTTTCATATTTAAGAGCTATTCTGAAAAGATTTTCCCCTTTTTTTACTTCATGATAAATCTTTTTTTCAGATAATTCTCCTTTAACAGGAAGATCTAAATTTCTCTCAACTATATTCTGATTCTGAAGATTTTTATTAGGAATTTTGATAATAAGCCCTGGCTTTAATGACTTTGGTGTAACCCCGTTTAATTCTGCTATTTCCTCAGGAGTAACCCCAAATTTTTTGGATATCCTATAAAGGGTTTCGCCTTTCTTTACTTTATAATGGATATATTCTTCAACTCTAAGTTCAGGTTTTTTGGCGACTTTATGAAGGTTATCTCCCTTCTTTACAATACGAGTTTTTGAAACCTTATTTCTTTTAACTGCCTCTTTTTTGTAAACCTTAGAGTGAGATTTTGACTTTTTAACTTTAGCATAACTCAAAGAAGACAATGTGTGTAAAAAATAACCAAATACAAAAATAAAAAATATAAAAAAGGAATATTTCAAAGCTTTTTCTTTCATTTTTAAGAAAAAAACAATTTTTTTACTAAGCTTTTATACCCTAAAATTTGGAAAAAGTCAAGGGCATAAATTGATAAAATTTCAACGAAAAATTAGTTAAACCAGGAATTTTTCAACTAAAAGAGCTCTTTTATAGATTTTTGGCAAGAGTTTTTCAAGTTCCTCTGCTTTTATTCCTATTATCTCCAAGAGATTTGAAGGAATTGAATAATTAAAGGCATCCAGGCCACCAATAAATCCAAGCATATTAGCTAAAATATTGGCTAAAGCAACCATAGCTGGTATTTTCCCTTGAATCATTAAATCAGAATCATGATGGGCCCTTATAGAAAAATAAATTTCCTTGGGGAATTCCCATTTTTTAAGGAGAAATCCACCCACCATGCCATGATCAACTCCCACAGCAAGCCATTCAATTTGCATAAAAGTGTCTTCTGGATTTTTCTCCATTAACTCGTAAAACTTCTTAGCCTCAAGAGTAGTATAGAGATCTAAGATAATCTTCCCAAGATCATGCAAAAGGGCTGCCATGTATAAACTTTCTCTTTTTTCTACGGGTAATTTTATTAGCTGGGCAAGTTCTTCTGCAATGATACCACAAACAATTGAGTGAACCCAGATATCTTTGGCACTTACTCCATATCCTGTAAGATCCTTGGAAAAGTACTTACTAGCAACTGCCGCAAGAAGAATTAATTTTATTTGTTCTGTTCCAAGGAGCATGAAGGCCTTAAGAAGGGAATCTACCTTTTGGGGCAAAGAAAAGGCAGCAGAATTGACAAGTTTTAAAAAATTAACAGCTATAGCAGGATCGGTTTTAATTACCTCTTCAAGTTCCTTATAATTGACCTCTTCCTCTCTTAAAAGTTCTAAAGCCCTCTGGGCTGTTTTGGGGAAGGGAGGAAGAGTATCAACTTTCTCAAAAATTCTCTCTAAAATGAATTCACTCATACCTTTCCACCTTATTTTGAATTTTTACTTCAAAAATACTTTCTTTAGCATTTACCTCAAGAAAAAGAGGATGAGGCTCTTTCACACGTTTTATAACCCGTTCCCAAAGATTATTTCTTTTAAACCAGGCCTCAGCCACCTTTAAATTTTTCTCCGTTAAATCAAGAATATTAGCCTCTTTTTTAAAACAAGAAGCTCCTACTAATATCCAAGAGGTCCTCTCAAAATCGATTTTTCCTTTCTCCAACTCATTTTGAAGAAAACCCAAGAGGCTTTCCCCTGAGTAAATAGTTCCTTCATCTAAATTAATATCCGCCTCTCTATATGGAAAAAGATAAGAAAGCAATCCAAAAAGCTCCTTTTCTCTATTAATAAAACCTATGGCTATCCCTGCTCCCAAGGGTTCACTCCTCAAAATAAAGGGTTTTTTCTCAATTATCTCATAGCTTCCCCTACTGACTAAAATTATCATAGTCCTCTCCTTTTTATCCTATTATCACTTTTTATTCTATTATCCGCAATCTCTTGGTCTTAGCTTTTAGAACCTCAAGGGTATCTATTTCTGCCAAAGCCCTTTCAACCCTTTCTTCTTTGGCTTCATGAGTAAGCATAACAATGGGAACTGCTCCCCTCTTTTTTTGCCTTCCTATTTGAACTACCGAAGCAATACTAATACCATACTTTCCTAAAATACCAGAAATCTTTGAAAGAACTCCTGGTCTATCTAAAGCTGAAAAACGAAAATAATACTTAAAAATACATTCCTTTATAGGTTTAATTTTAAAATCCTCTTTTTTAGATGGATAAGGAATAAGGGGGCTTTTTTTAGATAAAAGATATTCAGTGGCTGATATAATATCACTTACAACAGCACTAGCTGTAGGCTCCTTTCCGGCCCCAAGGCCGTATAAAAGGATGTCACCCACAAAATCTCCCCTTATAAAAATAGCATTATAGTTTAATCTCACAGAAGTCAAGATATGATCTTCTGGAATAAGGGCTGGATGGACCCTTATTTCAATTTTATCCCTATCTCTTTTGACCTCAGCAATTAATTTTATCACATATCCAAAGGATTGAGCAAATTTAAGATCCATAAGATCAATGTTTTCAATCCCCTCAATATAAACTTTGTCAAAGGGAATATAGATCCCAAAGGCTAAGCTTCCAAGGATAGAGATTTTGTGAGCTGAATCCAATCCTTTAAGATCAAGACTTGGATCAGCTTCAGCATAACCTTTAGCTTTAGCCTCATCAAGAGCCTTTTCAAAGGATATATTCTGTTCAAGCATCCTCGTCAAAATATAATTGGTAGTTCCATTTATGATGCCTGTTATCCTCTCAATTTGATTACCAATTAAAGCCTCATTTAAAGTTTTAATAACAGGTATCCCACCTCCTACAGAAGCCTCAAAACCTAGGAAAGCCCCCTTACTTCTGGCCATCTCAAAAATCTCAGCTCCACTCTCTGCAAGAACAGCTTTATTAGCTGTAACCACCTGTTTGCCTTGAAAAAGGGACTTAAGTATATAGCTTTTGGCAGGCTCAAGACCACCCATCAGCTCACAAACAATAGCTATCTCTTCATCCCTAAGAATCTCCTCAAAATTCGTAGTAAATAACTCAGGGGGAACCTTTACTTCTCTTTTCTTTTTAACATCCCTTACAAGAATTTTCTTAATGTCAATCTGAATCCCAAGCTTTTTTTCAAAGATATAACCATTTTTCATAAGAAGTTCATAAACACCTTGCCCCACCGTTCCAAATCCAAGAAGAGCCACTTTTATTACCTTCAAATTTCTCCTCCCTATTGACATTTATCGTATCCACAGGAACCACAAAATAAACAGGATCCATGGATTTCAAGATCTTCTCCACATTTGGGACAGATCATCTTGCTTGCCTCTCCAGATTTTATGTAAATTACCTGTTCAGGCTTTGACCCATAACGATAAACCGTTATCCCCTTAAGGCCCCACTCATAGGCCTTTAAAAAGATTTTTTTAATATCCTCAGGAGTAGTTGACTCAGGAAGATTGATTGTCTTAGAAACAGCATTATGAGTATACTTTTGAAAGGCTCTCTGGATAGCAAGATGAACCTCTGGAGATATCTCAAAAGAAGTCAAAAAGAGTTTTTTTATCTTTTCTTTAACTCCAGTCAAACTAATAAGACCCTTTTCTTTAATCTCCTCTTTTATCTCTTCAATCTCCTTTTCATTATAACCTTCCTGAGCTAAAACCTCTTCAAAAAGGGGATGGAATTCCTTTAAAACTACTCCTCCCAAGGTTTTTCTTTCATAGTAGATACCAAAAAGGGGCTCAATACTTGAAGAAACTCCAGCAATAAGAGAGAGGGTTCCTGTGGGGGCAATCGTCGTAGTAGTAGCATTGCGAAGAGGTGGATATCCCCTTTTATCCCAGAGACTCCCTGGGAAAGAGGGGAAACTTCCTCTCTCCTCGGCAAGCTTAGCTGAGGCCTTAACTGATTCCTCGGAAATAAAACTCATAATTTTCTCTGCTAAAGATAGAGCTCTCTCTTCAGTATAACTTATTCTAAGTTTTATTAACATATCAGCAAAGCCCATAACTCCAAGGCCAATTTTCCTGGTTAAAGAGGTAATTTTAGCAATTTGTGGTATAGGAAAGCGGTTTACTTCGATCACATCATCAAGAAAACGAACAGCAAGATGCACGGTCTCCCTTAATCTCTCCCATTCAATTTCCCCGTTCCTCACAAAATTGGAAAGATTTATTGACCCTAAATTACAAGATTCATAGGGCAAAAGAGGTTGCTCACCGCAGGGGTTAGTAGCTTCAATGTTTCCAAGATGAGGCGTAGGATTGTATTCATTAATCCTATCTATAAATATAAGTCCTGGGTCTCCTGTTTCCCAAGCCTTTTCACAAATAAGATCAAATAAAGCCTTAGCAGAAACTTTTCTTACTTCCTTTCCTGTTCTTGGATTTATTAAGGAAAAATCCTCCTCTTTTTTTAAGGACCTTATGAAGGCATCGGTTATAGCTACAGAGATATTGAAATTTGTAAGTTCTTTAGGGTTACTCTTTATAGTGGCAAACTCTTCTATATCAGGATGATCGATATTTAGAATGCCCATATTGGCCCCACGTCTTTTCCCACCTTGCTTTATGGCTTCAGTGGCTGCATCAAAGACCTTCATGAAAGAGACAGGACCACTTGCCACACCCGAAGTAGAAAAGACAACATCCCCTTTGGGACGAATTCTTGAAAAGTTAAAACCTGTTCCTCCTCCTGATTTATGAATAAGAGCAGTATATTTAAGGGTCTCAAAAATAGAGTCAAGGGAATCTTCAACAGGCAGCACAAAACAGGCTGAAAGCTGACCTAAAGGTCTTCCTGCATTCATAAGGGTAGGAGAATTGGGAAGAAAATCAAGACTGGCCATAAGCTCATAAAATTTTTCTGCATAATCTTCCCACTTATCCTTTGATTTAGGAAAATTCTTCTCCCCCTCAGCAACCGCTAGAGCGACTCTCTCAAAGAGACCTTGAGGAGTTTCTATGATCTCATTCCTTTCATTTCTAACAAGATAACGTGCCTGAAGAATAATAAGGGCTGATTCTTTAAGTTTAGGCTCAAGAACCCGCTTTTTCATGAAGAGAGATCTATTAATATCAAGGTTTGATACTTAGGATCTGGGGGATCTTCAGGATGGGCAAAACGAAACTCATTTTCAAACTTATTTACCACAAAATTAAGAAAACTCGAAAGTAAGTTTTCCTCAAGATAATAAACACTTTTGGCTAAAGCCCTAAAATTTTCAAAAAGCCCCTCTTTTAATTCCTCTCTTAGATAACACTTTTCATCTTTAAACTCTACAAGCTTTGGAAAAACCTCCCTCCATGCCTTATAGGGAAGGGCTCTAAAAACAAATTCTTTGGAATATAAGTATTGGGCCAAAGCAGTTAAAATTATACTACTCCAAGTAAGAAAGTTCAGATCAAAATTTCTCCGTGGTTGAATTACTTCTTTTACCCAGGTAGAAACCGGACCCAGCCCCTTTTCTAAAAGAGGGGCCATATAGCCTATTTCTTCGATATATCTTCTTACCATTCTTATTTCACTAATCCGAGAAAACTCAACATATTCTCTATCAGTTCCTATATTGGGGGGAACAAAAAGCTGAATCTCATTTAAGCGCCTTCTCGTAGCACCCTGAAGATAACCTGCATAAGGTTGATCAAGGTATTTAAGCAAGGCTACATTAAATTCTTTGTTGTTTAAAAGAGAAAGAGCAAATTTTCTTAACTCCCTCAAAGCAGTTCTTGATACCCTAAAGATTTCCTCAAGATAGTGATTTTTAAGAATCTCCTTGGCAATCTCGAGATTCCCTTCAGAGAGATATTCCAGACCTAAGTTTAGTCCACACCACATCTTATGGATTCCCTTCTTAACCTCTTCTATCTCGTCAATCACAGGATGATCCACAAGGATTACTTTAGTTGCAAGCCAGGCAAGTTCCCTCTGAATCCTTGAAAGAGTATCCGGATCTTTAATAAGAGATAGGACCTTATAGATTAAAAGTTCTCTCTCCTCGTCATAGGGAATTAAATAAAGAGGAGCTTTAAGCTCCTCTACTTCCTCTTCTCTCTCGGGAAGATATTTTGGTTCTATCTTAGAAAGTTTTTTAGGATGAATGTCAGCGTAAACTTCAAGTGCTATATAATAATCAGGGATTCCTTCATCAGCCAGTCTTCCATTTCTAAACCTAAAAGCCCTTTCCTCCACATCAGAGGGAAGCTCCCAAATAAGAGACTCCATAAGGGCAAAATAGGTCTCAGGCCAGGTTTCTCTAATAAGTTCAATAATTCTTCTAAAATAGAATTCCAGGCTCTCCTCTTTAAATTCTACAAAATAGACATCATCTAAGGTGTAAGGTGGTAAATAATCGTAGGCCTCAAGAAGATCTACCTCATCAGGCCTTTTATGAATACGGACAAATTTTTGCATAAGGGCTATTAAAAACTCCCAGTCAGCCACGGTCAACCATTCTAAAACTTTATCCTCTCCTGCCTCAAAAAGAAGAATAATCCAGCTTGCAATTCTATCTGCTCTTAAGCGATCTTTATACCAACAGTCTATATCAAAAAGAAACTGGATTTGAGTCCCCTTAGCATAAGAAAGGAGCTCAACCGAAAGATCAAGCGAAGAGGCTTTTAAGGTAAAGAAAAGCTCAATAGGTGGCATATTTCTGACTATTCCTTCAGGATAGGGAGAATAGAAAATAAGTTTTGCTCTTTTTTCCCAAGGAGTAGAAAGAACTAATTCAAAGAGTTCCTCAAATCTTAAAGGAGAAAGGGCCTTTTCCAGCTCTTGGTCAGATAAAGAATAAAATTCTTCAAGCTTAGCTTTAAGAGAAGTTTCCCTCTGCATAAAAGGCTCTTTCATAATGCCTTATTTCACCACTTTCAAGATTAACTACCACTACATCAAAGCGTATTTCTTTTATTTTACTTAATTTTTGAAAATTTTTAAGCCAAAAAATCTCTGCAGCCCGTTCTATCCTCTCTTGTTTTTTAAAATCAACCCTCTCTTCTGGAAAAAATCCTTTGGAAATAGATCCGCTCTTTATTTCAACAAAGATAAGAGTCTCTCCTTTTCTTATAATTAGATCAATCTCCCCTAATTTGGTATGAAAATTTCTATCAAGAATTTCATACCCCTTTTCTTTGAAATAATTCTCAACTAAGACCTCTGCTTCTTTTCCTATGGCCCTTTTTGAGACTCTCATAGGCCTTTAAAACACTTAAAAGTGATTCTATGATGAGGCGTTGGTCCATATTTTTTAAGAGCTAAAAGATGCTCTTTCGTAGCATAACCCTTGTGTTTATCAAAACCATATTCAGGATAACTTTTAGCAAGCTCTTTCATGTATCGATCTCTTGAAACTTTAGCCAGAATAGAGGCAGCTCCAATAGAGAGGCTAAGTCTATCCCCCTTAATAATTGGTTTTTGAATACCTTTATATTGGGGAATAGTTAAAGGGCCATCTATCAGAAGTAGATCAGGGGCCTCAATTTTAGAAAGGCCTCGCTCTATAGCCACAAAAAGAGCCTTTATAATTCCCAAGTTATTAATTTCTTCAACACTGGCAGAGGCTACCTCCCAAAAAAGGGCCTCCCTTACAATTATCTCAAAGAGCTTTTCCCTTTGCTCTGGGGTTAAAAGCTTTGAGTCCTTTATAGAAGGATGGTGATAGCCGAGGGGGAAAATAACCAGACCTACGAAAAGAGGCCCTGCAATAGCCCCTCTTCCTGCCTCATCAATCCCTACTATTTTCTTAAACCCTAAAGACCAATAGTAATTTTCAATAAATTTAGAAACTATAGATTTTTTATCAAATAACAAGGAAAGACTATTATTCCATTACCTTATTGTCAAATCTTTCTTTCAATCTTGCTGCTTTACCAGCTCTCTCTCTCAAATAATAAAGCCTTGCCCTTCTTACTTTGGCACGCTTGACAATCTCAATCTTTTCAATCCTTGGAGAATGAAGAGGAAAGGTTCTCTCAACTCCAACCCCAAAGGAGACCTTCCTGACAGTGAAGGTAGCAGAAAGCCCTGAGCCTCTTCTCCTAATTACTACCCCTTCAAAGACCTGAACTCTCTCCTTTTCTTCTCCTTCCTTTAGACGATAATAAACTCTTACCGTATCTCCTGGTGAAATCTTTGGAAGATCCTCTCTCATATATTTTTTTTCTATTTCTCTAATCTGGGGAAACATAGTTTTTGCCCTCCTTTAAAAATTGTTAGCCTCTTCAATATATCACCTTTTATTCAGTTGTCAAATTAAGATTAAAAGCTCACCATCCTTTATCTCAGAAGGAGCTATTTTATAAAACTAATTTCTTTCTTGAAAGCAAAATTTTTGATGTTAAAATGCCCAAAGTTTTGGAGTCACCTCTATGGAGAGTTTGATTTTAGAATTTTTAGGAAATATTCTTTTATTCTTTGAAAAAACTTCTTATTTTGGGATTTTCTTTTTGATGGCCCTTGAGTCAACCCTTGTTCCTATTCCCAGTGAAATTATTATTCCTCCAGCAGCCTATCTTGCCTATAAAGGGAAGATGAATCTCCTGGGAGTTATTCTCTCAGGAACTATGGGAAGTCTTGCAGGGGCGCTTTTTAATTATTTTATCGCTTTAAAGTTTGGAAGACCAGCTTTTTTACATTTTATAAAGAGATACGGAAAGTATGTCTTGCTAACTGAAGCCTCCTTTATGAAAATGGAAACCTTTTGGGATAACCATGGACATATCAGCACCTTTGTGGGAAGATTACTTCCAGGCCTAAGGCATGTAATTTCTGTTCCTGCTGGTTTTGCAAGGATGGCCCTTAGCCTTTTTTGCCTATACACTACTCTTGGAGCCTTCATATGGTGTACCTTCCTTGCCCTCTGTGGATACTACCTTGGAAAAAATGAAGCTCTTTTAAAAGAATATCTCCATAAGGGATCCTTAGGAATTATTCTTTTAGCCTTTATAATTGTTAGCCTTTATGTATGGATAAAAATCAAACTAAAAAAGGGACCAAA
>PNIE01000073.1 GCA_002877875.1 Caldimicrobium thiodismutans
CCAGCAAAAGAGAGTTTTTCTCTAATTTCTATAGGGGCAGTTTTATGGTTTAATCCTATAAGTAAAATTTTATAGAGAGCTTCCATAGGTATGAAATCCTTTAAAGTAAAAGTTTATAATAAAAAAGGTAAAAAACCATAGAATACCCCCTAGGAGAAACATGTAGGCAAGCCTTTTACCTCTCCATCCAATAAGGATCCTCTGATGAATCATTCCTGCATAGATTAGCCAAAGAGAAAGAGTTATAGTCTCTTTAGCAGACCATCTCCAGTAACTACCAAAAGCAAGCTCACTCCAAATGGCTCCACTTATAATCCCCAGAGTTAATAGAAAAAAACCATTATATAAGGCTTTTTCTGCGATTCTTTCAAGGGAGTGTAAAGGAGGAAGCTTTCTGAAAAAATATCCGAAGCGTTTCTTTTTGATTTCTCTTTCTTGTAGAAGATACATCAAGGAAGCTATTAAACCAGCCATAAGAAAGGCATGCGAAAGGAGAGCGCATATGACATGTAAAGGAAACCAGAAACTTTTTATGTAAGGGGAAAAGGGTGAATAAAGAGATTTCTTTGAAAAAAGCATATTTAAGAGGAGAAAAAGTATAGGAAGTGGGAGATAAAAAGTGGCAAGGGTGTAAGCCTTTTCTCTTCCCAAGGCAAAATAAAAATAAACAAGAATTAAGAGAAAGGAAAAGAGTCCCAAAACCTCATTGAAGGTAAAAAGGGAGGTAGTATAGATTTCCTTTGCCGTAAATAATATATATAAAAAATGAAAAATTAATCCTACTAAAAGGACTCCATGAGTCAGTTTTAAAGCCTTTTTTTCTAAAGTTTTAAAGTAAAAGAGTGAACCTATCCAAGAGATTAAATATATTAAAAAGGTCAGATTTAAAAAAAGGGCTGACATTCAAAGGTTATTCTTCTTTGGGTTTTTTCCTAACAATAAAAACTGAGCAAGGAGAGTAAGTAACAACTTTAGCTGCAGTGCTTCCAAGGGTATATCTTAAAATATCAGGTCTTGTTCCCTTAGCTCCCATAATTAGAAGATCAGCCTCTTTTTTCTCCACAAATTTAAGAATAGCTTCAGGTACTGAGAAATCTTCTATAATCTCTGTTTGTAATTTGAGATCAGAAAAGAGACTTTTAGCTTCGCTCATCAAATTTTCAGCCTTTTTTCGTAAGGCAGAGATTTCATCACTGCTCATATCTTCTCTTTTAGCAACTACCGTAAGAAGGGTAAGTTCACCACCTTCATCTTCCAAAAACTTTTTGGCAAGTCTTACACCCTCTTTGGCATCCTCTGATCCATCATAGGCTACTACTATTTTCATAATTCTCCCCCTTTAAAGAAAATTTATTTTAAATTATAGCATATTCTTTTTCTCAAGACAAATGAAAAATTCTTTATTTCCTTTGGTTCCAAGGATAGGACTTTCACAAACACCCAGAGGTTTAAAACCTATCTTTTCTGAGAACTCCCAGATATCCTGAACCACCTTAAAATGAAGCCTTGGATCTCTAACTATCCCTTTTTTAACCTCTCTTTTCCCTAGCTCAAATTGGGGTTTAATTAAGGCTAAGACCTTGCCATTTTCTTTGAGAAGAGGAGGAAGCACAGGTAAGATTTTTTTCAAGGAGATAAAGGAAACATCTACGGTGATTAAATCAAATTTTTCTGGAAACATTTCTGGGGTAAGATATCTGGCATTAATTTCCTCCATGAGGATAACCCTTTTGTCTTCCCTCAATTTTTGATGCAGTTGACCTTTCCCCACATCAAGGGCGTAGACCCTTTTAGCTCCTCTAAGGAGAAGACAGTGAGTGAATCCTCCGGTAGAGGCTCCGATATCAAGAGCAATCATCTCCTTTGGATCAATTTCAAAGACTTCAAGGGCCTTTTCCAGTTTAAGCCCACCTCTTGAAACATAGGGGAAATCTACCTCTAGGTGAAGTTTGACGCTTTCTGGAAGAGTCTCTCCAGGTTTCTTTACTTTAATAAAATTTTTACCATCGAGACTAAAAAAAACTTTTCCTGCAAGTATTAGAGCCTGAGCCTTTTCTCTGCTCTCACAAAGCCCCTTTTCAACAAGAAGTTTATCTGCTCTGATCTTTTTAGGCTTCAATTTCTTGATTAATAGTTAATAAAATTATCCTATGAGTCCCTTTTCTTTTAAGGACTTCAAGCCCTTTTTTTGAGATTTCAAGAAGAGTGGAAGCTCGAGGCTCTTTTTTAGGATCAATGTTTTTAGGTTCGTAGGTAATCACCGCTATGTAAGCAGAAATTTTTTCTTGATAAAGAAGATTAGCCACTTCTTCCACCTTTCTTAAAATTTTTCTTGCAACCACCATCGCCCCTTGCGAGGGAGTCTCAGGAAGCAAGATGTAAAAGTTCTTTTTTTCTTTCGGAGAACATACAAGGTCAACCCTCCTAAGAGATTTTATGAACTCCTTAGAGAGATGTTTAAGAAAATTTTCTTCTTCACTAAAGCTATACTTTTCAGCTATTTTTTCTAAGTTGTCTATCTCCACAGTCAAGAGACTAAAAACTCTTTTATATCTTTTAGCCCGAAGCATTTCTTCTTTTAGACGCTTAAGAAAATATCCTTCTTGATAAGCTCCTGTAAGGTTGTCATAAATACTTTCTTTTTCTAATTTTTCTGAGAGAAGAACTAACCTCTCCTCAAGCTCCCTTTTTTCGCGACTAAGCATAAGTAGTTTATCTTTATATTCTTCAAGTAATTGAAGGAGATTTTCCTTTTTCTTCTCTTCTTCAAGCCTTAGTTTTTCAAGCTCTTTTTGCCTTTCTTCCTCAAGTTCTCTAAAGGTTTTGAGTTTAAATTCCTGAAAATTGAAGATTTCAAGATAGGGATTGGCAATCTTAGGAAAGATTTCGCCAAAGGCTTCTATTTCTGACTCAGTGAGATAATTGGAAGCAAGCTTTGTGAACTCCTTCCAACGTTCTTCTCTATTTTCGCTAAAAAAACTTCCCACGGCGTGATCAATCATTCTGAGAAAGATAAAATCCTCAAGAATCTCAGGAGGAAGGCCCTCTTTCTCGTTTTCGTTATGATGATGTCTTATATTGAGAATAAATCGTCTTGGTAAGGCATAGTTTTCAAAGTATTCAGCTCCTACAAGGGCATGGTTAACCCCAAAGATTTCTTCTTCTGCAGAAAGAAGACTCTTCCCCTCTTTTTTTAACCGTAAAACCTGTAAGTATTTTTCAGGATTTAGTAAATAGAGAACTAAAATTCCGAAATCTAAAAGATAGGCTGAAATTGGTATATGGGAGGGGTAGTTTTCAATGAGATCAGCAAAATAAAAGCCAGCCACTAGCTGGGAAAGGGCCCTTGCCCAAAACTTAGGGAAACTAAACTCATTAAAAGTTTGCTTTATGAGTTTTTGAGAGATAAGTCCAAGAGCAAGAATTTTGGCTGTATCTTCTCCAAGAACAAGGATGACCTGCCTTGGATTTTCTATGGGGACCTCTCCTTTACGATATTTAGGAAGGTTAGCTACAGTTATTAAAATCTGAGCAATCTCTTTTTCTGTTATTAAAAATTCTTCTATTTCCCTTGGGCTTTTAGTAAGAAAAGTTTGAAGAATTTTTATTCCAATTTTTGGGAAGGGTAACAGCGTTTTATTCTCTTTTTTAAGTAGTTTTTCTAATTCGCCCACTGGTAAAACCCTATTCGAATGTTAAAATAAAAATTTAAACTGGAATTTTATTACATATTTATCGACAGAGCAAGGACAAAAATAAAATTTGCAGGGGGATGTAAAATGGGAGATACTCTAAAGGAGTTAATGATAGAGATGGGGAAAAAGGCTAAGGCTTCTTCTAGAGAGCTTGCCAAGTTGAATACTTCTATAAAAAACGAGGTCTTAAGAGAGGTTGCTAAAAAACTCAGAGAAAAAAAAGAAGAGTTAAAGGAGATTAATGCTAAAGATGTGAATTTAGCCTTGGCTCAGGGTTATAATAAGGCCTTTATTGATAGGCTTACTCTCACCGATAAAGTTATTGAGGCCATGGCTAAGGGGCTTGAGGATGTGGCTTTGCTTCCAGATCCTGTAGGTGAAATTGTGAAGATGTGGCGCCGTCCTAATGGTCTTCTTGTTGGAAAGATGCGTATTCCTCTTGGAGTGATTGCTATTATTTATGAAAGTAGACCTAATGTTACCATTGATGCAGCAGGTCTTTGTTTTAAAAGTGGTAATGCAGTTATTTTAAGGGGAGGAAAGGAGGCTATAAATTCTAATCTTGCCCTCGCAGAAATTTTTAGAGAAACTTTAAAAGAAAAGGGCCTTTCTCCTGATGCCCTTCAGGTGGTTCCAACTACAGATAGAAAGGCTATGGAATATCTCCTTGAACTTGAAGAATATATTGATCTTGTTATTCCGAGAGGGGGTGAGGGTCTCATTAGATTTGTTACTGAGAAATCAAAGATACCCGTAATAAAACACTACAAAGGGGTGTGCCATGTCTATGTGGATAATGAGGCTGATCTTGAAAAGGCCATTAAAATTGCTGTAAATGCTAAATGTCAGAGACCAGGGGTTTGCAATGCTATGGAAACTCTTCTTGTTCACAAGGATATTGCTCCCAAGTTTCTCCCAAGGGTAGCCGAGGAATATCAAAAATATGGAGTAGAGATTAGGGGGTGTCCAGAGACTTTAAAATATATACCCTGGGCTAAGCCTGCTAAAGAGGAGGATTATGGCTATGAATTTCTCGATCTTATTCTTGCAGTAAAAGTGGTTTCCTCCTTAGAGGAAGCTATTAATCACATAAGGGAATATGGGAGTAACCACACAGAAGCTATTGTTACTGAAAATTATAGCAAGGCCATGCAGTTTCTTACTGAGGTTGATGCCAGTTTGGTGCTTGTTAATGCCTCAACAAGATTTAATGATGGAGGAGAGCTTGGTTTAGGGGCAGAGATTGGAATTTCAACCACTAAACTTCATGCCTATGGACCTATGGGGCTTGAAGAATTGACAACTACAAAATTTATAGCCTTGGGTGATGGCCAAATCAGAACTTAAGATAGGTCTTTTGGGAGGCACCTTTGATCCTCCACACCTTGGGCATCTAAGAGTTGCTGAAGAGGTCCGCTTAGCTTTCCATCTCAAAGAGGTCTGGTTTATTCCAGCAGGTTATCCCCCTCATAAAGGTATCCCCTTTTTTAGCTTTGAAGAACGCTTTGAAATGCTTGACCTGGCAACAAGTTCTAATCTCTATTTTAAAGTGCTTGACCTGGAAAGAGAAGAAAGGCCCTCTTATACCCTAAAAACCCTTGAAAAATTAAAAGGCCTATACCCTGAAAGAGAATTTTTTCTCATTGTAGGTTTTGATGCTTTTGTAGAGCTTGAGACCTGGTGGCACTATGAGAAATTTTTGGATTATGCTGAGATAATTGTTGTCTCAAGAGGTTCTGGGGATTGGAAAAAAGGAAAACTTGAGGTTGAAGAGAGGGCTCAAATCCTCTGGGGAGAAAAAGGGAAAGAGAAAGTCCATTTTCTGGAGATCTTCCCTTATGAGATTTCAAGTACCCTTCTTAGAGATTATCTCAAAAAAGGGAGATCTATAAGATACCTTGTACCTGAAGAGGTTTACTTTTACTTAAGGGAAAGAGGATATCTTTCGGTATGAAGGGACAGCCAAAACAAGAAATAACTCCTATGTTTCGTCAATATTTTGAAATAAAGGCTAAATATGCCGATGCAATTCTCTTTTTTAGGCTTGGGGATTTTTATGAGATGTTTTTTGAAGACGCCGAAACAGTTGCTCCCCTTCTATCTCTTGTTCTAACCAAAAGAGAAGCAGGAAAAAATCTTACAGCTCCTATGTGTGGCATACCTGTAGAAAAAAGCGAGATTTATATACAAAAGCTCTTGGAACTTGGTTTTAAGGTAGCCATCTGTGAACAAGTTGAGGATCCAGCTTTAGCCAAAGGCCTTGTAAAAAGAGAGGTAGTTAAAGTATATACTCCAGGCCTTTTTATAGATCTTGGCTTTCTTAAAGATAAAGAAAAGACCTATCTTTCAAGCCTAAAAATAGGAAAAAAAATAGCCCTATCCTTTCTTGAACTTTCCTGTGAAGAATTCTATTTTACCGAATTACCCCAGGATAAGGCCCTTTCTGAACTCCTCAAAAAGGAACCTCGGGAAATTCTTCTTGAAGATACCTTAAAGGAGAGCGAATTCGCTAAGGTTCTAAAACAAAATCTACCTCAGGTTCATCTTACCTTTCTTGAAAAGGAGGAATTTAAAAAATTCAAAGAAAAATTTGCAGGGATTTCTGAGTCAGAGGAGAGCAAAGAGGCCCTTTCAGCCATTTATAGTTATCTTAAAAGATATCAGCCAGCCCTTGCTGAGAGACTGTCAGAACCAAAGTTTTACTATCCTGAAGAGTTTCTCTATCTTGACGAAAATGCTAAAAGAAATCTTGAGCTTGTAAGGAATCTCTGGGATGGAACTGAGAAATACAGCCTTTATTGGGTACTTGATAAAACTAAGACACCTATGGGTTCAAGGCTTTTAAAGGAGTGGATACTTTATCCCCTTAGAGATTTGAAAACCATTCTTGAGAGACAAAAGGTTATAGAGTTTTTCCTTGAAAAGAGAGATTTGAGGGAAAAATTGGCAAAAATTCTTGAAAAACTCTCTGATCTTGAGAGATTGGGAAGTAGGTTAAGCCTAAGGCTTATCAATCCTAAAGAACTTGCCCTTTTAAGAGAAGGACTAAGATTTTTACCAGAACTAAAGATTTATTTAAAAGAGGCAAGGGCTTTTTTTGATTGTCCTGAGGAGTTAAAAAGAATTGAGGAAGATCTTGGAGAAATAAAGGAAATTTTTCAACTTCTTGATTCTGCCCTAGCGGAGGATCCACCCTCTACCCTTAAAGAGGGAGGAATCTTTAAAAGGGGTTTTAATAAAGAGATTGATGAACTTAAAGACTTAAGAGAAAACAGCTTACTTTATCTTTCAAGGCTTGAAGAGGAACTTAAAGTCAAAACAGGAATTCCTACTTTAAAGATTGGCTTTAATAGGGTTTTTGGTTATTATGTTGAAGTTTCAAAGAGTTACTTAAAAATGGTTCCTTCCTATTTTGAGAGGAAACAAACCCTTGTTAATGCTGAAAGGTTTATGGTTCCAGAACTTAAGAAGCTTGAGGAAAAGATCCTCTCAGCTGAAGAAAAGCTTAAAAATCTCGAGTATGAACTTTTTATACAATTAAGAGAAGAGATTGCCAAGGAGGCAGAAACCATAAAGAGATCAGCCAGGGCCTTAGCTAAGCTTGATGTTTTTATAGCCCTCTCTGAGGTTGCTGAAAAATATCATTATGTTTGTCCTGAAATTACAGAGGAAAAGGTTCTTTACATTGAAGAAGGAAGACATCCCGTTCTTGAAAGAATCCTTGGAGAGGAAAATTTTATCCCCAATTCCCTTGAACTCAAAGAGGGAGAGACAGAGTTTTTAATCATTACTGGCCCAAATATGGGAGGAAAATCCACCTTTTTGAGACAAAATGCCCTTATAGTGATTCTTGCTCATATGGGAAGCTTTGTTCCTGCTAAAGCTGCAAGGATCGGTGTTTTTGATAAAATTTTCACAAGAATAGGGGCAGGAGATGAACTTATCCGTGGAAAAAGCACCTTTATGGTAGAAATGAGTGAATGTGCCAGGATTTTAAAGCATGCTACCTCTCGGTCCTTAGTTATCTTAGATGAAGTAGGGAGAGGAACCAGCACCTTTGATGGTATGTCCCTTGCCTGGGCTATAGCCGAATATCTTTACAAAAATAAAGTTTTCACTTTGCTGGCTACACACTATTTTGAACTTACTGAGCTTGCCAAAAACTTTCCTGGAATAAAGAATTTCCATGCAGAGGTTAGGGAATGGCAAGATCAGGTTATTTTTCTGTATCGGATTCTACCAGGAGCAGCCAGTCAGTCTTATGGAATAGAAGTGGCAAGACTTGCAGAACTACCAGAAGAAGTTATTAAAAGAGCTAAAGAAATCTTAGACACCCTTGAGAAAAGAAAGCCCAAGTTTTACAAAAAACAACTTTCTCTTTTTTTGGGGGATGAAAATTCAGCTATTATTGATAAAATAAAGAAAATTAATCCAGACCAGTTAACTCCTAAGGAGGCCTTAGAATTCCTTTATCAATTAAAAAGGGAATTAGAAAAAAGTTAATATTTTTGTTTTTTTTAATTTTTTTTAGCCTCTTTTCTTTTTCTTTTTCTGAGGAGGTAATCTATCATCAGGTCAAAAAGGGAGAAAACCTTGAATCCATTGCCCAAATATACAAGGTGAGTGTTGAAGATATAAAGAAATGGAATCATTTAAAGACTTCTAAATTAAAAGTCGGTCAGAGGCTTCTCATTAAAAAGCCTTTAAGTAAAGATTCTATAAGTGAGAAGGAAATCGTACATATTGTGAAGAAGGGGGAGAATCTTCAATCTATTGCAAGAAAATACAAAGTAAGTATTGAAGATATAAAAAGACTTAATGATTTAAAAAGTGATAAATTAATAGTTGGCCAAAAGCTTCTCATTAAAGGAGAAGCAAAAATAAAAGAAGAACCTAAAAAAGAAGAAACTTCTCCATCAAGGTCACTTAATGAGGAAGAAAAGGTTATTTATCATGTAGTAAAAAGAGGGGAAAGTTTAAAAGATATAGCTCAAAAATATGGAGTTACTATAGAGGATATTAAAAACTGGAATAATCTTAAAAAAAGTAAAATTTATGCTGGTCAAAAACTTGTTATAAAAAAGACTATATCAAGTGAACCTGAAAAAGTTAAAGTTGAAAAGGAGTCTCCTAAGAAAAGGCCAAAGGAAATAATTTATACTGTAAAACCTGGAGAAACTCTTAGTCAAATAGCCAAGTCATTTGGGGTAAGTGAAGAAGAAATTATAAAACTTAATAATTTAAAAAACAACCAGGTAAGATCAAGGCAAAGACTTCTAATAAGGCTTCCAGAGGAAGGGTTACAAGTTAAGCCAGAGGGAAAAGGTGAGACAAAGACAGAGGTAAAAGAAAAGGTAAAAGAAGAGGCTTCAAGTTTAGAAGAGGCCTTTGAAAATCTTAAAAAAGAGGAGGAATTACTTAGAAAAAAAGGGCTTTCCCGAAGGGACTATCTTAAGCTTATTTCTCAATACAGGCATTTATATCTTCTATATCCTTCAAGCGAAATAGCACCTTTTGCCCTTCTTAAAACAGCAGACCTTTACTATGAACTATATCACCATTCTTTAAGAAAAGAGGATTTGTTAGAGGCTGCTAAAAAATATGAGTTTTTTCTGAAACAGTTTTCTAACCATCCCCTAAAGGAAAGGGCTATTTTAAGTCTACTTGAGATATATGAAAGGGAGCTTAAGGACTTTCAAAAAGCAGAGGAAATTAAGAGAAACTGGGGCCTTTATTTAAAGCAAGGGAAAAAGCCCTATAAAGAGGCTCTTTATAATGAAACCTCTGTAAAAAAAGAAAAGCCAAATAAAGTTCCTGAACTTATAGCAGATTTAAAAAAGGTCCTAAATGTTGAGGCTGTAACTGGGGTTGATTATACGAGGATTATTATAGAGCTTAATGGAAATTTTAATTATCAATTAAACCTTCTGCCTGAGAGAAAAGATTATCCTCCCAGACTTTATGTGGATATTTCTCCAGCGGTATTGGATTATAAAGTTAAAAGGCTAATTGATCTTGAAGATAAACATCTCAAAGCCGTAAGGATTGGTCAATTTGATCCTCAGACAGTGAGGGTGGTCTTAGATCTGAAAAGTCTTAATGATTATAAGGTCTTCAAATTAACTCAACCTTATCAACTAATTATTGATCTTGTTGGGAAGGAAAAGGCGATTATCAAGGAAAGAGGAAGTGTTATAGCTAAGAAAGAAAAGCCTAAGTCATGGGCTAAAAAAAGAGAGAGTAAAATTATAGCTAAGTCTGAGGAAGAAAATAAATCTGAGGGAAAATCTAAGGAATCTTATATTAATGTAGCCAGACAGTTTGGGCTTGGCGTTAGGAGGATTATGCTTGATCCTGGACATGGTGGAGAAGATCCTGGAGCCGTAGGTCCTAATGGTTTGAAAGAAAAGGATGTGGTTTTAAAGCTTGCCAAGATGGTAGGCAAAAAACTTGAAGAAAGGTTAGGTGTTGAGGTTTTATATACGCGGGACAAAGATGTCTTTATCCCCCTTGCTAAAAGGCCAGCTCTGGCTAATTCTCTAAAGGCTGATCTTTTTATTTCCCTTCATCTAAATGCCTCACCAGATTCCAAGGCTAAGGGCTTTGAAACTTATTACCTTAACTTTACTACTGACCCGGAGGCTATGAGAGTTGCTGCTTTAGAAAACCGTGCCAATGATCAAGGACTTGCAGATTTACAAGATCTTGTAAAGGCTATCCTTGCTAATACCAAACTTAAAGAATCAAGGGAGCTTGCTAATAAGGTACAAAAAGAAATGGTAAAACATCTTACAAGATATTTTTCTGATATAGAAGACAGAGGAGTTAAATCTGCACCCTTTTTTGTTCTTGTTGGAACAAGGATGCCAGCCATATTGATTGAAGCAGATTTTATAACTAATCCTGTAATTGCCAAGAGATTTGAAGGAGAAGATTATCTTGAAAAGATTGCCGAGGGCATTGTTAAAGGTATAGAAGCTTATATTCAGAGCTTAAAGCTATCTGTATATCCTTAACTATGAAAAACGAGCTATTAGTTGGCCTTGAAGTTTTCCTTTTAAAAGAAAAGTATAAAGACTATAAAAAGGCCAAAGTAGCCCTTTTAACCCATCAAGGGGCTGTAACTAGGGATTTCAAACTATCCTATCAAATTTTCTTTACTCTATTTGGAGAAAAACTCCTATATCTCTTTTCTCCCCAACATGGCCTTTTTTCTGAAAAACAGGCTAATATGATAGGATCTCCTGATGAAAGGGAGCCTCTTTACGGTATCCTTGTGAAAAGCCTTTATGGACCAAGATTAACCCCTGATCCTGAGGATCTTAAAGGAATAGATGTCATTTTTGTTGATTTACAAGATGTAGGATGCAGGGTTTATACCTATATCTGGACTTTGTATCTCCTTTTAAGTGTGGCTGATATTTTAGGAAAAGAGGTGGTAATTCTTGATCGACCCAATCCTTTAGGAGATAGGGTTGAAGGACCACTTCTTGAAAGGTCCTATTTTAGTTTTGTTGGGCTTGATAGATTACCGATGCGACATGGCTTAACCATAGGAGAAATAGCTCTCTATTTTCAAAAAAGACATTTTCCTAATCTATCTTTAAAAGTTATTTCCATGGAAAATTACCAAAGAGATAAGATTTTTCCTTTTTATAAGAGACCTTGGATTCTGCCCTCACCTAATCTTCCTACTTTTGAGTGTGCCTATGCATATGCTGGTATGGTCCTTCTTGAAGGAACTAACCTCTCCGAAGGGAGAGGAACAACTCTTCCTTTTTTGATCTTTGGTGCTCCCTATCTTCACTTTAAAGAGACCTATAGTCTTCTCCTAGAAAAATTCTCTTTTGAAGATTGGGGTATTAGATTAAGGCCTCTTGTTTTTGAGCCTTCCTTTGATAAATGGAAAGGAAAAAGGTGTTTTGGCTTTCAAATTATGGTGGAAGATTACTCTTTATTTAGACCAGTTTCCTTTGCTCTAAACCTTTTAAAGTTGATAAAGGATACCCATAAAGAATTTGAGTTTCTTGAGGGCCCCTATGAATTTGAAAAAGATAAAAAACCCATAGAGATCCTCATTGGTAACCCAAAGGTTTTAAATTGGATCTTTGGGAATGAAAAAGAATCTCTTGATTTACTTCTTAAAAAAGAGTTAGATCTTTTTTTAGAAGAAGTTAATTCTTTCAGACTCTATCCATAAAAGAGATTTTTTTCACAAGAAATATAGAATTAATATAGAATTCCTAATACTTTTGTATAATTTTATTTAAATTCTGCCAAGGAGGA
>PNIE01000101.1 GCA_002877875.1 Caldimicrobium thiodismutans
AAAAAATCTCTTTTATGGATAGAGTCTGAAAGAATTAACTTCTTCTAAAAAAAGATCTAACTCTTTTTTAAGAAGTAAATCAAGAGATTCTTTTTCATTCCCAAAGATCCAATTTAAAACCTTTGGGTTACCAATGAGGATCTCTATGGGTTTTTTATCTTTTTCAAATTCATAGGGGCCCTCAAGAAACTCAAATTCTTTATGGGTATCCTTTATCAACTTTAAAAGGTTTAGAGCAAAGGAAACTGGTCTAAATAAAGAGTAATCTTCCACCATAATTTGAAAGCCAAAACACCTTTTTCCTTTCCATTTATCAAAGGAAGGCTCAAAAACAAGAGGCCTTAATCTAATACCCCAATCTTCAAAAGAGAATTTTTCTAGGAGAAGACTATAGGTCTCTTTAAAGTGAAGATAGGGAGCACCAAAGATCAAAAAAGGAAGAGTTGTTCCTCTCCCTTCGGAGAGGTTAGTTCCTTCAAGAAGGACCATACCAGCATATGCATAGGCACACTCAAAAGTAGGAAGATTAGGTGAGGGCAGAATCCAAGGTCTCTTATAAAAAGGAAAAATCTTATCTCTTTGGTAATTTTCCATGGAAATAACTTTTAAAGATAGATTAGGAAAATGTCTTTTTTGAAAATAGAGAGCTATTTCTCCTATGGTTAAGCCATGTCGCATCGGTAATCTATCAAGCCCAACAAAACTAAAATAGGACCTTTCAAGAAGTGGTCCTTCAACCCTATCTCCTAAAGGATTGGGTCGATCAAGAATTACCACCTCTTTTCCTAAAATATCAGCCACACTTAAAAGGAGATACAAAGTCCAGATATAGGTATAAACCCTGCATCCTACATCTTGTAAATCAACAAAAATGACATCTATTCCTTTAAGATCCTCAGGATCAGGGGTTAATCTTGGTCCATAAAGGCTTTTCACAAGGATACCGTAAAGAGGCTCCCTTTCATCAGGAGATCCTATCATATTAGCCTGTTTTTCAGAAAAAAGGCCATGTTGGGGAGAAAAGAGATATAGGAGTTTTTCTCCAAATAGAGTAAAGAAAATTTGATAGGATAGTTTGAAATCCCTAGTTACAGCCCCTTGATGGGTTAAAAGGGCTACTTTGGCCTTTTTATAGTCTTTATACTTTTCTTTTAAAAGGAAAACTTCAAGGCCAACTAATAGCTCGTTTTTCATAGTTAAGGATATACAGATAGCTTTAAGCTCTGAATATAAGCTTCTATACCTTTAACAATGCCCTCGGCAATCTTTTCAAGATAATCTTCTCCTTCAAATCTCTTGGCAATTACAGGATTAGTTATAAAATCTGCTTCAATCAATATGGCTGGCATCCTTGTTCCAACAAGAACAAAAAAGGGTGCAGATTTAACTCCTCTGTCTTCTATATCAGAAAAATATCTTGTAAGATGTTTTACCATTTCTTTTTGTACCTTATTAGCAAGCTCCCTTGATTCTTTAAGTTTGGTATTAGCAAGGATAGCCTTTACAAGATCTTGTAAATCTGCAAGTCCTTGATCATTGGCACGGTTTTCTAAAGCAGCAACTCTCATAGCCTCCGGGTCAGTAGTAAAGTTAAGGTAATAAGTTTCAAAGCCCTTAGCCTTGGAATCTGGTGAGGCATTTAGATGAAGGGAAATAAAAAGATCAGCCTTTAGAGAATTAGCCAGAGCTGGCCTTTTAGCAAGGGGGATAAAGACATCTTTGTCCCGCGTATATAAAACCTCAACACCTAACCTTTCTTCAAGTTTTTTGCCTACCATCTTGGCAAGCTTTAAAACCACATCCTTTTCTTTCAAACCATTAGGACCTACGGCTCCAGGATCTTCTCCACCATGTCCAGGATCAAGCATAATCCTCCTAACGCCAAGCCCAAACTGTCTGGCTACATTAATATAAGATTCCTTAGATTTTCCCTCAGATTTATTTTCTTCCTCAGACTTAGCTATAATTTTACTCTCTCTTTTTTTAGCCCATGACTTAGGCTTTTCTTTCTTAGCTATAACACTTCCTCTTTCCTTGATAATCGCCTTTTCCTTCCCAACAAGATCAATAATTAGTTGATAAGGTTGAGTTAATTTGAAGACCTTATAATCATTAAGACTTTTCAGATCTAAGACCACCCTCACTGTCTGAGGATCAAATTGACCAATCCTTACGGCTTTGAGATGTTTATCTTCAAGATCAATTAGCCTTTTAACTTTATAATCCAATACCGCTGGAGAAATATCCACATAAAGTCTGGGAGGATAATCTTTTCTCTCAGGCAGAAGGTTTAATTGATAATTAAAATTTCCATTAAGCTCTATAATAATCCTCGTATAATCAACCCCAGTTACAGCCTCAACATTTAGGACCTTTTTTAAATCTGCTATAAGTTCAGGAACTTTATTTGGCTTTTCTTTTTTTACAGAGGTTTCATTATAAAGAGCCTCTTTATAGGGCTTTTTCCCTTGCTTTAAATAAAGGCCCCAGTTTCTCTTAATTTCCTCTGCTTTTTGAAAGTCCTTAAGCTCCCTTTCATATATCTCAAGTAGACTTAAAATAGCCCTTTCCTTTAGGGGATGGTTAGAAAACTGTTTCAGAAAAAACTCATATTTTTTAGCAGCCTCTAACAAATCCTCTTTTCTTAAAGAATGGTGATATAGTTCATAGTAAAGGTCTGCTGTTTTAAGAAGGGCAAAAGGTGCTATTTCGCTTGAAGGATATAGAAGATATAAATGCCTGTATTGAGAAATAAGCTTAAGATAGTCCCTTCGGGAAAGCCCTTTTTTTCTAAGTAATTCCTCCTCTTTTTTAAGATTTTCAAAGGCCTCTTCTAAACTTGAAGCCTCTTCTTTTACCTTTTCTTTTACCTCTGTCTTTGTCTCACCTTTTCCCTCTGGCTTAACTTGTAACCCTTCCTCTGGAAGCCTTATTAGAAGTCTTTGCCTTGATCTTACCTGGTTGTTTTTTAAATTATTAAGTTTTATAATTTCTTCTTCACTTACCCCAAATGACTTGGCTATTTGACTAAGAGTTTCTCCAGGTTTTACAGTATAAATTATTTCCTTTGGCCTTTTCTTAGGAGACTCCTTTTCAACTTTAACTTTTTCAGGTTCACTTGATATAGTCTTTTTTATAACAAGTTTTTGACCAGCATAAATTTTACTTTTTTTAAGATTATTCCAGTTTTTAATATCCTCTATAGTAACTCCATATTTTTGAGCTATATCTTTTAAACTTTCCCCTCTTTTTACTACATGATAAATAACCTTTTCTTCCTCATTAAGTGACCTTGATGGAGAAGTTTCTTCTTTTTTAGGTTCTTCTTTTATTTTTGCTTCTCCTTTAATGAGAAGCTTTTGGCCAACTATTAATTTATCACTTTTTAAATCATTAAGTCTTTTTATATCTTCAATACTTACTTTGTATTTTCTTGCAATAGATTGAAGATTCTCCCCCTTCTTCACAATATGTACGATTTCCTTCTCACTTATAGAATCTTTACTTAAAGGCTTTTTAATGAGAAGCCTCTGACCGACTTTTAATTTAGAAGTCTTTAAATGATTCCATTTCTTTATATCTTCAACACTCACCTTGTATATTTGGGCAATGGATTCAAGGTTTTCTCCCTTTTTGACCTGATGATAGATTACCTCCTCAGAAAAAGAAAAAGAAAAGAGGCTAAAAAAAATTAAAAAAAACAAAAATATTAACTTTTTTCTAATTCCCTTTTTAATTGATAAAGGAATTCTAAGGCCTCCTTAGGAGTTAACTGGTCTGGATTAATTTTCTTTATTTTATCAATAATAGCTGAATTTTCATCCCCCAAAAAAAGAGAAAGTTGTTTTTTGTAAAACTTGGGCTTTCTTTTCTCAAGGGTGTCTAAGATTTCTTTAGCTCTTTTAATAACTTCTTCTGGTAGTTCTGCAAGTCTTGCCACTTCTATTCCATAAGACTGACTGGCTGCTCCTGGTAGAATCCGATACAGAAAAATAACCTGATCTTGCCATTCCCTAACCTCTGCATGGAAATTCTTTATTCCAGGAAAGTTTTTGGCAAGCTCAGTAAGTTCAAAATAGTGTGTAGCCAGCAAAGTGAAAACTTTATTTTTGTAAAGATATTCGGCTATAGCCCAGGCAAGGGACATACCATCAAAGGTGCTGGTTCCTCTCCCTACTTCATCTAAGATAACTAAGGACCGAGAGGTAGCATGCTTTAAAATCCTGGCACATTCACTCATTTCTACCATAAAGGTGCTTTTTCCACGGATAAGTTCATCTCCTGCCCCTATTCTTGTGAAAATTTTATCAAAAACACCGATCCTTGCAGCTTTAGCAGGAACAAAGCTTCCCATATGAGCAAGAATCACTATAAGGGCATTTTGTCTCAAAAAGGTGGATTTTCCTCCCATATTTGGGCCAGTAATGATTAAAAACTCTGTCTCTCCCTCTTTGAGTTCAAGGGAATTGGGGATAAAATTTTCCTCTCCAAGGATTCTTTCAAGAACGGGATGTCTTCCTTCTTCAATGTAAAGAACCTTTTCCTCTGTAATTTCAGGACAAACATAATGATATTTTTCAGCAACCTCAGAGAGGGCTATAAAAACATCAAGCTTAGCTAAGGCCCTGGCTGATCTCTTTATGGTTTCTGCCTCCTTGGCAATCTCTTCTCTTAATTGTATAAAAAGTTCATACTCGAGATTTTTAAGCTTTTCTTCAGCTGAGAGGATCTTTTCCTCAAGCTTCTTAAGTTCTGGAACCATAAACCTTTCAGCATTAACAAGGGTTTGTTTCCTCTCAAAATAGGAAGGAACCATTTTTAAGTAACTCTTTGAAACTTCAACATAATAACCAAAAACCCTATTAAAGCCAATCTTTAAAGTAGGAATTCCTGTTTTGACTTTAAGTTCCTCTTCAAGCCTTGAAAGATAAAGTAAGCTGTTTTCTCTTAAGTCTTTAAGTTCATCAATCTCTTTATTAAAACCCCTTTTAAAGATTCCTCCCTCTTTAAGGGTAGAGGGTGGATCCTCCGCTAGGGCAGAATCAAGAAGTTGAAAAATTTCCTTTATTTCTCCAAGATCTTCCTCAATTCTTTTTAACTCCTCAGGACAATCAAAAAAAGCCCTTGCCTCTTTTAAATAAATCTTTAGTTCTGGTAAAAATCTTAGTCCTTCTCTTAAAAGGGCAAGTTCTTTAGGATTGATAAGCCTTAGGCTTAACCTACTTCCCAATCTCTCAAGATCAGAGAGTTTTTCAAGAATTTTTGCCAATTTTTCCCTCAAATCTCTCTTTTCAAGGAAAAACTCTATAACCTTTTGTCTCTCAAGAATGGTTTTCAAATCTCTAAGGGGATAAAGTATCCACTCCTTTAAAAGCCTTGAACCCATAGGTGTCTTAGTTTTATCAAGTACCCAATAAAGGCTGTATTTCTCAGTTCCATCCCAGAGATTCCTTACAAGCTCAAGATTTCTTTTAGCATTTTCGTCAAGATAGAGAAACTCTTCAGGATAGTAAAACTTTGGTTCTGACAGTCTCTCAGCAAGGGCTGGCTGATATCTTTTAAGATAACTATAAATGGCTGAAAGGGCCTCTTTGCTCTCCTCTGACTCAGAAATCCCTGCAAATTTTTCTTTGAATTTTTTAAATTCCTCCTTTTCAAGAAAGGTAAGATGAACCTGAGGTAGATTTTGTTTTAGAACCTTAGCGAATTCGCTCTCCTTTAAGGTATCTTCAAGAAGAATTTCCCGAGGTTCCTTTTTGAGGAGTTCAGAAAGGGCCTTATCCTGGGGTAATTCGGTAAAATAGAATTCTTCACAGGAAAGTTCAAGAAAGGATAGGGCTATTTTTTTTCCTATTTTTAGGCTTGAAAGATAGGTCTTTTCTTTATCTTTAAGAAAGCCAAGATCTATAAAAAGGCCTGGAGTATATACTTTAACTACCTCTCTTTTTACAAGGCCTTTGGCTAAAGCTGGATCCTCAACTTGTTCACAGATGGCTACCTTAAAACCAAGTTCCAAGAGCTTTTGTATATAAATCTCGCTTTTTTCTACAGGTATGCCACACATAGGAGCTGTAAGATTTTTTCCTGCTTCTCTTTTGGTTAGAACAAGAGATAGAAGGGGAGCAACTGTTTCGGCGTCTTCAAAAAACATCTCATAAAAATCCCCAAGCCTAAAAAAGAGAATTGCATCGGCATATTTAGCCTTTATTTCAAAATATTGACGAAACATAGGAGTTATTTCTTGTTTTGGCTGTCCCTTCATACCGAAAGATATCCTCTTTCCCTTAAGTAAAAGTAAACCTCTTCAGGTACAAGGTATCTTATAGATCTCCCTTTTTTGAGATAATCTCTAAGAAGGGTACTTGAAATCTCATAAGGGAAGATCTCCAGAAAATGGACTTTCTCTTTCCCTTTTTCTCCCCAGAGGATTTGAGCCCTCTCTTCAACCTCAAGTTTTCCTTTTTTCCAATCCCCAGAACCTCTTGAGACAACAATTATCTCAGCATAATCCAAAAATTTCTCATAGTGCCACCAGGTCTCAAGCTCTACAAAAGCATCAAAACCTACAATGAGAAAAAATTCTCTTTCAGGGTATAGGCCTTTTAATTTTTCAAGGGTTTTTAGGGTATAAGAGGGCCTTTCTTCTCTTTCCAGGTCAAGCACTTTAAAATAGAGATTAGAACTTGTTGCCAGGTCAAGCATTTCAAAGCGTTCTTCAAAGCTAAAAAAGGGGATACCTTTATGAGGGGGATAACCTGCTGGAATAAACCAGACCTCTTTGAGATGGAAAGCTAAGCGGACCTCTTCAGCAACTCTTAGATGCCCAAGGTGTGGAGGATCAAAGGTGCCTCCCAAAAGACCTATCTTAAGTTCTGATTTGGCCATCACCCAAGGCTATAAATTTTGTAGTTGTCAATTCTTCAAGCCCCATAGGTCCATAGGCATGAAGTTTAGTGGTTGAAATTCCAATCTCTGCCCCTAAACCAAGCTCTCCTCCATCATTAAATCTTGTTGAGGCATTAACAAGCACCAAACTGGCATCAACCTCAGTAAGAAACTGCATGGCCTTGCTATAATTTTCAGTAACAATAGCTTCTGTGTGGTTACTCCCATATTCCCTTATGTGATTAATAGCTTCCTCTAAGGAGGAAACCACTTTTACTGCAAGAATAAGATCGAGAAATTCATAGCCATAATCCTCCTCTTTAGCAGGCTTAGCCCAGGGTATATATTTTAAAGTCTCTGGACACCCCCTAATCTCTACTCCATATTTTTGATATTCCTCGGCTACCCTTGGGAGAAACTTGGGAGCAATATCCTTGTGAACAAGAAGAGTTTCCATAGCATTGCAAACCCCTGGTCTCTGACATTTAGCATTTACAGCAATTTTAATGGCCTTTTCAAGATCAGCCTCATTATCCACATAGACATGGCACACCCCTTTGTAGTGTTTTATTACGGGTATCTTTGATTTCTCAGTAACAAATCTAATGAGACCCTCACCCCCTCTCGGAATAACAAGATCAATATATTCTTCAAGTTCAAGGAGATATTCCATAGCCTTTCTATCTGTAGTTGGAACCACCTGAAGGGCATCAGGAGAAAGGCCCTTTTCTTTTAAAGTTTCTCTAAAAATTTCTGCGAGGGCAAGATTAGAATTTATAGCCTCCTTTCCTCCCCTTAAAATAACTGCATTACCACTTTTAAAACAAAGACCTGCTGCATCAATGGTAACATTAGGTCTACTTTCATAAATAATAGCAATCACTCCAAGAGGAATACGCATCTTTCCAACAAGAAGACCATTAGGACGGCGCCACATCTTCACAATTTCACCTACAGGATCTGGAAGCAAAGCCACATCCTCAAGCCCCTTAGCCATGGCCTCAATAACTTTATCGGTGAGAGTAAGCCTATCAATAAAGGCCTTATTATAACCCTGAGCCAAGGCTAAATTCACATCTTTAGCATTAATCTCCTTTAACTCTTCTTTTTTTTCTCTGAGTTTTTTAGCAACCTCTCTTAAGACCTCGTTTTTTATAGAAGTATTCAACTTGGCAAGCTCTCTAGAAGAAGCCTTAGCCTTTTTCCCCATCTCTATCATTAACTCCTTTAGAGTATCTCCCATTTTACATCCCCCTGCAAATTTTATTTTTGTCCTTGCTCTGTCGATAAATATGTAATAAAATTCCAGTTTAAATTTTTATTTTAACATTCGAATAGGGTTTTACCAGTGGGCGAATTAGAAAAACTACTTAAAAAAGAGAATAAAACGCTGTTACCCTTCCCAAAAATTGGAATAAAAATTCTTCAAACTTTTCTTACTAAAAGCCCAAGGGAAATAGAAGAATTTTTAATAACAGAAAAAGAGATTGCTCAGATTTTAATAACTGTAGCTAACCTTCCTAAATATCGTAAAGGAGAGGTCCCCATAGAAAATCCAAGGCAGGTCATCCTTGTTCTTGGAGAAGATACAGCCAAAATTCTTGCTCTTGGACTTATCTCTCAAAAACTCATAAAGCAAACTTTTAATGAGTTTAGTTTCCCTAAGTTTTGGGCAAGGGCCCTTTCCCAGCTAGTGGCTGGCTTTTATTTTGCTGATCTCATTGAAAACTACCCCTCCCATATACCAATTTCAGCCTATCTTTTAGATTTCGGAATTTTAGTTCTCTATTTACTAAATCCTGAAAAATACTTACAGGTTTTACGGTTAAAAAAAGAGGGGAAGAGTCTTCTTTCTGCAGAAGAAGAAATCTTTGGGGTTAACCATGCCCTTGTAGGAGCTGAATACTTTGAAAACTATGCCTTACCAAGACGATTTATTCTCAATATAAGACATCATCATAACGAAAACGAGAAAGAGGGCCTTCCTCCTGAGATTCTTGAGGATTTTATCTTTCTCAGAATGATTGATCACGCCGTGGGAAGTTTTTTTAGCGAAAATAGAGAAGAACGTTGGAAGGAGTTCACAAAGCTTGCTTCCAATTATCTCACTGAGTCAGAAATAGAAGCCTTTGGCGAAATCTTTCCTAAGATTGCCAATCCCTATCTTGAAATCTTCAATTTTCAGGAATTTAAACTCAAAACCTTTAGAGAACTTGAGGAAGAAAGGCAAAAAGAGCTTGAAAAACTAAGGCTTGAAGAAGAGAAGAAAAAGGAAAATCTCCTTCAATTACTTGAAGAATATAAAGATAAACTACTTATGCTTAGTCGCGAAAAAAGGGAGCTTGAGGAGAGGTTAGTTCTTCTCTCAGAAAAATTAGAAAAAGAAAGTATTTATGACAACCTTACAGGAGCTTATCAAGAAGGATATTTTCTTAAGCGTCTAAAAGAAGAAATGCTTCGGGCTAAAAGATATAAAAGAGTTTTTAGTCTCTTGACTGTGGAGATAGACAACTTAGAAAAAATAGCTGAAAAGTATAGCTTTAGTGAAGAAGAAAATTTTCTTAAACATCTCTCTAAGGAGTTCATAAAATCTCTTAGGAGGGTTGACCTTGTATGTTCTCCGAAAGAAAAAAAGAACTTTTACATCTTGCTTCCTGAGACTCCCTCGCAAGGGGCGATGGTGGTTGCAAGAAAAATTTTAAGAAAGGTGGAAGAAGTGGCTAATCTTCTTTATCAAGAAAAAATTTCTGCTTACATAGCGGTGATTACCTACGAACCTAAAAACATTGATCCTAAAAAAGAGCCTCGAGCTTCCACTCTTCTTGAAATCTCAAAAAAAGGGCTTGAAGTCCTTAAAAGAAAAGGGACTCATAGGATAATTTTATTAACTATTAATCAAGAAATTGAAGCCTAAAAAGATCAGAGCAGATAAACTTCTTGTTGAAAAGGGGCTTTGTGAGAGCAGAGAAAAGGCTCAGGCTCTAATACTTGCAGGAAAAGTTTTTTTTAGTCTCGATGGTAAAAATTTTATTAAAGTAAAGAAACCTGGAGAGACTCTTCCAGAAAGCGTCAAACTTCACCTAGAGGTAGATTTCCCCTATGTTTCAAGAGGTGGGCTTAAACTGGAAAAGGCCCTTGAAGTCTTTGAAATTGATCCAAAGGAGATGATTGCTCTTGATATCGGAGCCTCTACCGGAGGATTCACTCACTGTCTTCTCCTTAGAGGAGCTAAAAGGGTCTACGCCCTTGATGTGGGGAAAGGTCAACTGCATCAAAAATTGAGGGAAGACAAAAGGGTTATCCTCATGGAGGAAATTAATGCCAGATATCTTACCCCAGAAATGTTTCCAGAAAAATTTGATTTAATCACCGTAGATGTTTCCTTTATCTCCTTGAAAAAAATCTTACCTGTGCTTCCTCCTCTTCTCAAAGAAAATGGCAAGGTCTTAGCCTTAATTAAACCCCAATTTGAGCTAGGGAAAAGAGAGGTTAAAAAAGGGATAGTTAGAGATCCAAGGCTTCATTTTAAGGTGGTTCAGGATATCTGGGAGTTCTCAGAAAAGATAGGTTTTAAACCTCTGGGTGTTTGTGAAAGTCCTATCCTTGGAACCAAAGGAAATAAAGAATTTTTCATTTGTCTTGAGAAAAAGAATATGCTATAATTTAAAATAAATTTTCTTTAAAGGGGGAGAATTATGAAAATAGTAGTAGCCTATGATGGATCAGAGGATGCCAAAGAGGGTGTAAGACTTGCCAAAAAGTTTTTGGAAGATGAAGGTGGTGAACTTACCCTTCTTACGGTAGTTGCTAAAAGAGAAGATATGAGCAGTGATGAAATCTCTGCCTTACGAAAAAAGGCTGAAAATTTGATGAGCGAAGCTAAAAGTCTCTTTTCTGATCTCAAATTACAAACAGAGATTATAGAAGATTTCTCAGTACCTGAAGCTATTCTTAAATTTGTGGAGAAAAAAGAGGCTGATCTTCTAATTATGGGAGCTAAGGGAACAAGACCTGATATTTTAAGATATACCCTTGGAAGCACTGCAGCTAAAGTTGTTACTTACTCTCCTTGCTCAGTTTTTATTGTTAGGAAAAAACCCAAAGAAGAATAACCTTTGAATGTCAGCCCTTTTTTTAAATCTGACCTTTTTAATATATTTAATCTCTTGGATAGGTTCACTCTTTTACTTTAAAACTTTAGAAAAAAAGGCTTTAAAACTGACTCATGGAGTCCTTTTAGTAGGATTAATTTTTCATTTTTTATATATATTATTTACGGCAAAGGAAATCTATACTACCTCCCTTTTTACCTTCAATGAGGTTTTGGGACTCTTTTCCTTTCTCTTAATTCTTGTTTATTTTTATTTTGCCTTGGGAAGAGAAAAGGCTTACACCCTTGCCACTTTTTATCTCCCACTTCCTATACTTTTTCTCCTCTTAAATATGCTTTTTTCAAAGAAATCTCTTTATTCACCCTTTTCCCCTTACATAAAAAGTTTCTGGTTTCCTTTACATGTCATATGCGCTCTCCTTTCGCATGCCTTTCTTATGGCTGGTTTAATAGCTTCCTTGATGTATCTTCTACAAGAAAGAGAAATCAAAAAGAAACGCTTCGGATATTTTTTCAGAAAGCTTCCTCCTTTACACTCCCTTGAAAGAATCGCAGAAAAAGCCTTATATAATGGTTTTTTTCTATTAACTCTGGGGATTATAAGTGGAGCCATTTGGAGTGAGCTTGCTTTTGGTAGTTACTGGAGATGGTCTGCTAAAGAGACTATAACTCTTTCTCTTTGGCTAATCTATGCAGGAATGATTCATCAGAGGATCCTTATTGGATGGAGAGGTAAAAGGCTTGCCTACATGTTTCTCCTAGGGGGTATTCTATGGTTTTTTACCTTTTTTATTATAAACTTTTACTTTAAAGGATTTCATACCTATGGAAGCTCTCTATAAAATTTTACTTATAGGATTAAACCATAAAACTGCCCCTATAGAAATTAGAGAAAAACTCTCTTTTGCTGG
>PNIE01000009.1 GCA_002877875.1 Caldimicrobium thiodismutans
GGTTATTTAAGCAAGGTTTTTCACCTTATAGCCCACTTTCTTGACGGATTCTTTGGAATAGATTCTTATTTTTATAACCTTCTTGAAGATTCCCACTGGATAAGCCAACCTCTCTTAAAAAAAATAAAAAAGGAGCCTCAGAGGTTTTATTTAATAGAAGTAATAGCCTTTTTAGAAAAACCCATTTCTATGTTTGAGATCTTAACTCCTAAGAGATTTCTTTTGAAATAATCTCCTTTAGTTTTTGGCGGATAATGCCTACAGAAGGGTAAGGAAGAAGACGCCCGGTCTCATCCACAAAAAGTCTTCAAGTAAAGCCTCCCTGGGGAAGAGGTTGAATTTCCTCTCCATTAATTCTAACAGTAGGAGAACCCTTAAGCCCCAATTTTTTTGCTTCCTCAGGTCTTAATCTTTGGAAAACTACCTCTGCAGAGATTCCCTCAAGTGAAAGGGCCTTCTCGATGTTTTCTCTTAATTGGGGCTCACTGCTACAAGTAAGACTCATAAACACTTCAATTTTAATTGGTTTTGCCATAGCAGATTATTACCTCCTCAAGTTTTTTTCTTATCTCCTCAAGGGAAACTTTCTTTTTAAAGCTTCCCTGGGCAAGCTCAGCTCTACCTCCACCCTTTAGATCAAGCTCTCTCTGAAGAGCCTTAAAAATTTCTCCAGCTTGAATCTTTTGAGCAAGATCCTTTGTTATCATACATACTGCAAGATTATCCTCTTCCCTTTCCCCTATTAAAAAAAAGATTCCAGAACCTATTTTATTTTTAAAAAAATCTCCCATTTCCCGCAATTCCTCCATTTTTTCAGTTTGAATTTTGGTCACAAGGATTTTAATACCATTGACCTCACAAACTTCTTTAAGTTTGGCCTCAAGCTCACTCTTAATATCTCTTGACTTTAGCGTCTTAATTTCTCTTTGAAGTTTGGCTACCTCAGAAAGCAAAGCCTCAACTCGCCTTTCAATCTCCTTGGGAGAGGTCTTAAGTTTCCCTGATAGGGCTTTAATTTTATCCTCCAGATTAAGTAAGTATTCATAAGCTTTAAGTCCTGCTACAGCCTCAATTCTTCTAATTCCACTGGCTACACTGCTTTCTGAAAGAATTTTAAAAAGCCCGATCTCCCCTGTGGCTCTAACATGAGTTCCTCCACAGAGTTCACAGGAGATTTCATTAATTCTAACCACCCTTACAATATCTCCATACTTTTCCTCAAAAAAAGCAAGAGCCCCAAGGGCTTCAGCCTCTTCCTTCTTTACCCACCTAATCTCCAAGGGATAATTCCTCAAAATCCAGGAGTTCACCAGCCTTTCTATTTCTTTAATCTCTTCTTCGCTTAAACCCTGGAAATGAGTAAAATCAAAACGCAGTCTTTCTGGCTCAACAAGGGACCCTGCCTGTCTTACATGATTCCCTAAAACCTTTCTTAAGGCCGCATGAAGTAAATGGGTTGCTGTGTGATGTCTTGCGGTATGGTGTCTTAAATCCTCAAAAACCTGGAGTTCAACCTCTTCTCCAACCTCAAACTTCCCTGAAAGGAACTTCACTTTGTGATAAATAACCTCACCTATTTTTTGCACATCAACCACTTCAGCTTTTCCTTCTTTCCCAAGGATAAGACCTCTGTCTGCAACCTGGCCTCCACCCTCAGGGTAAAAAGGGGTTATATCAGTAATTAAGTAATCTCCAAAAAGAGAAATAATCTTACCTCTGGTCTTTAACTCCTCATAACCCACAAAGAGAGTTTGTACCCCCTCTTGAACAAGGGCCTTTATCTCTTCAGGTACCTTTTCAAGGGCCCCTTTCCAAGATTTTCTGCTTTCTTCTCTTGCCTTTTCTCTTAAAGCCTCAAAGCCAGAGAGGTCAAGATCAAACCCAAGAGGCAAAACATAATCTCTTACAAGATCATAGGGGAAGCCATAGGTATCATAAAGTTTGAAAAGAAGCTCACCAGGAATAACCTTTTTTCCTTCAACCTTTAACCTTGCAACCTCTCTTTCAAGAATTTCAAGTCCATAATTCAAGGTCTCTAAGAATCTTTCTTCCTCAATTTTTAAAACCTTACTAACAACCTCTTTCTCTTCTCTTACCTCAGGATAAATTTCGCCATATTCCATAATTATTGGATCTACTAATTTATAAAGAAAAGGCTCTTTAAGGCCAAGAATTTTTCCAAATCTCTCAGCCCTTCTTATAATTCTTCTTAGGACATAACCCCTTCCTTCATTGGAAGGCATAACTCCCTCTGAAATAAGAAAAACACTTGCTCTCACATGGTCAGCTATCACTCTAAAGGCAATCTCAGTTTCCTTGCTTTCTTTAAAGGCCCTTCCTGTAATCTCTGAAATAGCCTTCATAAGCCCTGCAAAAAGATCAGTATCGTAATTGGTGGGAACTCCCTGAACCACAGCAGTTATCCTCTCAAGGCCCATACCTGTATCAATACTTGGTTTAGGAAGGGGTTTTAATGTTCCATCCTGCAATCTCTCATATTGCATAAAAACAAGGTTCCAGATCTCAAGGTAGCGATCACAATCGCAGCCTGGTTGACAATCAGGCCTTCCGCAGGAAAAGGCCTCCCCCTGGTCAAATACGATTTCCGAACAAGGCCCACAAGGACCTGTATCCCCCATCATCCAGAAATTATCCTTTTCTCCAAGACGAAGGATTCTCTCTTCAGGAAGACCTGAGATCTTTTTCCAAAGCCTGACCGCCTCGTCATCCTCCTTAAACACGGTAACATAAAGTCTCTCTTTGGGTAGAGATAGCTCCTTAGTAACAAATTCCCAGGCATAGGCTATAGCCTCTTCCTTAAAATAGTCTCCAAAAGAGAAGTTTCCAAGCATCTCAAAGAAAGTATGATGCCTGGCTGTATATCCCACATTTTCAAGGTCATTGTGCTTTCCCCCTGCTCTCATACACTTCTGACAAGATACAGCTCGCTTATAAGGGCGAACCTCCTCACCAAGAAAAATCCTTTTAAACTGAACCATCCCTGCATTGGTAAAAAGAAGAGTAGGATCATCCTTGGGAATTAAAGGTGAGCTCGGAACAACTTCATGCCCCCTTTCTTTAAAAAATTCAAGAAATTTTTGCCTAATCTCTCTCCCCTTTAGCATCTCTATCTCCTTGAACTAAAGTCCAAATTGTAAATTGAAAATTTAACTTTTATTAATTGATTTTTCAAGTTTTTGTATCGCTCTATCTCTCTTGAGATCTAAAGATATTTTCTTAAATCCCACTCTTTCTGCTTCTTAGCAAATTTTGGTTTAATGTAAGGAGAAACTTTCCTATTTTTGTTCTCTTTAAAGTTTGGAAATTTATGCACCCTTGTCACCTAAAACTCCCTTTAAGAGGGCTCTTAAGAAAGGATCTACCAAAAATTTCTTCAAAAGCCCCAAATTAGTGATATATTTAAGAAAAATTTTTTAGGAGGAGAAGTCATGGAAAGGACCCTTGTTATGATTAAGCCAGATGGGGTTGAAAGAAACCTTATTGGAAAGGTAATAAGTATTTTTGAAGAAAAAGGCTTAAAAGTTGTTGCTTTAAAGAAAGTGAGGCTTTCTAAAGAGCAGGCCAAGGCCTTTTACATTGTCCATAAAGAGAGACCTTTTTATGAAGATCTTACCAACTATATGAGTTCAGGCCCAGTAGTTGCGATGGTTCTTGAGGGAGAAAATGCTATAAAGAGAGTTAGAGAAATTATGGGAGCAACAGATCCTAAGGAGGCCGCCGAAGGAACGATAAGAAAGCTCTTTGCCCTTGATAAAGAAAAAAATACCGTCCACGGGTCTGATAGCCCAGAATCTGCTGCTAAGGAAATTGCCTTCTTTTTCAGTGAATATGAATTGATGAGTGCCCTTTAATGAATGAAAGGGAGTGGCTTGAATATTTAAAAAAATATCTTTATGAAAAACTGCCAGTTATTGCCACTTATAATGAGGATGCCACTGTAATCGAAATTAAAGAAAATCATTATCTCCTTTTAACCACAGACACCTTAGTTGAAGGTATCCATTTTGATTTGGCCTATTTTGATTTTTACTCTCTTGGAGTAAAACTTGCAGCTTCTAATTTAAGTGATATCGCTGCTATGGGTGGATGGCCTAAATGGGCCCTCTTAACTCTTGGCTCCCCCAAACCTATCGATCCCTCTTTTATTGATCCCTTTATGGAAGGACTTGTCTCAACTCTTGAAAAATATTCTGCCTATTTAACTGGGGGAGACACTGTCAGAAGCCCCTTTTTCTTTTTTTCTCTCACTCTTGTGGGAGAAACAGAAAAGCCCCTTCTCCGAAAGGGTGCCAAAAAAGGAGACTATCTCTTTGTATCACGAGCCCTTGGGGGAAGCTCTGCCTTCTTAAGATGGATTAAGGAAAAACCCTTAGACCAAATACCAGAGAATTTTAAAAAAGCCCATCTAAGGCCTGAGCCCGAGATTGAATTAGGCCTATTCCTTAGAAATATAGCTAGCTCTGCTATTGATATCTCAGACGGACTCCTCCTTGATCTCTCAAGGCTCTGTATAGCTTCACAAGTCTCTGCAGAAATTGAAGAGGAAAAAATACCCCTTGAAGAAGGAGCTACTCTTGAAGAGGCTCTATCAGGAGGCGAAGACTATGCCCTTTTATTTACTATCCCCGAAAAAAATCTTCCCTATTTAACCAAGATAAATAAAAAAATATTTTACCTTGGAAGAATTATCGAAGGGGTTGGAGAAATTCTTTTCTTAACTAAAAAGGGGGAGAGAAAAAGCCTCCCCCCCAAAGGATTTGATCATTTTACTTTTCTACTTCAATCTTAATGACTTTTTTCTGAGCCTCTTCTTTCTTCGGTAAGATTACCTTTAACACACCGTCTTTATAAGTAGCCTTCACCTTTTCTACATCTACTTCACTGGGAAGCTGAATTGCTCTCATAAAACTTCCGTAATATCTTTCCACTCTGTAATAATTTTCTTTTTTCTCTTCTTCTTCTCTTTTCTTTTCACCTTTAATAGTCAACACATTATCCACAATATTAATTTCAATATCATCAGGCTTAACACCCGGTAAATCAGCTTTTACAATCACCTCTTTATCAGTTTCCGAAACATCTACAGCAGGTACCCATTCAAATGACTCCCATCTTTCAGGAAATGAACTTTTTGTGCCAAAAAATTCCTGAAATATACGATCCATTTCTCTCCTTAATTCTTGAAATGGACGCCAAATGGTTAATTCTGCCATATCTATCACCTCCTTTTTAAATTTTGTTTTTTTAAACTTGCTAATACAAAAATTAAACATTGTCTTTTCAAATTCAAGAGCTCATTTGACATACTTAATTTTTAAATACATCCCTTGAAATTTATTTTTTTTAAAATTATCTTTACTTTTAAAACTACCTAAAGCTATGGGAGGTTAAGATGAAATTAGAAAAATTTACTTTTAAGGCCCAAGAAGCCCTGCAAAGTGCGCAAAAACTTGCAGAATCTTACAATCATACAGAGCTTCATCCTGAACACCTTTTAAAAGCCCTTGTAGACCAGGAAGGAGGATTTATTCCTGTTATTCTCGATAGACTCGGTGTAAACTCTAAGATTGTCTCAACGGAGCTTGAAGAGATCCTTGAGAGGCTCCCTAGAGTTTCTGGTGGTACCTATCAATTGTATTATTCTTTGCCAGCCAAACAAGTTCTTGATAGAGCTAAAGCCCTTGCCAAAGAAATGAGGGATGAATTTATTTCCACAGAGCATCTCTTTTTGGCTATCATTGATAGTACCTCAAGGGCAGGAGAAATTTTAAGAAAAAGGGGCATTACCTTTACTTCTGCTAAGGAGGTTATAAATCAGATCCGTAAAGGAAGAAGGATAACTGACCAGAACCCCGAAGAACAATATCAAGTTCTTGAAAAATTTGGAAGGGACCTTACAGCCCTTGCCAAGGCTGGTAAGCTTGATCCTGTCATTGGAAGAGATGAAGAGATAAGAAGAGTCATGCATATTCTTACCAGGAGAACTAAGAACAATCCGGTGTTAGTTGGAGAGCCAGGAGTTGGGAAAACAGCTATCGTAGAGGGACTTGCTCAAAGAATTGCTGCAGGAGATGTGCCTGAAGTTTTAAAAAATAAACGGATCATCCAGCTTGATTTAGGAGCCCTTCTTGCAGGAACTAAATTTAGAGGAGAATTCGAAGATAGATTAAAGGGTGTAATAAGAGAGGTCCAATCTAGTGAGGGTGAAATTATTCTTTTTATTGATGAGATTCATACCCTTGTGGGAGCAGGTGCTGCTGAGGGGGCTATTGATGCAGCCAATATGTTAAAGCCTGCTTTAGCTCGAGGAGAGCTTCGCTGTATTGGTGCAACTACCATTGATGAATACCGCAAATATATTGAAAAAGATCCTGCCCTTGAAAGAAGGTTTCAACCTGTTTACGTGGATGAGCCAACTCCTGAACAGGCCATTGCTATTCTGAGAGGTCTTAAGGAAAAATATGAAGTGCACCATGGGGTTCGTATCACAGACAATGCTATCATTGCAGCAGTTATGCTTTCTCACCGCTACATTACGGATAGATTTCTCCCTGATAAAGCCATTGACCTGATTGATGAGGCGGCAGCTAAATTAAGAATAGAAATTGACTCTATGCCCACAGTTATTGACGAAATTAAGAGAAAAATCAAACAACTCGAGATAGAAAAAGTCGCCTTAGAAAAGGAGACAGATCCTAAGGCAAGGGAGAGATATCAAAAACTCCTTGAACAGCTTGAGGAATTAAGAAGAGAAGCTAAAGAATTAAAAGCCCAATGGCTAAAAGAAAAAGAAATCATTCAAAACATAAGAAAACTTAAGGAAAAAATTGACCAATTGAAGATTGAGGCTCAACAGGCAGAAAGACAGGGAGATCTGAATAGAGTTGCCGAAATCATCTATGGACAAATTCCCCAACTCCAAAAAGAGCTTGAAAAGGAAAATGAAAGACTATCCCAAATTCAAAAGAGCGGTAAGCGCTTTTTAAAGGAAGAAGTTGATGAAGAGGACATTGCTGAGATTGTTTCTAAATGGACAGGTATCCCTGTAAAAAGACTCCTGGAGAGTGAAAGAGAAAAACTTCTAAAGATTGAAGAGAGACTCAAAGAGCGTGTTGTAGGTCAAGACCATGCTATCAGTGCTGTAGCTAATGCTTTAAGAAGGGCAAGAGCTGGTCTTAAAGACCCCAACAGACCAATTGGATCTTTTCTCTTTATTGGACCAACTGGAGTTGGTAAGACTGAGCTTGCCAAAGCCCTGGCAGAATTTATGTTTGACACAGAACAGGCTATGATCCGTATTGATATGAGTGAATATATGGAAAAACACTCTGTGGCAAGGTTAATCGGAGCCCCTCCTGGATATGTGGGTTATGAAGAAGGAGGCCAGCTTACTGAGGCTGTAAGAAGGAGGCCCTATTCAGTTATCCTCTTTGACGAGGTAGAAAAGGCCCATCCCGATGTCTTTAATCTTCTTCTTCAAGTACTTGATGATGGAAGACTTACTGATGGAAAGGGAAGAACCGTTGATTTTAGAAATACTATTATTATTATGACTTCCAATGTTGGGAGCCACTACTTCCAAGATACCTATCTTGATCGCAAAGAGATTGAGGGAAGAATCTTTGATCTCCTAAAATCTACCTTTAGACCAGAATTTTTGAACAGAATTGATGAAATTATTATCTTTAATAATCTTACTAAAGAGGATATAATTAGAATTGTGGATATTCAGATAAAATATCTCAATCAAAGGCTTTCTGAAAAAGGGCTTTCTCTCGAACTTACGGAGAAGACTAAAGAGTGGCTTGCTAATGTAGGATATGATCCCCTTTTTGGAGCAAGACCTCTTAAGAGAGCCATACAGCGCTATATTGAAAATCCATTAGCTATAAAGGTTCTTGAAGGGATTTTTGAAGAGGGAGATAAAATCATCGTCGATATCAATGAAGTTAATGAAATAGAATTTAGAAAGGCAACTGTTCATTAATGAAAAAATATAAAGTTCTTTTTTTTGGGACCCCGGAATTTGTCCTTCCTGTACTAGAGTTTCTCTATAAGAATGAAGAACTTCTTGGGGTTATAACTCAACCAGATAAACCTAAAGGGAGGGGACTTACCCTCTCCCCTTCCCCTGTTAAAATTTGGGCCCTTGAAAGGGGCTTAAAAGTTCTTGAGCCCCAAAAAATGAGAGATCCTTCCTTTCTCTCTACTTTAAGAGAGCTTTCTCCAGACTTAATAGTTGTCTTTGCTTATGGAAAGATTCTTCCTAAGGAGGTCCTCGAAATTCCAAAAGAGGGTTGCTGGAATATTCATCTTTCGTTGCTTCCTAAGTATCGTGGAGCTTCTCCTGTTCAATGGGTCCTATTAAATGGGGAAAAAGAGACAGGTGTTACTATTATGCTTATGGATGAAGGAATGGACACAGGCCCTATTCTATTACAAAAGAGCCTTACTATTTCTGAGGAGGATAATACAGAAAGTTTACTCCAAAAATTAAGTCAGCTCTCCATTTCTGCCTTAAGAGAGGCTTTAGAACTTTGGAAAGAGGGGAAATTAGAGCCTAAACCACAGGAAGAAGAGGGTGTAAGTTATGCCCCCCTTATAAAAAAAGAGGATGGCTTTTTTACCTTTGAGGAAGAGGCAGAAAGAATTGAGAGAAAATTAAGGGCCTTTTATCCCTGGCCAGGGGTCTTCACCAAATATAAAGGGAAAATCCTTAAAATTCATAGAGCTAAGGCTTTACCTCTCATAGAAAAAACTGAGCCTGGTAGAATCCTTGAGATTAGTAAAGAGGGGATTAAAGTAGCTACCTCCAAAGGAGCTTTACTTCTAAAAGAGGTTCAGCTTGAGGGTAAAAAAAGAATCTCAGCCTATGAATTTGCTATAGGTCAACATCTAAAACCAGGAGATATTTTCCCTCTATAAAATTTCTTTGCTTTTCAATTCGGGGATTTTCCCTTTCTGAAGGATCTCTAAAATAGGTGAAGCAATAAAAATGGAACTATAAGTCCCAATAACAAAGCCTAAGGTCAAAGCTAAAGCAAATTCTCTAATCACCACACCTCCAAAGAGTAATAAGGAAATCGAAGAAAAAAGGGTAGTTAAAACAGTAATTATTGTTCGGGAAAACACTTCATTTAAACTCTTGTTTATCAGACTGTCAAAATCTTTAACATTGTCTCCTCTCAGGATGACCTCTCTAATTCTATCAAAGATAACTACAGTATCAGTAAGGGAATATCCTGCAATAGTTAAAAGGGCAGTTATTAAGAGTAAATTTATTTCATACCCAAAGATATAAAAAATAGCAAAAATTGCAACAACATCGTGTAAGGTTGCTAATCCTGCTGCTAAGGCAAAATTGAAGTTGAATCTAAAGGAGAGATAAAGAATAATACCTACTATTGATCCCAGGATGGCAAAAAAAGCCTTTTTCTTAAGCTCCTCACTAATAATTCCTCCTATTTCTTCTTTAGCAACTACTTGAAATTTCTCCTGGGGGAAGCTTTCCTTTAGGGCCTTAAGCAATCTTTCTACATCCTCTGTCAAGGTTTCTTTTTTACTTTTCATTTTTATTAAAAGAAGGTTTTCAGCCTTTACATCTTGGAGAATAATTTCGGAAAAGCCTGCTTTATTTAAGGTATTTCTAATATTTTCAAGATCTGGAGCTCTATCTGTCTTAAGATATAAGATAGTTCCCCCTGTAAAGTCTATACCCAAATTAGCTTTACCCCTAAGAGTCTGAATAAAGCCTAAAACTCCTATAATCATTAAACTAACAGAGATTAGGCCAAATATTTTTTTAAATTTCATAAAATTAAAATTAGGTTGATCCAAAAGACTTAAAAAGGCAATTTTTATCTCTTTTCCCTTTTCATAGACATATTCATAGAAAATCTTGGTTACAAAAATAGCTGTAAAAAGGTTTACGAGGATTGAGATGGAGAGGGTAACTGCAAAGCCTCTTATAGGCCCTGTGCCAAAGATAAAAAGGATAAGAGAGGTGAGTAAGACAGTGATATGGGCATCAAAGATAGTCCAAAAGGCTTTATCATACCCCTGAAAGATGGCAGAATAAGGAGATCTACCAAGGCGAAGTTCCTCTCTCATGCGCTCAAAAATAAGAATATTGGAATCAATACCCATACCAATGCTTAAGATAATGCCTGCTATTCCTGGAAGAGTAAGGGTTGCCTGAAAGGCAGAAAGAAGAGCAAGAAGATAATAAATATTTAATAAAAGGGCAAAAATAGCTATAAGACCAGAGAGGCGATAATATAAGATGGTAAAGACTACTACAATAGCTGCTCCAAGAAGGCCTGCCTTGATAGCCTTTTCAATAGAATCCCTACCTAAGGAGGGACCAATAGTTATATTTTGAATAATTTTCACAGGGGCAGGAAGGGCACCTGCCCTTAAAACAACTGCTAAATCTTGCGCCTCCTCCATAGTAAAAGATCCCGTTATTTGAGCCTCCCCTCCTGAGATCTTTTCCCTTATAACTGGAGCTGATCTAACCACCTCATCAAGGACAATAGCCAGTCTCCTTCCCACATTCACGGAGGTTATAGCTTCAAAAATTTTGGCTCCCCTTTCATTGAATTGAATCCAGACATAGGGCTCATTAAAAGTAGGATCAATCCTAACTTGAGCATTTTTTAAATATTCACCAGTAAGAAGAGTCTCTTTTTTGAGCAAGATGGGTTGGCGGATAATCTTTCCCGTTAGTTTATCCCTCTCTACAAGAAAATAAAATTCTGTATCAGGGGGAAGATAAGGCCTTAAAGCTGCCCTCCATTCTTCAAGATTTTCCGTATCCTTTATCTTTCCTTCCTTTATAAGGGTTGACATAAGAACATTTAGATCAAGCCTTTTCATTGTCTCTTCGTCCACAAGCTTGAAGACCAGTTGGGCCGTCTGCCCTACAATTTTTATAGCCCTTTCAGGATCTTTAACACCTGGAAGCTGTATAACTACTTTGTCAGTGCCTTGCTTAGTGATAATAGGTTCTGCAACCCCAAATTGATCAATTCGATTTCTCAAAACCTCAAGAAGCTGATTTACAAGATTTTCCCTTACAAACTTTTCTCTCTCAGATGAGAGGGAAAGAATTAATGTAGGAGACTCTACTCCCCTTTTTTCCTCAAAGATGGAAATTTCTTTAAACTCTGGAAGAATTTCTCTCTTAAAACGCTCAAGATCTTCTTCCCTTTGAAACTTTAAAAAGGCCTTTCCCTTTTCATAGGTTAAACTAAAAAGAAAACCTTTTTTTTCGAGGGTAGACTTTAGATCCTGAAGATAATTTTCAAATTGGGTCTCAAGGGCTTTATCAATATCTGGTTTAAGAACGAGATGAACTCCACCTTTTAAGTCAAGCCCTAATTTGAGCTGGCCTCTGTATATGTATTTGGTAAACCAAGGCGGAAGATCAGGCACAAAGGTAGGAAGTAAAAGAATCCCAGCTATAAGGGTTAATAAAAAAACAAGAAAAATTTTAACCTTTAAAAAAGTCCTCATTTTTCACCTTTTTCGCAATTTAAAACTTCCTGAAAGATCTTCAGATTGAATTTTAGAAGATAGAGAAAATCACCTTCATAATTCTGATCACCTGTG
>PNIE01000034.1 GCA_002877875.1 Caldimicrobium thiodismutans
AGTAAGTTTATTAAGAAAGGAGAGATTAATAAGCGAACATCCTCTCTTATTGTCAGGAATTCCATAATCCAGATCTTTTAAAAAATCCTCAAAGGATAAGTTTTTTACCTCTTCAAGGGTCAACCCTTTAAGTTTCTCTGTTAACTTACTAAGCATAGCAATAGCAGCCACGCAGCCTTGAAGTTTGAATTTAGCATCTCTAATTTTGTTCCCTTCAAGTTTTAAAAATAATTTCAAAACACAAGGGGAGGGAGGAGAATCAGCTGTGCAAATTGGATTCTCCTCGGTAATTATTATATCTGCCTCTTCAATTTCACCTATATTTTTAGCTTGTAAAAATTCCTGAAGAACCTTTTTTCCGTAATATTTCTGCATTAAACTTCCCTTTTGTTTTGATAATCCTCTATAGCCTTCCTTAAAGCATCAAGCCCGAGCACAGAACAGTGAATCTTTTGAGGAGGAAGCCCCCCAGTTCCTTAACGATTTCATCTTTAGTAATCTGCAGGGCTTCTTCAAGGGTTTTACCTTTAACCATCTCGGTAAGGATACTTGATACAGCTATAGCAGCAGCACAACCAAAGGTCTTAAATTTAATATCTTCTATGCGGTTATCTTTAACTTTTATATAAAGATACATCATATCTCCGCAAACAGGATTTCCTTCAATGCCAACTCCATCAGCATCGGGAATTTCTCCCACATTTCTTGGATTCATAAAATGTTCCATTACTTTTTCGCTATACATGGCATACCCCCCTTTTTAATGATGTGGGCAAGTTTCTTCCCATTTTTCCATATCACGCCAGCCCTCTTTAAAAGGTGAAAGCTCTCTCAAACGCTCAATCACAGGAGGCATTTCTTCAAGGACATAATCCACCTCTTCTTCAGTAGTATCTTTTCCAAGACTGAAAACAATTGAGCCCTGAATTAGATGGGCAGGATATCCCATAGAAGAAAGAACCGGAGAAGCCTTTAAGGCTTTTGAAGTACAAGTAGATCCACTCGAGGCATAAATTCCTTTCATAGAGAGCATGAGAAGCATAGCTTCCCCCTCAATAAATTCTACGATAAAACTAGCATGCCCAGGGAGCCTATTTTCTGGGTGTCCGGTTAGATAAATCTTAGAAATTCTCTCCCTAAGTCCCTTTATAAGCATATCTCTCAAAGCCTTCATTTTGGGGATCCAATTTTGGATTTCTTCCTTTACAATTCTTGCAGCCTCACCCATACCTACTATTCCAGCTACATTTTCAGTACCTCCCCTTTTCCCTGCTTCTTTAATTCCACCATAAATAAGAGGTTGAATTCTTATCCCCTTTCGAAGATAAAGAGCCCCTACTCCTTTAGGACCATAAAATTGATGCGCAGAAAGGGAAAGGGCATGAACTCCAAGTTTATGGACATCTATCTCAATCTGACCTACTGCAGCAACAGCATCGGTATGAACCAAAGCACCTACTTTTTCAGCAAGTTTAACCACCTCTTCAATGGGTTGAAGAGTTCCTACCTCAGGATTAGCAAGCTGAATAGAAACAAGTATAGTTTCAGGTTTTAATGCCTTCTCAAGAAAGTTCAGATCAATAACTCCAAATTTATCAACAGGAAGAAATGTAACCTCAAAGCTTTCTCTTTCAAGGGCTCTTGCAGGATTAGTAATGGAGTGATGTTCAACTACAGAAACTATAATATGATTTCCTTTCTTCCTATGAGCATAGGCAAGACCTTTTAAAGCAAAGTTATTAGATTCAGTTCCCCCAGAAGTAAAAATAATTTCTGAAGGATGAGCCTTAATCATAGCTGCCACTTTTTCTCTTGCTTCATCAATAGCTTCTCTTGCCTTAACCCCAAGATCATAAACACTTATAGCATTCCCAAAGTGTTCCCTTAAATAGGGAAGCATAGCTTGATATACCCTTTCATCAGGCTGGGTTGTAGCCATATGATCTAAATAAACTCGCTTCATTTTTTCCTCCT
>PNIE01000078.1 GCA_002877875.1 Caldimicrobium thiodismutans
GATCCTAAAATTCTTCAAAAATTAAAGGAAAAGGTTCAAAAAGAACTAGTTAATAAAGAAAAGGAATGTATAGAATTCTGGCTTTCAGAAATAACTAAGATTTATCAGAAAAACCATAAAACCTTAGAAGAACTAAAAAGTGATCTTAGATTTTTTATGGATAAGATGAAAAATCGCTTAGAGATTCTTAAGACCAAGGGCTATTAGAGGGGGCCTAATTGATGAGATATCTTAGCACTCGAGGAGGAATAAAGCCTATTTCTTTTACAGAAACCGTCTTTGAGGGGCTATCTCCAGATGGAGGGCTAATAGTTCCTGAGAGAATCCCTACTCTCTCACAAGAAGAGAGAAAAAAATGGCAAAACTTAACCTATTATGAACTTGCTTTTGAGATTGTCAAACTTTTTGTGGATGATATTCCAGAGGAGGATCTTAAAATTCTACTTCAAAGGAGTTATGCCACTTTTAGGCATCCTGAAATCACCCCTGTGGTGAAGGTGGGAGATATTTATATTCTTGAACTCTTTCACGGGCCAACCTATGCCTTTAAGGATATTGCTCTTCAATTCCTTGGTAATCTCTTTGAATATTTATTGAAAAAGTCTGGTAAGAAAATTAACATCCTTGGGGCTACTTCTGGGGATACAGGCGCAGCTGCGATTTATGGAGTTAAGGGAAAAGAAAATATAGCCATTTTTATTCTTCATCCTTATCAAAGGGTCTCACCTATTCAAGCCCTTATGATGACTACCGTTCTTGAGGAAAATGTCTTTAATCTTGCCATAGAGGGCACCTTTGATGACTGCCAAAGGATTGTGAAAAATCTTTTTATGGATCTTCCTTTAAAGAAAAAATATAGACTTACTGCTATTAATTCCATAAATTTTGCTCGTATATTAGCACAGATCGTCTATTATATTTACAGTTATTTTAGAGTTTGTGAAAGAGAGGGAGTAGAGGAGGTGAGATTTTCTGTTCCTACGGGAAATTTTGGAAATATCTTTGCAGGGTATTTGGCCAAAAAAATTCTTGGATATGGAATTGAAAGACTTGTTTTGGCAACCAATGAAAATGATATTCTTACAAGATTTGTAAATTATGGAGATTATTCCCGAAGAGAGGTAGTGCCAACGATAAGCCCTGCTATGGATATTCAGGTAGCCAGCAATTTTGAAAGATATCTTTATTACTTCTATGGAGAAGACCCTGAGAAAACCTCAGAGACTATGCAAAGGTTTCTAAAGGAAGGAAAAATAACCTTTTCCAAAGAGGAGATAAAAAGAGTTCAAAGAGATTTTCTCTCTCGCTCAGTAACTCAAAAAGAAACTTATGAAACCATAAGAGAAGTTTATGAAAAGTGGGGGTATCTTCTTGACCCCCACACAGCTGTTGGGGTAAAAGCAGGGCTTACCTTTAAAAAGGAGCTTCCTATGATCTGTTTGGCTACAGCTCATCCTGCCAAGTTTTTAGAGGTGGTAAGTAAAGCTCTTGGAAAAGATTTTGAAATTCCCGAGGAGATTAAAGCTCTTTTTAGCAAACCCCAGAAATTTGAAATCCTTCCTGCAGAGGAAAAGGCTGTCCGCAGATATCTTGAAGAAAGAGCTATAATTTAAACCTTCCTACTTGAGCCTTAATTTCATTAACAAGAGTAACTAATTCTTGTATTTGTTCGGCTTGAAGTTCTATAAATTTCTTTATCTCTTCTGCAGCCTCGTAGTTTTGTTTAGCATCCTCAGCCATAAATTTAGCTGTTTCTCGAGTGTGTTCGATCTGATCTGCAATGTTTTTTATGGCTATACTTTGCTCTTCTATGGCCGAAGCTATAGAGGTGGCAACCTCGTTTATCCTATTTATGATCTCCATTACTTCTCCTGTTTCTTTTACTGCC
>PNIE01000063.1 GCA_002877875.1 Caldimicrobium thiodismutans
CAGAGCATTAAAAAGGCTATTCAAAAAGCTCTCTCCCAGGCCAAGGCAGAACCAACCTATGTTTTTACCAGTGTAACAGGAGATCATATTCAAACTCATACTGGAATGGGGGTGGTAGCCCTAAAGGAAAGAGAAGTTACTCCTCAAGATCTTGAAGAGGTCCTTCGCTCAGCGCAAGCTGCAGAGATTCCTCAAGGTAGAGTACTTCTTCATGTAATACCTCAGGAATTTATTCTTGACAATACAAGAGGGATAATTCAGCCACTTGGAATGACAGGCCATCGTCTTGAAGCCCATGTTCAGATAATTACTGCGCAAGCCTCTCACATTCAGAACCTTCTTAAATGTTTTGAATCTCTCGGCCTTGAGATAGACGGTGTCATTTTTCAGGGTCTTGCCTCGGCAGAGGCTGTGCTTACTCCTGAGGAAAAAGAGTTAGGGGTACTTCTGGTAGATATTGGAGGAGGAACAACCGACCTTGTGATCTATAAAGATAATGTTTTGCGCTTTTGTTCCTCCATACCTGTGGGGGGAGAGCTTTTGACAGGAGATTTAGCCATCTGCTTAAGAACTACAAGAAGCGAAGCTGAGAGAATTAAGGTTGAAAAAGGAGTTTGTCTCAAGGAGCTGGTAGAGGCAGATGAATTCGTTGAGGTTCAAGGAATTGGGACTAGATCTACCAAACAGGTCAGCAAAAAAATGATAGCAGAAATTTTAGAGGAGCGAGTAAAGGAATTGATGGCTCTGATTGAGGCTGAGATAAAAAAATTCCCCAAAACCTATTTAGCCAGTGGAGTAGTCCTAACAGGTGGTTCCTCTTTACTTCCTGGGCTTCTTTATCTTACAGATCAGTTTCTTGATCTTCCTGCAAGAATTGGTTATCCTGAGCGCCTTCCTGGGCTAAGTGAGGAGATCTATCATCCTAAATTTTCTACAGCTGTGGGAATGTTACTTTATGCCTATCAGAACATGGTTGATCAGGTTGAAAAACCTAAGAAGAAAAAAGGTCTTTTGGATAGAATAAAGGAATTATTAAAAATTTAATTGGAGGGAGATTATATGAAAATGGTCTTTGATATGATTGACCAAGAAGAAATAAAGCTTCAGCCTAATATCAAGGTTATTGGAGTAGGAGGGGCAGGGGGAAATGCTGTCGCTCATATGATAAAAAGGGGGCTTTCAGGAGTAGAATTTATAGTGGCAAATACTGATTATAAAGTTCTTTCTATGAATCCTGCCCCGGTAAAGATTCAACTGGGAAAGAATTTAACCAGGGGCCTTGGGGCAGGTGGCAAGCCAGAAATTGGCAGAAAGGCTGCTGAAGAATCTGAGAAGGATTTAAGAGATATTTTAAAAGATGCTGATATGGTCTTTCTTGCAGCAGGAATGGGTGGTGGAACGGGGACTGGTGCAACCCCTTTTATTGCTAGCCTCTGTAAAGAAATGGGAATTCTTACTGTAGCAGTGGTAACTAAGCCTTTTTCTTTTGAGGGAAAATTACGTATGAAACAGGCTGAAGAAGGTCTTGAAGAATTAAAAAAGCATGTGGATACTTTAATAACTATTCCTAACGACAAATTGATTCTCCTTGGAGCACCTCAGGAAAGGCTTTATGAGATGTTTAAAAAAGCTGATGATGTATTATATTATGCTGTAAGGGGTATATCTGATTTAATTCTTTCTCCTGGTTATATTAATCTTGATTTTGCGGATGTAAAGGCGGTGATGACAGAAAGTGGTGGAGTGGCTCTAATGGGTATGGGTGAGGCTTCAGGAGAGGAAAGGGCTGAACTTGCTACCCAAATGGCTATTTCCAGTCCTTTGCTTGACGATCTTTCCCTAAACGGAGCCCGGGGATTACTTCTTAATATAAGTGTCCATCCTGAAACCTTAACTCTTCAAGAAACTCAATATATTACAGGAACCATTTCTAAGGAGCTTCATCCCGAGGCTAAAGTTTTCTTTGGTGTAGTCTTTGATGAGTCCCTTGGGGAAACTTTACGGATAACTCTTATTGCAACTGGGCTTGAGAGGGAAAAAAGAGAAGAAAGATCCTCTGAAAAGGTCATCTCTTTTGAGGACAAGCAGAAAAGAGAAGAATTTAAAAGGTTTAATTGGAGAGAATGGCTTGATGAAGATATTCTTGAGATTCCAACCATACTTAGAAAAAGTGCTGATTAAAAGAGGTGGGGGGTATGAAGGAAATAGCTACTTTTGAAGATCCTGTTAAAAAGCAGCCTCTAAAACTTGCTCTTTTTAGAGTAGATGAGATTGAGGCTCCCCCTTTTCAGAGAGATGTTTCGGAAAGTTTAAAAAAACATTTGGAGATGGCCATTGAAAAACTTGGTTTTTTAACTCCTATTGTAGTGGTTCCGAAAGGTGGCAAATATTATGTAGTTGATGGAAGACACAGACTAGAGGCTATGAGAGATCTTGGTGCAAGAGAGATACTGGGGATCATTGTGGATGAAAGTCTTTATCACTATATACTCGAGTTTAATACAGAAAAGCCTCCAAATGTTAAAGAGAAAGCCAAACAGGCTTATAGACTTTTTATGGATTTCTTGAGAGAATCTCCGGATTTAGTTGAAGAGGATCTCTTCACCTATTTTAAAGAACCTATGCTTATAACTTTTGGATTTGCTATTGAGGAATATGATGCCAGATTTCCTGCAAGTTTTTATGAAAGTTTTGTTTCCAAAATTGACCATTTTTTAAGGGTTCCTTTGTCTGAGGCAGTTGAGGAGAGGAGAAAAAGGGCTGAGGCCTTGATAGAGTTAAATCGAATAGTTAATGAGAAATATGCCGAATTTGGTTGGGAAAATGCCCTTCTTAAGGGAGAGATTGTGAGAAAGGCCGTGCAGAAGGCTTATGGAGTGAGGGTAAGAACTATCGAAGAAGAATTTTACTCAGCTGTGGAGCGGGTGAAAGAGGCCTGTCAAGCCTTAACACCCGAAGATTTCGGAGAGATGCAAGAATGAGCTTAGACCCTACTTATAAACCTCTATTAAGATATGTAGATCTAATCCCAGGTGAGTATCAAGGTCAGGCAGTCTTTTTTTTGCGAGATCCAGTGGGTATTGTTGAGGAAATCGTAACTATTCCTCAGGAGCTTATTTTCTTACTTGCCCTTATGGATGGCAATCATGACTTGAGAGATCTTCAAGTTGAGGCTACTAGAAAGTCTGGGGAGATCGTTCCCTTTGAGGAGATAGAGAGATTTGTTAGTTTTTTAGATGAGAAGGGCTTTCTTTGGAGTAAAAATTTTGAGGAGATCAAAGAGCAGGCTTATAAGGTTTGGTTTCAGCAAAGGATTCGTCCTATGGCTCATGCTAATTCGGCTTATCCACTTGAGGAAAAAGAGGCCAGGGAATTCCTCAATCAGATTTTAAGTTTAGCAAAGGCTGATGGTGCTAAACCACCTCGCATCTTAATTGCCCCTCATATTGATTTAAGGGTAGGTGCGAAGTGCTATGCTGAAGCCTACAGTAGATTTAATATACCCTCAGGCTCAAGAATTATCATTCTAGGGGTCGGTCATCATCTGGATTATCCCTATTCCCTTTTAACTAAGGATATGGCAACCCCTTTTGGACTTTTGAGAAATGATAGGGGAGGGCTTTTATATCTCGCACAAACCAAAAAACTTGAACTTTTTCCTGATCATATGGCTCATAAACTTGAACATTCCCTTGAATTTCAGGGGCTTTTTTTGCATTATCTTAAGGGTAATGAAATTGTTGTTTTACCTCTACTGATAGGGTCCTTTTTTATTCTAAAACAAAATAAAGAGTTCGTGGAGAAATTAATCGAAGGGTTACTTGAGCTCTTTGATGAAAGAACTTATATGGTCCTTGGTATAGATTTTTGTCATCTGGGCCTTCGTTATGGAGACTCTGTACCCTTAGATGTAAACTTGGCAGAAAGGGCGCTTCATGTTGATCGAGAGATTCTTGAACTTACCTTTTTAGGTAAAACTAATGATCTTGAAAAAGTCTTAGAGGAAAATGAAAAATTGAAGATCTGCGGAGGAGGGCCCCTTTATCTTCTTTCACTCTTTATTGAAAAAGGAAATTTCAATGGTAGAGGAGAAATCTTTTATCAAGAAATGTTACCCTTTGGTGAAGGCTCAGGAGTAAGCGTAGCGGGAGCAGGATATTATATCTAAAAGTTTAAATTTCTCAAAGGTAGAGAGTATAATAAAGGACCCTTTAAAGCCAAATTTTTTAGGATTTAAATCTTCCCTTTTATAGGCATATCAATTGGCAAGAAAAGCCCCAATATTAAGATCTAATTTTTAATTCCTTAAGGGTTTCTCCACCATGATATTTTTCAGAAACCTTATTTACTTTTTGAAGAGAAATTTTGGGAGTGAATCTTTAATTAATTAATTTCAATCAATAAAGGGGTGGATTTAAAATAGCTATAAATTCTAAAAAATCCCTTTCTTTGAGAGAGAAGCCTTAGCATTTAAATAATTATTTAAATAATTAGCTAAGGTTTTACAATTAAAGAGAGGTCTATTAAAAATTCCTTCTTTAAGGCTATAAAGCTCAATAAATCTTTTTTAAATACCCTTAGAAAGGTTAAGTAAAAAATAAGACAAATTTGAGTAAATCAATGAGAGGCAATTCTTAATTTTTTAAGAAAAACTAAAACTATAATTCAAAGACGGCTTTTACTTTAAATTTCTTTTCTGCTGGGAAGGCCTTAATTTTAATCTGAAATTCCTCTTCCAGCCTTTTAAGATAGGGTTCTAAATCTTCTTTTTTAGGTAAAACCAAGGTGAACCAGAAATTATATTTATGATCTCTTAAGTAGGCATGGGTAACCTCAGGAAGGTTGGAAATTTTCTCAGCAAGAGAAAGTTTTTCTTCTGGTAAAGAGGTGGCACAGAGGCAGGTAAAGTGTCCCAGTTTAATTGAATCAGGGCTTGCTCCAAGATGTCTGAGAATTCCCTTTTCTTTTAGATCCTTTAGAAAGGAAATTACCTCCTCTTCTGAGAGGCCAGATTTCTCTCCAAGAACTTGAAAGGGCCTCTCTTCAAGGGGAAATTCTTTTTGTATAAGATTGAGAAGTTTTTTATAAGCCTCTTTCATTTTTAGGAGGTTATACTTTTAAATGCAGTAAATCTATGATATTATAAAATCAAAAAAAAGGAAGGCCTCCCAAATTTTGGCAGGAGGTGATTAATGGAAGAAAAGAGGGAGTTATCTTTAAAAGAGGTTATGGAGCTTTTACCTCATCGATATCCCTTTTTAATGATAGACAGGGTTGTGGAACTTGATCCTGAAAGGGAATACATAAAGGCTATAAAGCAAGTTAGTATTAATGAGCCCTATTTTCAAGGGCATTTTCCTGGGAAGCCTATTATGCCTGGAGTTCTTATTATTGAGGCTATGGCGCAAACTGGAGCCGTTTATTTAAAAAAGGTTTTTCCTGAATGCAGGGAAAAGCTTTTTGTCCTAGCAGGGCTTGAAAATGTGCGTTTTAAAAGTCCGGTTTATCCTGGAGATACCATTGTTATTGAGGCTGAAAAATTTAAGAGAAAGGGGCATATCATAAGAACTATGGTTACAGCCAAAGTGGAAGAAAGGGTAGTTGCTCAAGCTGAAATCATTGCGGCAATGATTGAGGCAAAAGATGAGTAAGATTCATCCTACTGCCTTGGTAGATAAGAGAGCAGAGCTTGCAGAAAATGTCGAAATTGGTCCAAATGTTTACATCGGGCCAAAGGTATTTATTGATGAAGGAACAATTATAAAGGCTAATACTTATATAGAATCAAACACTAAGATTGGGAAAAATAATCAGATTGGCCCCTTTGCAGTTATAGGAACTCCTCCTCAGCATCTTTCCTATAAAGGAGAAGACACCTATGTGGAGATAGGAGATAATAATATCATTAGGGAATTTGTCACCATTCACCGAGGAACACTACTTGATGAGGGTATAACAAGAATTGGCAACAACAATCTTTTGATGAGTTATGTCCATATAGCCCATGATTGTAAGGTGGGCAATTTTGTGATCATGTCTAATAATGCTACTCTTGGGGGGCATGTAAGGGTATATGATAGGGTAGTGATGGGAGGATTTGCAGCAGTTCATCAGTTTTGCCGTATAGGTAGCTTTGCTTTTGTGGCTGGGATGAGTGGAGTTGCCAAGGATGTTCCTCCTTTTGTAAAGGTTTTTGGAATACCAGCTAAAATTCAGGGTCTAAATCTTGTTGGGCTCAAAAGGGCTGGTTTTTCAAAGGAGGAAATAAGAAAAATTTCTCAAGCCCTGGGAATCTTTCTTGATGGCCCAGCAACTCTGTCTGAGGTTATTCATGAACTTAAAGATATCTTTGGAGAGGAAGCTTGGGTTAAAATTTTTATTAATTTCTTAGAAAATCCCTCAAGACAGGGAATTATGAGAAGAAGAGTCTCAGAAGGAGAAAATGGCGGATAAAGAAGAGGATAGTCCTAAAATAGGTCTCATTGCAGGAGAGGGAGAATTTCCTCTCATTCTTGCTAAAGAACTTTTAAATTCTAAGTATCGTATTGTTGCAGTTACTTTTTCCAAAGCCCAGGAGAAAAAATTACAAGATTTGGTAGACAAGGTCTTTCGTATATATATTGGGCAGTTTCAAAAGCTTATTGATATTTTTAAACAAGAGGGGATTCGGGATCTAATTTTTCTTGGAAAAATTGAGAAGAGCCTTGCCTTAAGATTTTCTTTACCAGATAAAAGGGCCCTTACTCTTTGGAATAGAGTTTCCAATAGAGAGGATAATACTCTTTTAAAGGCTGTAGCTGATGAACTTGAGAGAGAGGGCTTTTGTGTGAGAGGTCCTTCTGAATTTTTAAAAAAATTCTTAGCGGAAGAAAAGATTTATACAAAAAGAGTCCCCTCTGAGAGAGAATGGGAGGATATTCATTACGGACTAAAAATAGCCAGAGCCATCGGTGAGCTTGATATAGGACAATGTGTAGTAGTAAAGAACAAAATGACTGTTGCTGTTGAGGCTATGGAGGGAACGGATGCCACTATACTTAGGGGCGGTAAAATTATGCCTCAAACGGTAGTAGTAAAGATTGCTAAACCTCATCAGGATTTGAGACTTGACCTTCCTGTTGCTGGGCTTGAAACCATCGAGGTCCTAATTAAAGCAAAGGCCTCAATTCTTGCCCTTGAGGCAGGTAAAACCTTTTTCTTACAGCAAGAAAGGGCCATTGAACTTGCTAATAAATATCATCTCTGCATTGTGGGAGTTAGGTAATTTATGGAAAAGCTTAAGATTGCTCTTGTAGGAGTTGGTCATCTTGGAAGGTTTCATGCAGAAAAGCTCTGCCAGATTCCACAAGCAGAGCTAATCTATCTTATAGATATTCAAGAAGAAAGGCTCTTTGAGGTTGCCAAAAATTTAAAAGAAAAATTTGGAAAAACAGTAAGACTTGAAAGGGATTTTAAAAAGGCCCTTTCAGAGGTTGATGCCTTTGTGGTGGCAACTCCCACTACCACCCATTATGAGATCGCAAAGGAAATTTTACTTTCCGAAAGGCCCCTCTTTCTTGAAAAACCTATAGCAGACTCTCTAAGTAGAGCTGAAGAATTAATAAAGATTTCCGAAGAAAAAAAGGTCCCTCTCCAAGTGGGATATGTAGAGAGATATCAAAAGGCTGTTAAAAGGCTTCTTGAAAGGGTTAAAAACCCTCTTTTTATTGAGGCTCATAGACTCTCAAGTTTTGCAGAGAGAAATCTTGATATTGATGTGGTTCTTGATCTTATGATCCATGATCTTGATCTTGTGTGCCTCTTGAAAAAGGGGGTTGAAATTGATTTAATTCATGCTGTTGGAGCCCCCCTTTTTTCTGATAAACCTGATATCGTGAATGCAAGAATAATTTACAGAGATGGAACTACTTGTAATCTCACTGCAAGTAGAATCTCTTTATCCAAGCAGAGAAAATTTAGGGTCTTTGAAAAGGGAGGATATTATAGTGTAGATACGATAGAAAAAAGTTTTCTTGAGATTAAACCTCACCCAGAAAAGAGAGATTTTTCTATAGAGAAAGAGGTCTTTCCTGAGGACGACCCTCTAAGAGAGGAACTCTCCTCTTTTGTGACATCAGTCCTTGAAAAAAGAGAGGTCTCGCCTTCAGGAAAAGAAGCCCTTTTACCTCTAAAAATAGCCTTTAAAGTTAAAGAGGAAGTAGAAAAAAATTTAAGAAGGATCTTCTAAGGAGAAAAAAGAATTGCGGATTCTTATCATCACTGGAGAGCTTTCCGGAGATCTTTATGGTGCTCTACTTGTAAAGAGAATAAGGGAACTTAATCCGAGTTTTCATTTTATTGGGATTGGTGGCCCAAGATTGAGGGGAACAGAGGCGGAAATCCTTTTTTCTGCAGAGGCTCTCTCACTAGTTGGAATTCCTAAACCAGCTGAATTAAAAAAATATTATTTTATTTATCGCAAGATTGAAGAATTATTGAAAAAAAGAAAAGTAGATTTGGTTTTGCTCGTTGATTTTCCAGGTTTTAATCTAAGAGTGGCTAAATTAGCTAAAAGCCTTGGATATCCTGTGATATACTATGTAGCTCCCCAAGTTTGGGCCTGGCATAAAAACCGCATAAAACTTTTAAAAAAATATGTGGATCACCTTTTTGTAATCTTGCCTTTTGAAGAGGAATTTTTCAAAAATTATGGAATTTCTGTCAAATTTTTTGGCCATCCTCTTGTTGATGTCGTAAAAGTAAAAATGCCTCAAGCTCTTTTTTATGAAGTCTATGGACTTGATCCAGAAAGACCAATTGTAAGCTTTTTTCCTGGAAGCAGGGAAGGTGAGGTAACAAGACATCTTCCCCTTTTTCTAAAGGTCTATCAGGAATTGAAAAAGAGAAATCCCAAGATTCAGGGGATTGTTTGCAAAGCTATAGGGTTAAAAGAATCTCCTCTTTGGGAAAAGGCAAGAGAATTTATGCTTGTCCTTGAGAATACCCAGTATGAAGTGCTTTCTAATTCAAAAGTAGCCCTTTTAGCTTCAGGCACTATTACTCTTGAAGCAGCTATTTTAGAAACTTTAGGAGTAGTTACTTATACTCTTCCTTCTTGGATGTATTTTCTTGCTAAAAGATTAGTTAAAGTTCCTTGTATAAGCCTACCTAATCTTATTCTTGGGAAAGAGGTTTATCCTGAGATTCTTCAAGATAAGAGCTCGCCCTATGAACTTACTAAAGCCATTGAGAAAGTGATGGAAAGGGAGGATGAAATCAAGAAGGACCTTAGGAATCTTAGGAAGGCTCTTGGGAACCCGGGAGTTACCTGGAGAATCGCAGAGGAGATCATTAGGCTCTCCCAAATGTACAAAAATAAACCTTGACAAAGTTTTAAAATTTAAGATACTAAAACAAAATGGCTCATAAGGAGGTGGAATATGGCTGAGGATTTAAAGAAGATGTATAGAACCATTGTAGGAGACCATTTTCCTTCTGAAATAAGAATTACCTTTGGAGATCAGACTTTAATTTATAAGAAAAGAACGTGGGACCTTGAGGTAGAGCCTGGGGTTGTGGAGAGAAGGGGCTTAAGATATGGAGAGAATCCTGATCAGGAGGCTGCCCTTTATGAGCTTGTGGCAGGAAATCTTATTCTTGGGGAAGTTGAGTTTATTACACCTGGTAAAGGGCTTGTTTCCAGTTTAAGAGAGGAGGATTTTATCCAATTTGGGAAGCATCCCAGTAAAACTAACCTTACGGATGTGGATAACTCTTTGAATATTTTGAAATATCTTATGGAAAAGCCCTGCTGCGTTATTGTAAAGCATAATAATCCCTGCGGAGTAGCTTATGGTTCAACCTTAGAAGAGGCCTTTCTGAGGGCTTGGAGTGCCGATAGAGTAGCAGCCTTTGGTGGGGCCATTGCTTTAAATAGAGCTGTTGATAAGGCTACAGCTGAAGCTATTGCTGCCCATTATTTTGAAGTAGTGGCTGCTCCCGAATATGAAGAGGGTGCCGTTGAGATTCTTAAAAAGAGAAAGGACCTAAGAATTATAAAGATCAAGAGAATGGATAAACTTCAGGAGTATGCCCATCTGCATTTTGTAGAGTTTAAAAGCCTTATAGACGGAGGACTGATTCTTCAGGTTTCCCAGAAGAACCGTATAAGAAGCAAAGAGGATTTAAAACCTGCCGTAGCTGTTAAGGATGGTGTGGAATATCGTTGCCTTAGAGAACCAGATGAAAGGGAAATAAGAGATATGATCTTTGGTTGGGCCGTTGAACTTGGAGTTACTTCCAATTCGGTGCTTTTTGTAAAAGATGAAAGAACCGTTGCTATAGGAACCGGAGAGCAGGATAGGGTTGGATGCACAGAGATTGCTATTTTCAAGGCCTACAGAAATTATGCCGATTGGCTTTGCTATACCAAGTATGGAATTCCCTACAAACAGCTTGAACTTGAGATAGAAAAGGGATTGAGACCAAAGGAGCAAAAAGAGGAAATTGATGAACAAACTAAAAAAGACAAGGCTGGTCTTATTAATGCGGTTATGGTTTCTGATGGATTTTTACCTTTCAGGGATGCAGCTGATGTGGCAATAAGACAGGGAATTAGTGCTATTTTACAGCCTGGTGGCTCTGTGAGGGACTGGGA
>PNIE01000012.1 GCA_002877875.1 Caldimicrobium thiodismutans
TAATACACCTTTTTTGCCAGTTTCCGCCATAAACTTACCTCCTTTTTAGAAAATTGATAAAAACTTTTGTGCTTCTAATTGGTTATTCACTTTAAGATCTCAGCCCTTACCAAGCATACCTATCACCCCCTTTACCTAAGACTCTCTTAAAAAAATACTCAAAAATTATGCCTAAAAGAGATATAGATCCCTTATGCTTTAAGAGTCTTAGATGTTTCTATTTGGAAATTATCAAAAACCTAATTTGTTACCTAAGAGTAACAAAATTCTTGACAAAATTATATAATGATTTTATAAGGGGGTGTTTTTATGGACCTTAATAGAAGGCAGTTTTTTAAAGTTCTTACAGGTCTTACAGCCTTAGCTTTGACTTCGAAGCAGGGTTTTTCTTATAAGGGTAAATTTGCCACTCTCATTGATCTTACTAAGTGCGATGGCTGTAAAGATGAATCTATTCCAAGATGTGTCAAAGCCTGTAGAGAGGAGAATAAACATCGTTTTCCCGAACCTAAAAAACCCATAATGCCATATTGGCCAAGAAAAACTTACGAAGACTGGTCTGATAAAAGGGACAAGATTGACACTCTTACTCCCTATAATTGGCTATTTATTCAAAAAGTTGAAATAGATGGTCAACAAATATATATTCCAAGAAGGTGTATGCATTGTGATACCCCGCCTTGTGTGAAGGGATGTCCCTTTGGAGCTTTATCTCAACAGCCAGAGGGAAATACTGTTATAGATCATTCTATATGTTTTGGAGGGGCAAAGTGCCGAGACGTATGCCCCTGGCATATTCCTCAGAGACAAGCAGGAGTTGGAATTTATCTTAAACTTATGCCCAAATTTGCAGGTGGAGGGGTGATGTATAAATGCGATCTGTGTGATGCAAGAATTAAAAGAGGGGAAGAGCCAGCCTGCGTAGTTGCCTGTAGAGAGAGACTTAGAGAAAAGGCTGTTTACAAATTTGGACCAAGAGAGGAGATCTATGCTGAGGCAAGAAAAAGAATAAAGGAAGAAGGTCTTTATCTTTATGGTGATACTCAGAATGGTGGAACTGCAACCCTTTATCTTTCAGCTATTCCCTTTGAAAAGATCGAGGCCAAGCTGAAAGAAATGAAAGCAAGATTTCAGATGCCTCTTAAAGTTAGAAATATTTACAAAGAAGAAATAAATCCTTTTGGGAAGATGATTCTCTCAGCAGGAGTTTTAGGAGCATTGACAGGTATTGCAGGAGCAGTTTTAGAAAAAAAGGAGAATGAAGAGGAGGTGAAATAATGGGAAGAAGAATAAAGCGTTATGGATTTATAGTGCGTCTGGAACACTGGATGGTTGCTTTTTCTGGAATAATGCTTATTTTTACAGGGCTTGGATGTTTACCTCTTTTTAAAAGATACTATATTACGGAGATTCCAGGTTTTCAGTGGACCGCCAATTTTTATACCTTGACAAAATTGCATTATATCTTTGCAATATTTTTCGTATTTATGGTGATATTTCATATCTTTTATCACGGATTGAGACGAGATTTTGGACTTCTTCCCAGGAAAGGAGACTTTGTTGCCTCCTTAAAAATGATTCTTGCCTCTTTTGGTCTTGCTAAAGAACCTCCTTCTGACAAATGGCTTCCTGAACAGAGATGGGCCTATGTGGTCATAGGAATTACAACTCTTATAGTCCTTTTTACAGGAATAATGAAGGTTTTAAAAAATCTTGAATGGATCTACTTTGGTCCCAAAATTGAGTCTACTATCTATCTCTTACATACTATTTCAGGTGGTTTGTTTATTCTTCTTTTCTTCATCCATG
>PNIE01000089.1 GCA_002877875.1 Caldimicrobium thiodismutans
CCAAAAAGAGCCTTTCTTCCCTGGATAATTTCTTCAACTACAGAGGGATCAGCAAGGGTAGTAGTATCTCCAAGGTCATCATAGATCCCTGCGGCTATTTTTCTTAAAATTCTTCTCATAATTTTTCCGGATCGTGTCTTAGGAAGACCACTTACAAATTGAATAACATCAGGGGTGGCCACAGGACCAATTTCCTTTCTTATGTGCTGAATAAGCTCTTTTCTCAGTTCCTCTGAAGGTTGATATCCCTCTTTAAGAACTATATAAGCATAGATAGCCTCTCCCTTTATTTCATGAGGCATTCCAACTACTGCTGCCTCAGCTACTGCGGGATGGGCCACAAAGGTAGATTCTAATTCCATAGTTCCAATACGGTGGCCAGAGACATTAATAACATCGTCCAATCTACCCATAATCCAGAAATAGCCATCTTCATCCACGCGGGCCCCATCTCCTGTAAGATAGTATCCAGGAAATCTGCTAAAATAAATCTCTTTAAATCTCTCAGGATCACCCCAAACTCCTCTTGCCATACCAGGCCAGGCCCTTTTAATGCATAAATGCCCACCTTCATTAACATCAGCAGGGGTCCCATCTGCCCTTAAAATTACAGGCTCAATGCCAGGTAAAGGTAGAGTAGCAGAACCTGGTTTTTGAGGTATGGCATAAGGTAAGGGTGAAATAAGATGGCCACCTGTTTCTGTCTGCCACCAGGTATCAACCACAGGTATTCTTCCTTTACCCACATTCTTGTGATACCAAATCCAGGCCTCGGGATTAATAGGTTCTCCCACAGTTCCAAGGATTCTTAGGGTAGAAAGGTCATATTTGGCAGGCCATTCATCTCCCTCTCTCATCAAGGCACGAATAACTGTAGGCGCAGTGTAGAAAATGGTAACCTTATAACGATCAACCAGTTCCCACCATCTTCCAGGATTAGGATAAGTTGGTACACCCTCATAAATAAATACAGTTCCTCCAAGAGATAAAGGACCATAAACTACATAAGTATGCCCTGTAATCCAACCAATATCAGCTGTTGTCCAAAGAATATCTTCAGGTTTTAAATCAAAAACCCATTGAGTAGTATGAGCAGCATAAACAAGGTATCCTCCGGTGGTATGGAAAATACCTTTTGGTTTACCTGTAGAACCAGAGGTATAAAGAATAAAAAGAATGTCCTCGGCATCCATTTCTTCACAGGGACAATACTTTTCAAATTCTCTATTTTTAATAAGATCTTCATAAAGAATACCTCTTTTATCAGAGAGGGTAATCTCCTCTCCAAAACGATTGACTACAACATATTTTTCAATGCAATCGCATTCTGCTACAGCAGTCTCTGCATTTTTTAGAAGATTGATTTTTCTTCCTCCGCGATAGGTTCCATCAGCGGTAATAAGAATTTTGGCGCCAGCATCAAGAATCCTTGATTTAAGAGCCTCAGCCGAGAATCCTCCAAAGACCACACTGTGAATGGCGCCAATTCTAGCACAAGCAAGCATAGCTATAATTGCCTCTGGCATCATGGGCATATAAATAGCAATTCTATCTCCTTTTTTTACCCCGAGTGATTTAAGAATATTAGCAAATCGACAAACTTCATCGTGAAGCATTTGATAGGTAAGAACTCTCACATCTTTATCAGGCTCACCCTGCCAGATGATAGCTGCCTTATTTTTGGTATTAGGATCTAAAAGATGTCTATCAAGGCAATTATATACGGCATTTAATTTCCCTCCTTCAAAAAATCTAATTTCAGGTTTATAAAAATCCCAATAACACGTTCTATCCCAATATTTAAACCAAGTGATAAGTTCTTTAGCCCTCTCTGACCAAAAGCCATCAGGGTCCTTGATTGAATACTCGTAAATTTGTTCATACTGGTATTTACTATTGATGTAAGCCTGATCTTTTCCTTCTTGAGGGGGATAAAAAATCCTCTGTTCTTTAAGTAGGGCTTCAATTTCTGCCATAGCTCACCTCCTGTGGTTTCGAAATTTTAATCACTATAGAAAAACAAATTTTTTTATTTGTCAAGAGATTGAAGTGAAATTTTTCCTTAAAATGAGAAGAATTTCCTCTTTGATTTCGTGAATTCTTTCACGAACATAATCTTCCCGAACTGTGGTAATTTGATAATTTCTCATAATGAATTCGCCATCTACCATTACATCGGAGACAAGGCCTGCCTTAGCACTATAGACCACTAAGGCCAGAGGATTATAATCTGGCTGAAGGGAAAGTTGACTAAGATCCAAAGCGGAGAGATCAGCCTGATAACCTGGAAGGAGTTTACCCGTATCATTAAAGAAGAGGGCTTTAGCCCCCCATTCAGTGGCCATAGCAAAAACCTCTTTGGCAGTAACTACTGTTGGATCTTCTCTTAGGCCTTTATGAAGAAGAGCCGCGGTTTTCATTTCTGAAAAGATGTCAAGATCGTTGTTACTAGCAGGCCCATCGGTTCCAAGACCAACTATAATGCCTGCTTTAAGAAATTCGGGAAGAGGTGCAATTCCCGAACCTAATTTTAGATTACTCTCAGGACAATGGGCAATTTTAGCTCCTCTTTTAGCAAAGAGTTCTATTTCTCTTACATTTAGCTTTACACAGTGGGCTGCAAGAAGATGGGAAGAAAGCCCTCCTAACTCATTAAGAAGTTCTACAGGTCTCTTACCATATCTCTTCTGAATCTCCTTAATTTCTTCACTGTTTTCAGCAAGATGAATATGAAGGGGAGCTGAATATTTTTCTACAAGTTTTAGACATTTTTTTACAGTCTCAGGTGAGCAGGTATACAAAGTATGAGGGGAGACGGCTATCCTTATTTTAGGATGTCTCTCAAAGACCTGGAGAAGCTCTTCCGTTAATTGAAGGCCCTTTTCAAGAGGTCCATATCCTGGAGAGGGAAAGTCAAAAAGACCCTCTCCAAGAAGGGCTTTAAGACCAACTTCCTCTGTAGCTCTAATAACCTCTGGTTCAAAGAGATACATATCACAAAAAAGGGTAATCCCTGATTTGACCATTTCAATAAGAGAAAGCTTAGTTCCCCAGTAGACCCACTCCCTTTTAAAATGAGCCTCAACAGGAAAAATGTACTTAGTAAGCCAAGTCATAAGAGGAAGATCTTCAGCAATCCCTCTTAAAACACTCATAGGAACATGGGTATGGGCATTCACTAAACCAGGAAAAATTAATTTATTTCCTAAATTGATGATGGTATAATTAGGATATTTAGGAAGAATTTCCTCTTGAGAGCTTATATCAATGATTTTATCTCCTTCGATGACGATGGCCCCTTGTTTGATAGGAGGATATTCTGCGGAAGAAAGAATCCACTCAGCCGTGATAATTTTACTCTTCATTAACTAAAAACTTACTCAGACTATAAAAGTTTGTCAAGCTCTAACTTTACATAGTTTGCTAGCGGATGGCTGAGAATAAGAGGAAAAGTAATGGACATATCCCATCTTCTTGACATTCCATGAAAGTGGTATATTTTAAAAATAAATGGGCGGATAGCTCAGGGGGAGAGCATCGGCCTTACAAGCCGGGGGTCAGAGGTTCGAATCCTCTTCCGCCCATTTTAATTGCCCCTGTAGCTCAGTAGGATAGAGCGCGAGATTCCTAATCTCGAGGTCGCAGGTTCGAATCCTGCCAGGGGCGCTCCCTTAATAAAAGGAGCCCTGCTAAAATGAAGCTCTTGTTCCTCCTTTTTAAATTTTATAAATTCAAAAAATTGCAGGAGATTTCTGATGAGTGAGATTCATAGAGCTAAAGGCTTTGAAAAGATTGTTGAACCTATAAGACTTTCTCCTCAGTCTAAAATCACCTTTCAATGTTATCCAGGTGTGCCTTGTTTTAAACTCTGCTGTTCTGATCTTTATCTTCCCTTAACTCCTTATGATATCCTACGTTTAAGGGATTTTCTCAAATTAACAACTGATGAATTTCTTGTACTTTACACCGAACCTTTTATACTTCCCAAATCTGGCCTCCCTATAGCCAGACTTAAAATGAGAGAGGATGAGGAAAAGACCTGTACTTTTCTTGGAGAAGGTGGATGCACAGTATATGAAGTTAGACCACTTGCTTGTAGATATTACCCCCTTGGTTTTGGACTTTTTAGAAACAGAGACGAAAGAAGGAATGAAGAATTCTACTACCTGGTTAAAGAGGGTTTTTGTCAAGGGCTTGAATCAGGAGAGGTTATGACTGTTGAAGAATATAGAAAATCTCAGGGAATTCCTGGGCTTGAAGAACCTATAGTTGAATGGGCTGAAATTATTATGAAAAAAGAATCCCTTGGGCCAATTGAAGTTCCAGAAAAGAGCTTAGAGCTCTTTTTTATGGTCTCAACCAATCCAGAAAGATTTAGAAGCTTTGTTTTTGAAAGCCGATTCCTTGAAATCTTTGAGGTAGATGATAAAGTTTTAAAAGAGATTGAAAAAGATGATCTAAAACTCCTTCAGTTTGGGTTTAAGTGGCTTAAAACTATTCTTTTTGGAGAGAATTTGATCAAAAAGAGAAAGGAAAGCCCTGCCATAAAGAAGGCCAAACCTTTTTAACTTAAAATCTTTTTAAAAAATTTAAGAAACTTCTCTGTGGCTAAAGAAAATTTCTTATTCTTAAAGTAAACCAAATAAAATTTACGAATTATTTGGAAATTTCTAATTTTCACTTCCTTTATTATTCCTAAAGAGGCTTCAAGTTCTATAGCCCTTTTGGAAACAAAAGAAAGACCAAGTCCCTCTTTTACTGCAGCCTTTACCGCCTCTGTTGAACCCATCTCTCCTACTATATTTAATTTTGATAAGTTAATACCCCTCTCCTCAAGAGTTTGAAGTACATTTTTCCAGGTACCTGACCCTGACTCTCTCTTGATAAGGGGAAGTTCATATAAATTTTCAAGATCAATTTCATCTCTCCCAAAATAGGAGGGGCCAATCAAGACAATCTCATCATCACAGCAGGGTTCAAAAAAAAGCTCAGCCTGCTTTAATTTGGCTCCTACCACTCCAAGATCAAACTCCCCTTTAAGTATACCCTCAACTACCCCTTGGGTATCAGAGACCTTAAGATAAACAGTGATTTTTGGATAAGTTTCTTTAAACATTTTTATTATTCTTGGAAGAATATATTGCCCTGGGATAGTACTTCCCCCAATCTCTACCAATCCCCCTTCCTCTTCTTTATAAGGCCAGAGTTCTTTTTCCATCTCTTTATAAAGTCTTAACATCTCCTTTCCATATTCATAGACTATCTTTCCTGCCCTTGTAGGTATAACATTTCTCGTATCTCTATCAAAAAGTCTTACTCCTAGATAATTTTCAAGGTCTTTCAAATGAATAGTAACCGTTGGTTGAGAAATAAAGAGTTCTTTAGCTGTTTTTGAGAAACTCTTCGTTTCGTATAGCTTTAAAAAGACCTCCAACTTTCTCCAGTCAAACATATTTCAAGTTTAAACTAATTTATTGAAGATTGTCAAGAAGTATGATAGAAAAAAGTCTATAAATAAAGGAGAAGCTCTCCTGCAAGGCTCATAAGAGCAAAGGCAGCAGTCTCTGATCTGAGAACATAAGGAGATAAAGAGACTTTCACAAAACCTTTATTTAAAGCCTCGTTTATTTCTTCTTCTGACAAACCTCCTTCAGGGCCTGAAAGTAAATATATTTTAGCTTGCGGATTTTTAGTGAATTCTAAAAATTCTAGAATACAGGGTTTTCCATCAGGAGAAGCCAAAAGTTTTAATCCTTCTTTTAAAGGAGTTTCTCTTAAATAGGTTACTAAATCTCTTGTAAGTTCAATTTCCGGAAAAAAGAGTCTTCCCGATTGCTTCATAGCAGATAAGGCCTTCTCCTTAAATCTTTCTAATTTTTGGGGAGAGGGGCTTGGGATAGTGAAAGTTGAACTATAAATAATAAACTTATGGATACCAAGTTCAACACCCTTTTCAATCAAAAATTCTGTTTTGTCCCCTTTTAAAAGAGGAATAAAGGAGATAATTTCTATGGGTGGTAAGGTTTCAACTCTATGAAGGGTTAAGATTTCTACTTCAACTTTTAAGGATTTACCCTTCTCATTTATTTCAACAATTTTTCCCAGATATTCTCTACCCTTTCCATCAATAAGTAGAATTTCTTCCCCTTTTTTCTTTCTGCAGACCCTAACCAAATGATGGGCTTCTTTTTCGGGAAGAACTCCCCTTTCTCCTTGGAAAGCAAAATAAAATCTGTTCCCCCCTTTTAGCATCACTTTAAATTATAATCCCAAATTTGGATTATTTTTCTCAAACCCCCTTTAAAAAAAATTTTTTTTCTCTATGATTTATTAAAATTCATAAAAAAATTGCAAAATTTAACTTTGATAGGGAGGAAGAATGCTTTTTTATGTTCTCCATGGCTGTCCCAATTGCGGAGGAATGATTTCTGATGAAAGGCTCTCAAGGGGGCTTCCCTGTGAAAACTGTTTAAAAGAAGAAGAGCTTATCTTAGAAAAAGAAGATTTGGGAAGTGTTGCTGAAATCTTAAGAAAAAAAGGAAACCTTAAGGATCTTGAAATCTATGCTAAAGTTGAAAAGGAAATTTCTTACTTTAAGGAAATTTTTGAGGAGGTCTTCGGTTCGTCTCCCTCTTCTCTTCAACTTAGCTGGGCTAAGAGATTTTATCTTGGAGAATCCTTTGCCATTGTTGCACCCACAGGCACAGGAAAAACAACCTTTGGGCTCTTGGCCTGTTTAGTAAATCAGGGAAAATCGTTAATTATTGTTCCTACCAAGGTCCTGGTAAATCATCTTTATGAAAGGCTTTTAGCTATCCAGGAGAGAATTTCAAAAAAAGATCTAAGAGAAAAAATTATTCTTCCCTATACTGGCTCAAAGAAAGAAAAAGAGATTCTTGAAAATAAAAAGGTTGATCTTTTTATTTGTACTCAAGCCTTTTTTCATAGAAACTTTGAACTTCTTAAAAAATTAGATTTTTCTCTCATTTTTGTTGATGATGTAGATTCCTTTCTTAAAAGTGGAAAGAATGTAGAGCATCTTTTCTATATGCTTGGATTTACTCAAAAGGAAATAGAGCTTGCTTTAAAGAGAGACAAAGAAGAAGAAGATTTTGAAAAACTTTTGAAAATTAAAGAAAGGCACAAGAAAAAACTAAAGAGACTTATAGTTTCTTCGGCTACTTTAAAACCAAAAACCAATCGGGCTTTACTTTTTCAAAATCTTCTTGGCTTTGAAATTACAAGATTTGTCTCTACCTTAAGAAGGGTTGAAGATTTATATTTTCAACCTGAAAAAAGGGACTTTTTTTACCTTCTTGACCAAGTAGTAGAAATTGTCAAGAAACTCGATCCACCAGGTATACTTTTCATAGAAGAACATTATGGAAGGGAAAGTGTTGAAAAAGCTTCAGAATACCTAAAAGAAAAAGGTCTTAGGATCATCTCCTATCTTGAAACCGATGAAGAAAATCTTCTTGAAAGTTTGAAAAATAAGAAGGTGGATTTGGCTCTCGGCCTTTCCCATTTATCCAATCCTCTTTTGAGAGGAATAGACCTTCCTGAGGTATTAAGATATGTCATCTTTCTTGGTGTCCCCAAACACCGCTTCCCCTTGCTTAGGGAAAAAGAAGGTTTTGAACTTCCCTTGAGCTCTCAGTTTCTCCATAATCTTTTGCTTTCTCTGCTTCCTCTCTTTGAGGAAGAAGAAAAGTTTTTATCTCTTGCCTATATAAACTACTTAAAGAAATATCTCACCTTGAGAGATGAAGATCTTCCTCGCTACGAAGGTCTCTTAAAAAAAGTAACGGAAATCAGGGATTTTCTTTCCGTAAAACTTAGAGATGAAGGTTTTATGGAAAAATTGAAAAATTCTGATGAGGTTTTTTTAGATATCGATGAAGAGGGAAAGTATTATGTGGTAGTCGGAAATGCCCAGGTGTATCTGCAGGGTTCAGGAAGAGTTTCAAGGCTTACAGCTAGAGGACTTCTCCCTGGTTTTTCCCTTCTAATTATTGATAATCTAAAGGCCTTTTTAAGTCTTAAAAAAAGACTTCGCTTCTATCTTGGAGAAGAGCCTGAGTTTAAAAAGGTAGCTCCTGAGGATATCCCTGAGATTGATAAGCGAATCCAAAGGGAAAGAGAAACCCTCAAAGAAACTTCCCTTGATTTCAAAAATTATGTGGTAATTGTGGAATCCCCTCATAAGGCCAAAACTATCGCAGGATTTTTTGGTAAACCCTCAAAAAGAAGAATTGAAAATATTTTAGTATATGAAATTCCTATGGAAGATACTCTTCTTTCGGTTTGCGCTTCTCTTGGACATGTTTTTAATCTCTCGAGAAGACAGGGGATCTTTGGGGTCCTAACTCAAAATGGTCATTTTTATCCCATTTTTGACACTATAAAAATTGATAAAAGGACCAAAAATGAACTCGTGGATGAAATGGAGGCGGAAAAGGATGAAGTCTTTGATAAAGGTGAGATTATTAAAGCTTTACAAAGGCTTGCCTACTCAGCCTCTGATGTTTTTGTGGCTTCTGACCCTGATTCAGAAGGAGAAAAAATTGCTTATGATTTATATATTAATCTAAGACCCTTTCAAAAAAATATCAAAAGGCTTGAGATTCACGAGATAACTCCAAGGGCCTTTAAAAAGGCTTTAATTGAGGCTAAAGATTTTAACCTGGCAAGGGTTAAGGCTCAGCTCGCAAGGAGAGTGGCTGATAGATGGGTGGGATTTTCCCTTTCAAGAGAACTATGGAAGGCCTTTCATAATAAACATCTCTCAGCAGGAAGAGTTCAAACCCCTGTTCTTGGATGGGTAATTAAAAGAGCAGAAGAAGCCAAAGAATTTAAATATCGTTTAAGTTTTTACCTTCAGGATATACCTTTTTATATTGACCTTGAAGATAAAGAGTTTGCAGAAAAACTCCTTGAAGAACTTCCCGGCCTTAAACTCGAAGAGCTTCTCCGCTTTGAAGAAGACCTTTCCCCTCCTCCTCCATATACAACGGATACTGTTTTGGAAGAAGCCTATTATTATTTCAAATTTAATTCCTCTCAGACTATGGCTCTCCTTCAGGAACTTTTCGAATTAGGTTTGATTACCTATCACAGAACAGACTCAACGAGAATTTCTGAAGCAGGAAGATACCAAGTAGCTAAACCCTATATTGAAAGCAATGTGGGAAGTGAATATTTTTACCCTCGTGAATGGTTTAGTCCAGGGGCACATGAAGGTATCAGGCCTACCCATCCCTGGGATGTAAAAGAACTTAAATTAAGAGTAGCCCACGGCTTGATTACCTTTAAGAATCCTAAAGACTCTTTGCGTCTCTATGACCTAATTTTTAGAAGATTTATAGCCTCTCAATGTAGACCTGTAAGGGTTTTAAAAGCTCGTTTTAAATTTATCCTTCCTTCCTATAACTGGGAAGAAACCTTAAATCTTGAAATTCTTCAAGATGGCTTTGATTTATTTTGGAGAGGACCCCAGCTTTTTACTCCTAAACCACCTTTTCAACCTCAAAAAGCTGAAATTCATAAAATTCCCAAAGTTTTTCTATATAACCAAGGAAGTCTAATTCAGGAAATGAAAAAGAGAGGCCTTGGAAGACCATCAACCTATGCTGAAATTGTCTCAACCCTCCTACATAGAAGATATGTCTATGAGCTAAAAACGGGTGGCTTAATTCCTACTAAACTTGGAAAAGAGGTTTATTTCTTTTTAATAGATAAATTTAAAGAATTTGTCTCTGAGGAGTTCACTAGGGAACTTGAAAAATTTATGGACGAAGTAGAAAAGGGGGAGAAAAATTGGGAAGAAATCTGTGAGAAATTAAAACCCTTAGTTACATTCTTAGAAAGTTAAATTCTAGAAAAGAATTCCTGAGGATTGTAATTTTTAAAATTTAGTTTTATATTGAAACTGAAAAATAATATAATGTAGTTTAATAAGGAGGAAAAAATAATGCTAAAAGTTCCTTTTTTGGGTTTTTTACTAAGTATTTTATTTTATCTTTTATTTGTTTTTGCTGAAAAAACACTTCTTCCTGATAATGCCTTAGTTTTTAGTGGAGTGACCTTTATTTATCTCCTATCAGGGGTCCTTTATCTGATTCATTGGATTTTTAACTGGGAAAAGGGGGCTTTTTTGGGTTCCCTTATTGGCTGGGGTGGTTTTTTTACCAACCTTTATGGCTTTATATTGCGATGGATACAAACACATCAGACGGGTTTTGGGTATATTCCTCTATCTAATCTATACGAATCCCTTGTCTTTTTTGGTCTTTCCATTGCGGGTATCTATCTTTTTTGGGAATTAAAACTTACTAAAAAGGTCTTTGGAAGTCTGGTTTTTATCTTAGCCTCTCTGATTATGGCCTATGCAAGCTTTGCTACAGATTCCTCAATCAAACCCCTTATACCTGCCTTAAAAAGTAACTGGCTTATTGCCCATGTTATAACTTGTTTCCTCGGATATGCAGCCTTTG
>PNIE01000035.1 GCA_002877875.1 Caldimicrobium thiodismutans
TAAAAGGTGATAAAATGGAAAAATTGGAAAGCCTTATCCAATGGGGAATAGCTTTAGATGAAATCCCTCCAGAGGGGATTAGTTTTTCCTTTGAAAATCTCTCGGATTTTGATAACGATTTAAAAGTAATTAAGCCCTTTTCAGGACATCTAAAGATTATTAAAAGAGGTTTTGAAGTAGAAGTTTCTGGACATCTTGAGGGTTCCCTTGAACTCATTTGTGATAGATGCCTTGAAAGCTTTGAATATCCAATAAAGGAAGATTTTAAAGTTCTTCTTATACCCAAGGAGTCTTTAAATATTCAAGAGGAAAAGGAATTATCGGCTGATGATCTTGAGGTTAGCTTTTATGAAAATTCTTTTATTTCATATTATGAAATTCTTAAAGAAGAGCTTTATTTATCTCTTCCTTATAGGATACTTTGTAAAGAGGATTGCAAAGGGCTATGCCCTGTTTGTGGAACAAATTTGAACAAAAATTCTTGCCAATGTGCAAAAATTAAAAAAAGCTCACCTTTTGCAGTCTTAAAAGATTTTCTCAAAGATAAAGAAAAAATTTCTGAAAAGGGGGTTTAAAAAATGGCTGTTCCTAAGAGGAAAACTTCTCGCTCAAGAAGAGGAATGAGAAGGGCTCATCAAGCTTTAACACCACCTTCAGGCAGTATTTGCCCAAGATGCAAATCCTTCAAACTTCCTCACCGGGTTTGCCCAAGCTGTGGGTATTATAAGGGTAAAGCCTTCATAGAAAAAGAAGAAGTCTAATTATTCTCAATGTTTCGTATCGTTGTTGATGTGATGGGGGGCGATTTTGCCCCCGAAGCTATTCTTAGAGGAGCAAAGCTTGCCCTTGAAAATCTGCCAGAGGTTTTTCTTATCCTTGTTGGCCCAAAAGAGGTCTTAAAAACCTTTCCAAACTCAAAACAGGTGGATTTCCTCTTTACAGAGGAATATGTTCGCATGGATGAATCTCCAGGAGAAGTATTAAAGAAAAAGAAAAGGGCAAGTATTTTTTTAGGGCTTGAGTTATTGCGAGATGGTGTTGCTGATGCCTTTGTATCAGCAGGAAATTCGGGAGCAGTGGTAGCTGGAAGTATTTTTATTTTAGGAAGGATACCAGGTGTTAGGCGCCCTGCTATTGCTACTCTTTTACCCACTTTAAAGGAGCCTATGGTCTTAATTGATGCAGGAGCTAATGTTGATTCCAAGGCCTATGATCTCTATCAATTCGGTCTTATGGCAAGTTTATTTCTTGAAACCATCTGGGGCCGTCCTAAACCCAGGATCGCCCTTCTTTCTATTGGCGAAGAATCTGGAAAGGGGAATCAATTAGTTAAAGAAACTCATAAGCTTTTTAGCACATCTAAGTTAAATTACTATGGAAATATTGAAGGAAGAGATATTTATAAAGGATTAGTTGATGTAGTAGTTTGTGATGGTTTTATAGGAAACATTTGTCTTAAACTCTCTGAAGGACTTGCAGAAACTATTTTAGAAATGCTTAAAAATGAGGTTAAGAAATCCTTTCTTTATCTCTTTGGTATGTATCTTTCTAAAGGAGCTTTAACCTCTTTTAAAAAAAGAACAGACTGGAGGGAATACGGAGGTGCTCCTCTTCTTGGAGTAAAAGGGAATGTAATTATCTCTCATGGTAAGTCTGATGCCTATGCTATAAAAAACGCTATCAAGCAGGCCCTTCAATTTGCTAAAATGGATCTCTACAAAAAATTAGAGAAGGCTATTGAAGAAAGTTTACTGGAGGGTGAAAAAGTTGAGGAGTAGATTTTATTCCAAAATCTTAGCTCTTGGTATGGCAGTCCCTCCTAAGGTTCTTACAAATTTTGATCTTGAAAAAATGGTTGAAACAAGTGATGAGTGGATAACTGAAAGAACTGGCATTAAAGAAAGGCATCTTCTTGAAAAAGAGGAAGTTATAAGCACTTATGCTGTTAAAGCTGCGAAAGAAGCCATAGAAAGGGCAAATCTTTCACCCCATGATATAAACTTAATTATTGCAGCCACTTTGACTCCTGATTATCTTATGCCAAGTTTATCCATTCTTGTTCAGAAAGAAATTCAAGCGGAAAAGGCAGGTGCCTTTGATTTATCAGCCACCTGTTCAGGATTTCTCTATGCCTTAGTTGTTGCCGATCAATTTGTGCGGAATAATCCAGACTGGAAGGTGCTTGTTATCGGAGCTGAGGCTCTTTCCCGCAAAACCAATTGGGAAGATAGAAGCACCTGTGTTCTCTTTGGAGATGGTGCAGGAGCAGCCATTGTCTCCTCATCTGAAGAGGAAAGTGGAATCCTTGATTTTATCTTGGGAGCTGATGGTTCAAACTGGCATCTCTTAACTCTAAAAGGAGGAGGATCAACCTACTTTCCCTTTGATGAAAGGCTCCCTAAGGAAGAATATTATATAAAAATGCAAGGACGAGAAGTTTTTAAAATAGCTGTTAGAATGATGGAAAAAATTGCCCTTGAGCTCCTTAGACGAAATGGCCTTTCATCCAAGGATTTGGCTCTTTTGATTCCTCATCAGGCCAATTTAAGAATTATTGAATATCTTAGAGAAAGACTCGAGTTACCAAAGGAAAAAGTATTCGTCAATATCCATAAGTATGGAAATACCTCAGCTGCAAGTATTCCTATTGCCCTTTATGAAGCAGCAAAGGAAGGTCTTTTAAAAAGAGGGGATTACCTTCTTATGGTTTCCTTTGGTGGTGGATTTACCTTCGCTGGAGTGCTTATGCGCTGGTAATCCCAAGATGAAAAAAAAACCTCTTAAACCTGAAATTTTTTACTCTCTTTTTGAGGATTTTCCAGGATTTTTAGCCCTTCTTGATGAAAAAGGAAATATTCTTTTAACTAATACCTTTTGGCAAAAGGAGGCTATCAGAAAGGGGTTGCTTCTAAGGGCTGATGGTGTAGGATACAACTATCTTGACCTCTGTAAAAAAACCACAGGAGAAGAGAAAGAATTTGCTCAGAGAGTGCTTGAAGGAATACTTGCAGTCTTCGAAAAGAAAATTAACCATTTTTCTCTCATCTATGAATTGACCTCTAATGATAATCCAAGAGCAGAAAAATTCCTTTTTCTTTTTTTTCCACTAAGGACTAAACCTAAGGTTTATGCCTTACTTCATCAGAGATTACCAGAGGAAAAAACTTCATTGCCTCTTTATGTATTTGAAGACAAGCCAGCTCCCTCCTTTCTTGCCTCTTGGCTTTCCTTTCTCAATGGCATTCTTTACCCTTTTTTGACCTTGCTCGAAGCTAAACTTGATCCTGATTTAAATAAAATTAGACTTGAAATTTTGAAAAAACTAAAGGAATTTGAAAAATTAACCCTCTTCCCCTTAAATCCCCTTGCTATGCTTACTACTAAAGAGGCTCAGATTGCGCTTCTTGTTAAAGAAGGAAAAACCTCAGAAGAAATTGCTAAAATATTAAATTTGGGGAAGGATGCCGTGGATTTTTATAGAAAAAAGATACGAGAAAAACTTGGGTTAAAAGGCCAACAAATATCTCTAAAGGAATATTTACAAAGACTCTTTGATTTTTCTTCAAAGAAAAAATAATCAAAGAGTTTCCCAATTACTACAATTAGGACAAATCCAAGCGATAGCACTGGCACATAAAAATCTTTTTGGATTCTCCTCTAAACAACTCTGACAAATAGTAAATCCACACTTGCGACAGATGTAGCAGAGGGGTTTTTCCTCTCCGCAAAAATCACAAACCCCTCTGCCCACCTTTTTCATGTGATTTTTCTTAGGAATTTTAGGAACCACAACCACAGCGAAGTTTCACTGCTGTTTCAAGCCTAACAGTCTTTCTTTCCTCAAATTCCATCTGCTTTCCAGGATTCCAATTGGAAACTGGTCTAAAATAACCAACTACTCTTGAATAGACCTCGCATGGAATTGCCTTTACCTTAACTTTTTCTGCCATCCTCTCTCACCTCCTCTTTTTATATTGCACTTTATAAAATTTTTACTGCTCCCTCGGGTAGTTTGCTAAGTAAATTTGTAGGAAGAAGAATTTCTGTACCAAAACGATTAAGGTCATCTTCTGTGTGAGGAAAGGGACATATATCGTGTCTTCCAGGAATGTATCCATGAACAGGACATACTGAAAAAGTAGGGGTAATTGAAAAATAGGGTAATCTAAAGCGATTTACTATGGCTCTAACAAGCTCCTTAACCACCGTTCGATCGGTAATTTCTTCCCCTACAAATAGGTGAACTACCGTTCCACCAGTAAACATAATCTGAAGATCATCTTGATGAGTAAGAATCTCAAAAAGATCATCAGTATAATGAACAGGAAGATGAACAGAATTGGTATAATAAGGAACCTCTTGTGTTCCTTGAGTCTTAATTCTTGGGAACTTTTTTCTATCTATTCTGGCAAGACGATAGCTTGTTCCCTCTGCAGGAGTTGCCTCAAGATTGTAAAGATTGCCTGTGGTTTCCTGAAATTCAGAGATTTTATCTCTCATAAATTTCAGAACCTTGAGGGCAAATTCCTTTCCTGCCTTAGTATAAATAGGTTCTCCCAGAAAATTCAGGCAACATTCATTCATACCTACAATTCCAATGGTCGAAAAATGATTAGCCCAGTACTGTCCTTGTGCCTCTTTGACACTCTGTAAGTAAACTCTTGAATAGGGATAGAGCCCCCTTTCTGTAAAATCCTCAATAACTTTACGCTTTATCTCAAGGGAGATCTTGGCAAGTTCCATAAGCCTTTCAAGTCTCTCAAAGAATTCCTCTTCACAGGTGGAGAGATAGCCAATTCTTGGAAGATTGATGGTCACTACCCCTATGGAACCTGTTAAAGGATTTGCTCCAAAAAGCCCCCCACCCCTTTTTCTAAGCTCCCTCTGATCAAGACGAAGTCTACAACACATAGAGCGGGCATCATCTGGATCCATATCGGAATTTACAAAGTTGGCAAAATAGGGAATCCCATACTTCCTTGTCATCTCCCAAAGGGGCTCATAATCAGGATTGTCCCAGTCAAAATCTTTAGTGATATTATAGGTGGGAATGGGAAAAGTAAAGATTCTTCCTTTAGCATCACCTGCCATCATAAGCTCACAAAAAGCCCTGTTTATCATAGACATCTCTTGGTGGAATTCTCCATAAACCTCCTCTTTTGGTTTTCCCCCTATAATTACATTGACATTCTGATATAATTTTGAGGGCTTTAAGTCAAAAGTAAGATTAGTAAAAGGAGTTTGGAAACCCACCCTTGTTGGAACATTTAAATTAAATAGAAATTCCTGCATACATTGTTTAACATCTTCATAGGTGAGTTTGTCATATCTCACAAAGGGAGCAAGGAGAGTGTCAAAGTTTGAAAAGGCCTGAGCCCCTGCACTTTCTCCTTGTAAAGTGTAGAAAAAATTTACAATCTGACCAAGGGCTGACCTAAAATGTTTGGGAGGGGCACTCTCTACCTTTCCTGAGACTCCACCAAAGCCTCTCAAGAGAAGATCATAGAGATCCCAACCCACACAATAGGGTCCAAGAACCCCCAGATCATGAATATGAAAATCCCCTTCAATATGAGCTTGAGCCACTTCTTGAGGATACAGCTTTTCCAACCAATAACGGGCAACCACAGAGGAACTTACATGAAAATTTAGCCCCTGAAGGCTGTAATTCATATTGGAATTTTCCCTAACCCTCCAGTCATCTTGGCCAAGATATTCTTCAATAAGATTTACACCATCAACCAGCGCTTTTCCAATTTCTCTTGCTTCGCGTCTTTTTTCACGATAAAGAATATAGGCCTTGGCAACCTCAGGAAAACCCTTCTCCATAAGGGTCTTTTCAATGATATCCTGAATAGTCTCCACATGGGGAATATCACCTTTCTTAAAATAGGTTCGATAAAGTTGAACAGAAACAGCATCGGCAATTTTTTCAGCATCCTCTTTGGTTCCAATACCTACAGCCTTCATAGCCTTAAAAACAGCATTCACAATCCTAAACCTCGAAAAAGGAACTAACTTTCCGTTTCTCTTACGAACAAGGGGTTCCATTTTTATCCTCCCACAATATCTTGTGGTATTTTTTATTTTTTAATACTATATTTTGACAAGAAAAAATTTTTTGTCAAGGGGTAATTTGAAAAAAATTTTTAGGAAAACTTTAGGGCAAGAAAAGCCCATTCCTTTTGATATTGGGTTTTAATTCTTGTAAAACCAAGAGCGAGATAAAACTTTTCAAGCTCCTTTAGATCTTCTCTTAATATACCCGAAAGAAGGAGAAAACTTCTTCCTGGAAGAGATTTTTGCTTAAAAAGAGGGGCAAGCTTTTTCAACTCCTTAAAACCGATATTAGAAAGAATTAGGTGAAATTTTAGATCCCTATCCTCGGGAAGCTCTTTTAAAATAACGAGCTGGGAGGAAACCTTATTAAGCTCGGCATTTTTTTGAGTAGCTTCTAAGGCTAGGTCATCAATGTCTACCGCATAAACTATGGCTTTTGGACAAAGGAGCGCTGAAGCTATAGCAAGAATTCCAGATCCACACCCCATATCAAGAATATGTGGGACTCTTTCCTTAGAGCAGATCTTCTTAATAAAAACTTCGAGATTTTCAAGCATAAGTCTTGTTGTGGGATGATGCCCTGTTCCAAAGGCCTGCCCAGGATCAATGTAAAGAGGAATAAGCTCCTCTTCAAAAGAAAGCTCTTCCCAAGGTGGAAGAACTAAAAGTTTTTTTCCAATCCTTAAAGGCTTAAAATGATATTTCCAAATCTCTTCCCAATTTTCTTTTTTAAGTAAATTATATTCTAAAACAACCTTTTCAAACTTAGCTGCAAGTTTTTCAAGAAAATTAAGTTTCTCTTCCTCCTCAGGCTTTAGGGTTATAGAAAAATAAAATTTAAAATGAACTTCCCTTTCAAATTCTTCCGTTTCCCAGGAAAGGTTATTAAATCCATAAAATTCCTCTTCAAGGGTATCTGCCAAGTCTCTTGGAACTTTAAAGATTAAAAGAAGATACATTAAACCTTTAAATTGAGCGGTCTCAAAGGATGAGATAGTTTATTTTCTTCATTTTCTCTATATTTTCTCAAAATAAGTTCTAATCTTGCTTTGATTTCTATAGCTGTTGCCCTTTGAGCTACAGCTATATCTTGAGGAGAAGGATCAGAAGGAGCAAGGGCTGCTGCCCTAACTATTTGCATTTTCCTTATAGTTTTTTCAGGATCAGCCTCAGGAGATACATCAATAGAGACCTCTCCTCCTGTAATGTAATATCTTCCATCTGGACCTCTCGTATAAGTATAATGCACTGCTCCTGTATATTGACCTCCCACTGCTTTGTGAGCCATTTCATGGGCTATAACCTGCTTTTCTCTCATTTTTAAATGCTCAATAATCATTCTTAGCTTTAAGTTTTCTATCTGATTATTCAGATAAAATTTATCACCTATCTGCATAGTTTGACCCTTTTTTAATAATTTAATTCTAAATGAAAATTAATCCATCCTCAAGATATCCTTTGCTATCGTTCTCTTGACAGTGTTATGTTAAAATCTTAAATTTAAAAAGTTGAATTTATAAGGAGGAGTGCCCGAGTGGTCGAAGGGGGCCGACTCGAAATCGGCTGAGGAGGTGTTAAGCCTCCTCCGGGGGTTCGAATCCCTCCTCCTCCGCTTTGACTAATGACCTTTGGATGCAGGAAGAAAAAATTCTAAAGTTCCTGAAAGGGTCTCATCAAATTATCTCTGGAGAAACCATAGCCAAAGCCTTAAACATAAGCCGTGTTTCTGTATGGAAAGCTATAAGAAAACTTAGAGAAAAGGGCTATCCTATAAAAACAACTAAAAAAGGTTATTTCCTCGAAGATAAAGATTTTTTTATCGAAGAAGACTTAAATAAAATTCTTGAAAAAATATCTCTTTTTAAAAAAATCTATCTTTTCCCAGAAACAACCTCAACTATGGATATTGCAAAATCTTATGTTGAGAGAGGTGAAAATGCGGTCTTTCTTGCAGAGAAGCAGACTAAAGGAAGAGGAAGACTGGGAAGATCTTGGGAATCTTTACGAGGTGGACTCTGGTTAACTCTTTTGCTTTATAAACCTCCTTTAAATCTTAAAGAAGCTTTTTTTCTTAATTATCTTTCCTCCCTTGTTACAGCAAAGGCTATGATTGAAACCTTCAATCTTCCAGCAAGACTAAAATGGCCAAATGATGTTCTCCTTTTTGGCAAAAAAGTAGCGGGAGTGCTTCTTGAAATTAAAGCAGAAGTAGATTCCCTTGAATATGCCTTAATTGGAATTGGGATAAATGTAAATAACCCTGTTTTAGAAAAAAAATTTATGATTCCAGCCATTTCAATCAAAGAAGCTATAGGTCAAGAGGTTGATAGAGCCTCTCTCCTTGAAAAACTTCTTATAAATTTCGAGACCCTTTACCTAAAAAAGAAAGAAATTCTTAATCTCTGGAAAGAATTTAGTGAAACCCTTGGAAAAGAAGTCAAAGTCCTCACCTCCTCTTCCACTCTGATTGGTCTTGCCCTAGATCTTGATGAGGAAGGAAGGCTTCTACTTAAAACAAAAGAGGGTGAAATTATACCCATTTTTTCGGGAGACTGCCTTCATTTAAGAACTTGAAATGAAAGATCAGATCTATCTGCTTTTACTCCTTGGAGTTCTTATTTTCTCTCTTTTTATAATATATTTTAAGCTCAAAAATTTCTTAAAAGCCCAATTGAATGAACCTTTTATCACTCTTAAAGAGAGACTACTTGATCTCAATGAAATAAAAAGAGATCTTCAGAAACTCTATCTGACTGAAAATCTCCTTAGGGATCTAAGAGAGGAAATTTTTAAACTTAGCCAGATCTTTATAAGTAGATCATCTGGAAAAGCTGGAGAACGAGCTCTTGAAGATATTTTGAGTATCTTTCCTTCTCACCTTCTAAAGCGGGATCTTAAACTCTCTTCAGGTGAAGTTGAATTTGCCCTAGTTCTTTCTGGTGAAAAATACCTTCCTATTGACTCAAAATTCATTGCTCCAGAAATTCTTAAAAAATCCGAAATTTCAGTTGAGGATGAAAAAGAACTTCTTAAAAGAATAAGAGCAAGGGCAAAAGAAATAAAGCCATATCTGAAAGATGAAAAATCTCCAGGCTTTGCCATAATGACCTGCCCTGACGGAATTTTCCCCTATCTTCAAAGAAAGGTCTATGAGGAGCTTGAAAAAGAGAAGATAATCCTTCTTCCTTACTCTCTTCTTCCTCAGGTCCTACTTTTTATTCACTTTTTATGGGACCGCTTTGGAAAAGTTTTTGATGAAGACAAAATCTCAGAGAGTCTTTCCAATTTTGAAAAATGGGTTTTTGAGCTTGAAAGAGATCTAGAAAAGCTTTCAAGAGAACTGAAAAGCGCAGAAAACCTTCTAAATAAATTAAAGGAAACCCAAGCTTTATTAAAAAAAGAGTTTCTGAAACTTCTTAATTATTCTCAAAGTTCAAGTAAATCAAGGGGAACCTCTGAATAAATCTTGCCTTCTCCATTTTCAACTATAACAATATTCTCTAATCTAATTCCATATCTACCAGGAAAATAAAGACCTGGCTCAATGGTGAAAACCATACCCTCTTGAATTAAAGGCTGTTCTTTAAGAAATTTTTTGTTCTTTTGATAATAAATCCTTGGAAACTCGTGAATTTCAATTCCTATTCCATGACCTGTAGCATGGGTAAAATTTGAGAGAACTCCTTTTTTTTCAAAATATTCTCTAACAGCTTTATCTATTTCATAGATAGGGGTTCCAACTTTTACCTTTTCAAAGGCTTTAAACCAGGCAGTTTTGACTAAGGAGTAAATTTTTTTAAACTCTGAGTCTGCCCTTCCAAGATAAAGGGTCCTGGTAAAATCACTGCAATAGCCTTTATAAAGAACTCCCATATCAATGAGAAGAGGGCCTTGAGTTAGAGGCTCTCTTGAAGATTCCCAGTGAGGAACAGCTGAATTGGCACTTCCTGCAACTATTGAGGGAAAGGACTCCCCTTCTGCCGAGTGCTTAAAGATAAGTTCTACAATTTTTCCTCTTATTTCAAGTTCAGAAAGCCCAGGTTTTAGGTAATTTAAAAGTTCATAATAAATCTTATCAGTAATTTTTATTGCCTCTTTAATTCTTTTAAGTTCCTCTTTATCTTTTATCATCCTTATAGTTTTAAGAGGATTTGAAATACCAATTAACTTATA
>PNIE01000029.1 GCA_002877875.1 Caldimicrobium thiodismutans
GTTCTGAAGAAGCAGTAGCAGGCCTTTGTGACCCCACGGGAAGAATATTTGGGCTCATGCCTCATCCAGAGGCCTTTAATCACTTCACCAATCATCCTAAATGGACAAGACTTGCCACTCCTCTGGCCGAAGGTTTAGCCCTCTTTGAAAATGCCGTAGTTTTGGTCAAAGAGAATCTTCTTTAAAAAACCTATGAATCACTTCCAACTGGCTAAGCTTCTCAAAAATATCTTTTTCCTTTTTAAAAAAAAGGGCATTTATATCCTACCCTTTTCACTTCTTACTTATTTAGCTATTTTTTTCTATTCTCCCCAAATACTTCTTTATCTCGAAAAACAATTTCAACAAAAATTCGTTTTTTTTACTGTTTCTGAACCTATTTTATCTCTTCTGCGTTTTTCTTTTACCATCTTTTTTATTATTACCTTTCCCTTTACCTATCTCGGACTAATATCTTTGGCTAATGAATTTTTAAATTTCAAAAAATCCTTTTTTATTTTATTCTATTTTTTAGGTTTATTATTTTTTTATTTGGGAGTGGCCTTTGCGTATTTTTTAACTTTGCCTTATGGAATAAAGTTTCTCCTCTCTTTTAAAACTGAAAGCCTTGAGGCAAATATTTCTCTTTCCAACTTTGTCGATTTCTTCAGTTTTTTTTTACTTGCCTTTGGCCTTATTTTTGAGCTACCTCTTTTTTTAGCTCTTCTAAGTCTCTTAAAAATTTTAAAACCTCAAAAATTAACTAAATATCGCCGAGAAATCTTTTTCTTTTGTGTAGTTTTTGCTGCTATTATCACCCCTACTCCTGATGCTATAAATATGAGTCTTCTTGCTATTCCTCTCTATATTCTCTTTGAAGTAGGCTTAATTTTAGGAAAATTTCTTGAAAGAATTAATATTCGCGAGGTGGATACCCAGAGAGAGCCTCAGCCAGATTAGCTGCCTTCTCAGGAGGCATTGCACTTAAAATGCTTGCCACCTGATTACTCTTCATTTGACTAAGAATCTTTATAGCCATATCTCTATCCATATTCAAAAGCTGCTCTGCAGCCTTCTTAGGACTCATCTCCGCATAGGCCTTAACAAGAAGTTTGATTCTCTCATCTCTAACGGCAGTGATCTTATTAAGTTTTTCCTCAACCTCCTGAGAAAGGGCTGTCAAGGCATTCATTTGTTCTTGAAGTTTTTTTTCCAAAAGCTTAAGTTCCTTTTCTTTAGCCTCAAGCTCTCTTTCTTTATCGAGAAGTCTTCTTTTTTCAAATACAAGGAAATCACTGAACTCAGGAGGACAGTTATACATAGATCCTTCTCTTTGGGTAGGACTCTTTACATACTCAGAGTAAACATAAACTCCACCAAGTAAAAATTTAATAATCACAAAAAGGAAAACTAATTTAAAAAGGGTTCCTGTTTTTATGATCTTAGTTATTTTAATCAAAACCCCTTCCCTTTCTTAATAAAACCAAATCATCAAGGTCTTTCAAAAATTTTCTATAATTTTCTCTATTGAATTTTAAAAGTGTTCTATGATAGAGTCTTTCCATAAGTCTTTTTTCTCTATTTTTTTGAAGAAGGTCCTTTCTAAGATCTTCTAAATATTTTTGCTGGGTCTCAATTTTTTTTTCGGCAATTTCTTTAAACTCCTTTAATACCTCAAAATAATTGAACCAGGCCTTTAATTCATCAGCAGAAAAAATTTTTGTCTCCTGAAGGTATCTAAAGGAGTCATTATATTCTTCCTCAAGAAGTTTTTTTTCTAGAAGAAGTTTTTCAAGCCCAATTTTTGCCTGATAAATCCTCACTTTTACTTTTTCTTCCTGAAGTTCTTTATACCAGGTAAGAAGCTTCAATATTCTTAATTTTCTCAATTACCCTAACTCCTTAAGATTTCCCTTAAGATCTGGCAGGACTCTTCATAGGTAAATCTTTCCTCTAAATCCTGTTTAAGAAATTCTTTTAATTTAGGCATAAGCTCTAGAGCCCTGTCTATCTCTGGATTTGATCCCTTTACATAAGCGCCAATGTTAATCAAATCTTCTGCCCTTTTATAGGTAGCAAGAATATTAACAGCCTCTTGATAGAGTTTCAAGTGATCTTTAGAAACTATATCTTTCATAACTCTTGAAATGCTTGCCAAAACATCAATAGCAGGATAATGACCCTCTTGAGCAAGCTCTCTGGATAAAACTATATGACCGTCAACTATACTTCTTACTGCATCAGCTATAGGGTCATTCACATCGTCACCTTCAACAAGAACAGTATAGATTCCTGTTATAGAGCCACTATTTACTCGGGCTCCAGCTCTCTCAAGAAGTCTTGGAAGCATTGCAAAGACTGAAGGAGTATAACCCCTTGCTGTGGGAGGTTCTCCGTTAGCAAGGCCAATCTCTCTTCCTGCCATACAGAACCTTGTTAAACTATCCATAAGAAGAAGAACCTTAAACCCCTTGTCTCTAAAATATTCAGCCAAAGCTGTGGCATAAAAGGCTGCTCGCACCCTCAGGGCAGGGCTCTCATCAGAGGTTGCTACCACCAAAACACTTCTTTTAAGGCCCTCTTCTCCAAGATCCTTTTCAATAAAATCCCTGACCTCTCTGCCTCTCTCACCAATAAGGGCTACTACATTGATATCTGCTTTAGTATACCGTGCTATCATTCCAAGAAGAGTGCTTTTTCCAACACCAGAGCCTGCCATAATTGCCACTCTTTGGCCAGATCCAATAGTGAGGAAAGCATTAATTGCCTTTACTCCCACGTCTAAAATTTCTTTAATCCTCTCTCTTTCTAAAGGTTTTAAGGGATCTCCGTAAAGTGGATAAAAATCTTCAGGCTTAGGTTTTTTCTTATGATCCAGAGACTCACCAAGAGCATTTACTACTCTTCCAATGAAACTTTCACCTACTGGCGCATTAGAAATCCCTAAGGGAATAACTCTTGCTCCAATCTCTAAACCGCGAATCTCATTTAGAGCTGTAAGAAGTAATTTTTCCTCTTTAAAACCTACCACTTCTGCCAATATTTCTATTTCTCTTCCTACTACCTTACAAAGCTCTCCCACCTTTAGTAAAGGACCAGAACTCTCAATGGTTAACCCTAAAACTTTAGTAACATAACCATAGACCTCAAAAGGAGGAATATCCTTAATTTTCCTGATGAAGGGGGAGAGGGAATTAATCTTCATTATTTAAAGTCTCTAAAAGCTTTGCCCACCTCTTCTCAAAGGTAGCATCAATCACACCTAATTTGGTTTCTATAAAAAGCCCACCTTTGCTTATACCTGGATCAGGTACTATCTTTATACGATAATTTTTGGGAAAGGAATCTCCCCTTTCATAAAGATAGGTAGCCTCTTCAGGATTAACTTTAACGATGACTTCTGTTCCTTCGGCAATGTATTTTAAAGCCTCTCTTAAAATTCTCGAAAGAAGATCCCTGTCAGTTTCAATGGTTTTTAAAACTAATTTTTTGGCAAGCTCTAAGGAGAGATCAAGTATCTCTTGGTCAAGATTTAAAATTAGCCCTTCAAGCTCATCATCAAGCCTCTTTAAAAATTCTTCAATTTTTTTTCTTTCTCTCTCCTTAAGTTGTTCCAATTCTTTATGAAGTCTTTTCTTTTCCTCCTCTAATTCAAGTTTTGCCTGCTCTAATCCCTTTTGAAAACCTTCCTCTTCAGCCTTTTTAAAACCCTCTTCATATCCCTTTTTAAATCCCTCTTCATATCCTTCTTCATAGGCCCTTTGAAAAATTTCCTCTAAATTAGGTTGATCAGAGCCTTCTTTCTCCTGTGGATCCTTATCGAATCGATTTTCTTCTTTTTTTAGATGATCTTCCTCCTTTATTAATTCCTCCCTTATTAGCGGAAAAAATTTCTCCTCCTCGAAATTTTCTTGCACAGGTTTTATAATTCTTAGATGCAAAGTTTTTTCAGCTTTTATAATCTTAGACAAATTCCTCTTCTCCTCGGGTTAGAACAATTTTTCCTTCCTGTTCTAGTTTTTTAGCTACTCTGATAATATTCATCTGAGCCTTCTCTACCTCCGCAATTCTCACAGGCCCCATCATTTCAAGCTCTTCTTTAAGAAGATCTGCAGCACGCTTACTCATATTTCTGAAGAACTTTTCTCTCAACTCAGGAGATGCTCCCTTTAAGGCCAATTTGAGATCGTCTGTAGAAATTTCTCGCAGGAGGGTCTGAATAGCAAAGTCGTCCACTTTAAGAAAGTCTTCAAAAGTAAATAGATATTTTCGGATCTCCTCTGCAAGAGCAGGATTTTCATCCTCTATTTCAGTAAGAATTTCATCTTCAAGCTCTCTTCCTGCATGAGATAAAATCTCTGCAGCCTTTTCAGCTCCTCCAATTTTTTTCCCAAGAGCTCCACCCACGGCCTTAAGCTCTTCTTCAAGGGCATCACTAATTTCTTTAACAATTTCTGGATCCACCTTATCTAACAAGGCAATTCTTAAAAGCACCTCACTTCTTATCTTTTCTGGTAAAAGTTGAAGTACCTGGCCTGAAAGATCTGGCTCAAGATGGACAAGGATGATAGCAATAGTCTGAGGATGTTCGTTAGCAAGAAAGTTAGCAATAGTTTTCGGATCAAGTTTTTTAAGCTTTTTAAAGGTTTCTGGCCCAACCTCCCTTTTGATTTCCTCATATAATTGTTTACCCTTCTCTCCATAAGCCTCAATTAAACTTCTCTTTAAAAATTCATCGGGCGATAGATTAATGTTAGCAAGGAGATCTTTAGCCTCAACATTGGCTTCTTCAAGCACTTTTTTGGCAACCTCTGCAGGAATATAATCAATTTTAGCCATCTCAACACCAATTCTTCTTATATCCTCTTCATCAAGATATTTATAAACTTGGGAGGTAAATTCCTCTCCCATTAACATAAGAAAAATAGCTGCCTTTTGAGGCCCTGTAAGTTTTTCAGGATCTAACTTAGCCATATTATTTAGCTTCAGCTAAGGCTTTTTTACGCTCTTCAAGACTTTCTTCCAACAACCACTTTTTAACAAGAGCTGCTGCTCGTTCTGGTTGACTTCTTATTATTCCTAAAGCAATCTCCTTGGGAAGGACTTCTTCCTCCTCCTCAACCACAGCTTCTAATTTTTCAGCAGGTGGAACCTCTGGGACTGTAACTGCTTCTGGTTGGGCTGGTTTTAAACTCTTAAGGAGCGGTCTAATCACCAAAAAGTATAAGAGCGCCAAAGCCACTAGAATAATAAGAGGTTTATAAATCATGCCAATATAATCCACAATCCCTGGTTTGGGTGTAGGAGTCTCTATAAAAGTTTTAGCTTCAACCTTAACCTCATCCCCTCTTTCAGGATTGTATCCAATAGCACCCTTTACAAGATTCTCTACCCATTCAATCTTGGCTGTATCATTCTCAGAAAGCACTCTCTTATCCACAAGAACAGCTACACTAATTCTTTTAATACTGCCAGGGGAAATTTCAAGATTTCTAATTTTCTTTGACACCTCGTAATTTCTAACCACCCTTTTTTTAGAATAGCTTTCTCCCTGAGGTTGTGCTTGCCCTGTAGCCTCAAATTTCTCTGTAAGAGCTCCTTTTACTCCCGCAACTCCTCCCTCTTGAGGACTTGTAGTCTGTCTATTTTCCTCCTCAAGATCCTCTGAAATAACTGCACTTTGCTCAGGATTTACAACCTCCTCCTTTATGCTCTCATTGTCAAAGGACATCTCTACCGTCACCTGAGCAATAGCCTTCCCATAACCCAGGGCTTGAGAAAGCATCTCTTCAATCTTATTTTTAAGATTCTCTTCAACTTTTCTTTTATATGCCAGTTGATTTAGAGAAAGCCCCTCTTCATCATTTATTGGGTTTAATCTTTTTCCAGTCTGAGCATCAATTACTGAGACATTCTTAGGTTCGAGCTTAGCAACAGCCCCACTCACAAGATTAATAATTCCTTTTACCTGATCAGGAGTTAAAGTATAGCCTGGCTTTAATTCAAGCAGAACCGAGGCCTTAGGTGGCTTTTCTTCTTCAAGAAAAATGCTCTCCTTTGGAAGGGCTAAATGAACCCTCACAGATTTTACACCTTTAATGCCCTTTATAGTTCTTGCAAGCTCGCCTTCAAGAGCCCTTTGATAATTAACCTTTTCTTGAAATTCTGTAAGACCTAACTTTTCTTTATCAAAAAGTTCAAAGCCTGGCCCTGTTCCCCCAAGAAGTCCTTTGCTCGCTATCTCCATTCTAATTTCCGGAACCTTTTCTTCAGGTACATAAATACTTCCATCCTTTCCCACCTTGTAAGGAATTTTCTGTTCCTTTAAGTATTGTACAATCTGACCAGAAGTAGTTTCATCTAAACCAGAGTAAAGAAGCCCATAAGAAACCCTCTGGGTATACCATATAAGTGAGACGATCAAAAGAGTTAAACCTAAGGCTCCTCCAAGATAAATAGCCTTTTGCCTGGGAGTTAACTTATTCCAGATCTCTCTAAGCTGTTCTAAAAGATTTCTAAAATTAAGAGAAGGCATAGTTTAGTTCTTCCCTTTAGATTTGCATTCTCATAATCTCTTGATAAGCCTCTAAAACCTTATTTCTTATGCGAAGAAGGAGTTTCATACTTGCATCTGCAGTAGAAATTTTAAGAGCCATCTCTGCAGGATCAATATCTTCCCCTCTAGCAAACTTCTCAAGAGTAGCTTGAGCCTCTTTTTCCTTGTTATCAATCTCTTTTAACTTCTCAAATAAAACTTTTCCAAAATCTAAATTTCTATTAATTTTTTCTACTTCTTGGTATAAATTTAACTTACTTAGACCTTTAATTTTCATAATCTTCCTCCTAAATTTTATTTAAGAAGATCAAGGGTTCTTAAATACATACTTTTAGTAGTTGAAAGGACTGCTAAATTAGCTTCATAAGCCCTACTTGCAGAGAGGAGCTCAACCATTTCAGTGATTACATCTACATTGGGATATTTAACTATGCCCCTCTCATCAGCATCAGGATGTCCTGGATCGTAAACCTCTTTAAAGGGAGAAGGATCATCCTTAATAGCAACTACCTCAACCTTTTGGAGGACGGGATTAGCTGGGTCAAGGGGAACGGCTTTTAGAACTACATTTTTAGCTCTATAGGGCCCTCCTTCCAGGGTTCTCGTAACCTGTGCATTAGCAAGATTAGTAGCTGTGACATTAAGTCTAACTCTCTGAGCAAGAAGACCACTCTGGGCAATTTTTCCAGCCTTAAGAAGATTCATCTCTATCTACCTCCCTCTGTAATTATCTCTTTAAGTCTCTCTAACTCTTTTGATAAGGCCTGAAGAGTACTCTCATAAAGAAGTTGATTCTCCATAAGATTGGCCATCTCCTCTTCCAAACTAACATTATTAGGTGTCCCAAGAGTTTGAGGCGAAAACTCCTTAGTCCAATCTTCTAAAGTATGTTCTCTCTTAATAAAATGCTTAGGATGACTAATTTTTAAAAATCGTTCCTTTTCTAAATAACTTTCCATAATCTTTTCAAAGGGAAGATCCTTTCTTCTATACCCAGGAGTATCCACATTGGCAATATTTGAAGAAATAAATTCATGTCTTTTTGCTCTGAGCTTAAGAGACAGTTTTACTACATCCAGCAATTTTTGAAAATTTCCCCACATCTCAAAAACCTCCTGGGGTAAGAAGCCCCTTTTCTTCATATTCCTTAAGTTTGTTTCTCAAAGTTCTAACGGTAATTCCAAGAAGTTCAGCAGCCTTAGTCTTATTTCCTTTTGTAAGTCTCAAGGCCTTCAAAATGACCTCCCTTTCCATCTCTTCCAAAGGTTTTATTTCTGATAAAATATTTTCAAATTTCATGCCATTTTGAGAAATCATCCCCCCTCCATAAGACTCTGTAGCCCCCTCAGAAAGAACTTCCTCAAAAGGATCTGTCAAATAGTTGACATCAATATAATCTTCAGGACAGGTTATAACTGCTCTTTCAATCATATTCTTCAATTCTCTAACATTTCCAGGAAAGGGATAGTTTTTCAGGAATTTGAGGGTCCTTTCTGTAAAGCCTTTAAATTTCTTTTGATAGATAAGGGAAAATTTTTCCAGAAAATAATTAGCCAAAAGTAAAATATCTTCCCTTCTTTCCCTAAGAGGCGGTATTTTGACAGTAATGACATTAATTCGGTAATAGAGATCTGCCCTAAATCGGCCTTCTGAGACTTCCTTCTCTATGTCCCGATTAGTTGTTGAGATAAGTCTAAAATCTACTTTAATAGGTTCATATCCTCCTAAGCGATCTACCTCTCCTTCTTGAAGAACTCTTAAGAGCTTACTTTGAAGATTAGGACTCATTTCTGTAATTTCATCAAGTAAGAGGGTTCCTCTATCCGCTAGCTCAATTTTTCCTTTTTTACGATAATTAGCCCCTGAAAAGGCTCCTTTTTCAAAACCAAACAATTCCGATTCAAGAAGGGTTTCTGGAAGGGCAGCACAATTTATAGCGATAAAGGGACCATCCTTTCTTGGGCTATGAGAGTGAATAAACCTGGCAAGAAGTTCCTTCCCAGTTCCAGATTCCCCAACCAAAAGTACTGGAGCCCTGGTCTTAGCAACCTCTTTTAAGGCTGAGAGAATCTTTAGGAGTTTAGGACTTTGGGTTACAAAAAGCTCCTCCCCTCTTAAGATTTTCCCAATCTCAAAGGCATATAAAAGGCTCTTCTCAATAAGCTCAAAAGGCGTATTAAGAAGTTTAACATCCTTTGCTCCTTGACGTATAAGCTCTACAGCCTCTTCAAGGGATATACTCTCTACAAGAAAAATCACTGGAATAGTTAATTTTCTTAAAAGCTCAATTAAATGGGGTTTTCCTCTTTCAGCAGGATCAATTTCATAAAGAAGGACTTGAATATCCTTAGGAAGGTTTTCTATATCAAAGACTTCCCCATGCCAAAAAACTACTTCAAAGCCCTTTTCAATAAGCTCTTCTTTTAAGAGTTTAACCTCCGTTGAGTCTCCTTTTATCCCAACCTTTCCTTTCATTAATAGACAATCTCCTGAACCCTTTGAGTAAGGTTTTGAATCTTTTGTTGTTGCTTAGCATAGAAAGAGAAATAATCCTTTTCCTTTAAGAGAGTTTCCATAATCTCTTTTGATTTCTTAAGATCTCCCTTTTTAGTCAAATAATAAACCTCAAGAAATCTTATTTCTCGATTTTGAGGAAACTTCTCAAGAGCCTCTTTAAGAATCTTCTCAAAGAAATCGGGAGCCCTATCTAAGGTCTCAGAAAGAATTAAGATATACCCATTGGGGTCATTTCCAAAAGAAGAATCTCTTAATATTTCATAAGCTAAAGCATAATTTTTATCCTCAAGGGCCTTAGTATAGGCTTTATAATAAAGTTCTTTCCGTAATAAGATAAAGTCTTTTTCATAAGGTAAATTTTTAATAATGGAAAGAGCCTCTTTCAGATTCTTATCCATAATACTCTTGGCTTTTAGATAAAGAAAAAAGGGAGAACTCCTTAGGTCCTCCTTTAAATTTTGATTAACCTTTTCCCAGAGTAGTTTGAAAATCTCCGTTTCTCCATATAAATCAGCTAAATAGGCAAGTTTAAGATATAGATCAGGGATGTTATTCTTAGATAAATTATAGGTGTAAGCCGTAAGAAAATAATCTAAACTTACCCCATATATTCTATACGTAAAAAATTCTTTTCCTAAGGCATAGTAAAAATCGCCACAGGCAGATTCTCTTAAATATTCATCTTCATTTTCTGCTATCTCCCTCAAAGTCTTCACCTTGCCACCTAAAAAATATTGAGAAACTATTAAAACCGAGGCCTCACAATAGAGTTTTTTAACCTCACTAAGATATTTGCTTTGAGAGTAGCCTTTAATAAACTCCTTAGATAGTTCCCTTACTCTTTCTAAGTTTTTTCTATCGAAATTAACCTTTATTTCCAAAAAAGAGGCCTCTTCCACAAGATCCTTATCCTCAGTGTATTTGGTCTTTATTTGGGTAATAAACATAAGAAGATCCTCTAAGGTTTTAGGAGGTAATAACTCTTTTATTTTAGCTTTTTCATAAGTTATCTGATAAAGTCTAAATTTAGAAATTGTGGCCTCTTTAGTTAAATCCCATTCAGTAATAATTAACTGATAATACTTTTTAGCCTCATCAATTTTCCCAAATTTGAAATAGGTCTCTGCAAGCTTGAAGAAAAAATCCTTTCCTCGTCTATAATCTCCGGTAAGATTTATAAACTCAAAGGCGAGTTTTTCTGCCTCTTTAGTTTTACCCTTTAAGATTAGATAATTAAAGCGGTCCTCATAAAGTTCCTCTAAATATTCCTTGAGGAGCTTACTGGAGAGATCTTCTTCCCAAATCTTATTTTTAGCTATACTTTCAAGGATGTTCATTTTTTCCTTAAATTCTTCCACACAAAAGGAACCTTTAAGTTCCCTTAAGACCTTTTCAGCCTCTGGCTTTTTATCAAGAATCAAAAGGGCTTTGACTTTTAAAAGGCCTGCCTCACAATAAAGGGAAGTCCCCCTTTTTAAACTCTGAGTCCTTTCGGCCAAATCTATTGCTTTCTCAGGATTTCCCGTATATAAATAAGCCTGCGAGAGGAGAAACATATCTTCTGCATTAACCCTTAAAAAGAGACCAATTTTTTCAAATTCTTCAATAACCTTCTTATATTCTTTATTTACAAAGTCCTTTCTAATCTCCTTTAAAATCATTTCTTGATCGGAAGTTCCAAACTTTTTCAAATCTAAATATTTATCTAAGGGAATGGAGGTTTGAGAATAGACCAAAAGGGCCTTAATGAAAGACAAAACTAATATTAAACTAATTAGCCTTTTTAAAAACATCAAAGTAAGTTTAACAACTTCTATGCCAGCTTATATCTCTTCAATTTCTCAATAAGAGTCGTACGATTAAGTCCAAGAAGTTGGGCTGCTTGGCTTTTAACGCCACCTGTGAGTTCTAAAGCCTTTTTTAAATAATAAATTTCAATTTCCTGAAGAAGATCATTAAGGGATATCTCGCCCTTTTTAAGATCTGGAAGTTCAAGGAAGCTTTTGGTAAAAAAACACCTTTCTTCCAAGAGATTGTCCTTTTTTTCTACTTTAGGTTCTTCAAAATTTTTTAAATGGGGAGGTAGATCCTCTACATCAAGCTCCTCGCCTTCAGATAAAATAACCATCCTTTCAAGCAGATTCTCTAATTCTCTAATATTTCCAGGCCAGTGATATTTCATAAAAATTTTCATAACCCTATCGGAGATAGACTTTTCTCTAATATTTTCTCTTTCACAAATTTTTTTTAGAAGAAACTTGCAAAGAAGGGGAATATCCTCTTTTCTCTCTCTAAGGGGTGGGATCTCAACAGATATGACATTGAGCCGAAAATAGAGATCCTCTCTAAAACGCTTTTCCTTAACCAAAGCTTCAAGATTTTGGTTGGTTGCCGCTACAATTCGTGTATTTACCTTTATTGGCCTCTCTCCACCCAGTCTCTCTATCTGCTTTTCCTGTATAGCCCTTAAGAGCTTTGCCTGAAGTTTTAAAGGCAGGTCTCCAATTTCATCAAGGAAAAGAGTTCCTCCTTCTGCTTGCTCAAATTTTCCAGGCTTTGATTTTATTGCCCCAGTAAAGGCCCCTTTCTCATAACCAAAAAGCTCCGCCTCAAGAAGCTCCTCGGGAATGGCTGCACAATTTACAGCTATAAAAGGCCCTTTTCGTTGACTACAAAAATGTAGATATCTTGCCAAAACCTCTTTCCCTGTCCCAGACTCTCCAAGAATGAGAACAGTGCTTGAAGAGGGCGCAACCCTCTTAATAATCTTAATAACTTCAGCCATTTGAGAATTTCTCGTCTCAAGAAGATAACTCATTAAAGGAAATTATATAATTTTTTTGACAAGTGTCAAAAGATTGACTAAATGATAAGGAAAAGGTTTATTTCATTGCAGCTCCAGCTACCGTGCCAAGAACTGAAATTGGTACCTGTTCTTCTACTCCTTTAGCTGCCCTGTTCACACTCTTTAAAGTCTTCTTAACCTCAGTGTAGAGAGTTTCATCTTTTAAAAGTTTCCCGAGGGTACCCTCTCCTTTTTCAATACGGGCAACAATTTTATCTAAATTAGCTGCAGCATTTTTAAGATCCTTAGAGAGACTTTTTAAGTCTTTGTAAAGTTCATCGTCATTGATAAGTTTTCCTAAAGTGCCTTCGCCTCTCTCAAGCCTCTTGGAGACCCTTTCAAGATTTGAGGCTGTATTTTTTAAATTATTATAAAGAGTTTCATCCTTCACAAGTTTTCCAAGGGTTCCTTCTCCCTTTTCTACTTTTTCAGCAATTAGTCTTAAATTCTTAGCAATCTCCGTTAAATCTTTATAAAGCCTATCATCAGTTATAAGCTTTCCAAGCGTTCCTTGGCCTTTTTCTACTTTCTCCGCAATTTTTTTGAAACTTTCTGAGGCATCTTTAATATTGGCCACAAGAATTTTTAAATTTTCCTTTCCTTCCTGTGTTCCAAGAACTTCTTTTAAACCTTCCACAGTAGGACCAATACTTGCAAGAATCTGATCTAAATCTACCGGGCTTTCTGTTTTAGCAATAAGCCCTCCCTCAGAAAGAAAGGCCTGAGAGGTCCCTGGACGGATCTCTATATACTTATCTCCAAGAACTCCAAAGGTTCTAACCACAGCAGTTGCATCCTGTTGAATTTTATATTTCTTATAAATTAAGAGCTCAACCTTGGCCTTACCCTCAGGAGTGAGGCTTATCTCTCCAACCTTTCCAATAGGAACTCCTGCCATCTCAATTTTGGCTCCTTTAATCAAGCCTGAGACACTATCAAAAACCGCATAAAGTTTATAACTGTCCTTAGGAGTAAAAGCCTCCTGAGCAAGCCTAATGGTTAAAACAAGCAGGGCCAAAATACCAAAAAAAACAAAAATACCCACCTTTATCTCTGTTGCCCCTTTGTTGCCCATTTTACACCTCCTTTTTTTCTAACTCTAATAAGGCACTCTCTCTAAATTTTACTACAAAGGGATGGGTTGAGGCCTTTATCTTTTCCACATCTCCTTCTTCAATAATAAAGCCTTGATCAAGAAAGGCAATATAATCAGCATATTTATAAGCAAGTAAGAGATCATGACTGATAATCACACAGGTGAGATGAAAGGTCTCCTTTATTTTCTTGATCAAATCCATAATGGTGATTTGAAGGATTGGGTCAAGCCCTGTGGTGGGTTCATCAAAAAGAATGACCTGAGGATTTAAGGCAAGCGTTCTCGCTAAAGCCGCTCTTTTCCTCATTCCTCCAGATAGTGCGGAAGGATATTTGTCTTGGGCCTCAAAAAGCTCAACAGCGGATAACAACTCCTCAACCTTTTTCTCAATTTCCTTTTTGGAAAGGTTTGTGTGTTCCTTAAGAGGAAAGGCTACATTTTCAGCCACCGTCATGGAATCAAAGAGTGCCCCCTCTTGAAAGAGAAATCCAATTTTCTTTCTTATAGCCTGAAGTTGCCTCTCAGAGAGTTTGGTTATATCTTGATTTTCAAACCAAATTTCTCCCTCATCAGGTTTAAGAAGCCCTACAATGTGCTTTAGGAGGACACTCTTTCCCGTTCCACTCCTTCCCATAATAAACGTAATCTTATCACCAGGAATGACTAAATTAACCCCTTTTAGGACTTCATGGGAATTAAAGCTTTTTTTTAGGTTTACTATTTTTATCATAAACTCCTTTAGAAAAAGAGAGTTGTTAAAATGTAGTCGGACACAAGGATGCCCACAGAGGAGATAACCACAGCCTCTGTGGTAGCTCTTCCTACACCTTCAGCCCCACCTGAGGCATAATAACCTTTGTATCCACAGACAGCCACCATAAAGGCTCCAAAAAAGATGGACTTATAAATTCCACTCATAATATCTATGAGCTCAACCATATCTTCCATTCTTGCCATAAAAATACCATGATCAATTCCTAGAACCAAAACCCCAATTAAATAGCCACCGGCAATTCCAATAATATCTGCTATAGCCGTAAGTAAGGGTAGTACTATCATAGCAGCCCAAATTCTTGGAGTGATAAGATACTGAACGGGATTTACAGCCATAATTTTTAAGGCATCTATCTGTTCAGTTATGCGCATACTTCCTATTTCAGCTGTCATAGCTGAACCTGCTCTTGCAACCACCATTATGGCACTAAGAACAGGACCAAGCTCCCGCGTAAGGGTAAGAGCTACCACTCCACCTAGAACGCTCTGCCCTCCAAACTTAACCAAGGCATGATGAACCTGATAGGCTGTAACCATCCCTGAAAAAAGGGCTGTTAAAGCTACAACCAACCAGGATTTTACACCGATAAATTCCATCTGTTTAAAAAATAGACCTAATCTTAGAGGTGGAAGAAAGGTATAAAAAAAGGCCTTCCAAAAGAAGAGAAAGATCCCACCTGAATCCCTAAGAAATTTAATAAAATTTCTACCTAATCTCTGAAAGAGTTTCATTCGAGCACTGCACCAGTAGAAGCAGATTTTACCAAAACATAATATTTTTTCAAGACACCTTTTAATTTTTTCTTAGGAGGGCTCCATTTCTTCTTCCTTTTCTCAAGCTCTTCGTCAGAGACTTTAAGCTCTAAAAGCCTTCCTGGAATATCGATTTCAATAATATCACCCTCCTCCACTAAGGCTATGGGACCACCTTCTGCTGCTTCCGGAGAAACATGCCCTATACAAGCGCCCTGAGTACCTCCACTAAATCTTCCATCCGTTATTAAGGCAACTGAAGCTCCAAGACCCATACCAATCAACGCAGAGGTGGGTGAAAGCATCTCCCTCATACCAGGACCACCCTTTGGCCCCTCATAACGAATAACCACCACATCTCCAGGCCTTATTTTTCCCGAGAGTATGGCTTCATAGGCCTCCTCTTCTGAATTATAAACCCTTGCTGGCCCAGTATGTCTCATCATTTCAGGCAAAACAGCACTTGTCTTCACCACAGCCCCCTCAGGAGAAAGATTCCCATAAAGCACAGCAATTCCACCTTCATAGGCATAGGGATTCTCAATAGGTCTTAACACTTCGGGATTTCTATTTTCTGCCTTCTCAATAATCTCTCCTATAGTTTTTCCTGAAACAGTTAGGCAGCTGGTATCAATAAGTCCTTTTTTAGCAAGTTCCTTCATCACCGCTGGAATACCACCTGCCTGATGAAGTTCTGGCACACTGTGAGGCCCTGACGGAATAAGTTTTGCAAGAACCGATGTCTTCTTAGAAATCTCATCAAAAGTCTTTAAATCAAGGGGAATTTCAGCCTCTTTAGCAATCGCCATAAGGTGAAGTACCGTGTTAGTTGAACACCCAAGAGCCATATCCACAGCAATGGCATTCCTAAAAGAGGCATCACTTATAAGTTTCTTTGGAGTAAGCCCCTTTTTTACAAGCCTTACAATAGCCCTTCCTGTCTCTTTGGCAAGTCTTATTCTTTCTGAATAAACGGCAGGTATAGTTCCATTCCCAGGAAGAGCAAGCCCTAAGGCCTCAGTTAAACAGTTCATAGAATTAGCAGTAAACATACCAGCACAGGAGCCACAGGTTGGGCAGGCACATTTCTCAAGCTCAATAAGCTCCTCTTCTGTCATCTCTCCCTTTTTAATTCTTCCAATGGCCTCAAAAGCTGAAATTAAATTTACCTTTTTACCTTGGAAATCGCCTGTAAGCATAGGACCACCAGCTATTAATATGGCTGGAAGGTTCAATCTAAAGGCAGCCATAAGCATACCAGGAGTGATTTTGTCACAGCTGGTAACAAGAACTAGACCATCAAAGGCATGAGCTTGAGCCATAATCTCTATAGAATCAGCAATAATTTCACGGCTAACAAGAGAATATCTCATACCCTCATGATTCATCGCAATTCCATCGCAGACTCCAATAACCCCAAATTCCACCGGCACTCCCCCTGCTTGCCTCACTCCTGCTTTAACAGCTTCCACCAGGGTTCTCAAATGAATATGTCCTGGAACAATTTCATTGAAGGAATTGGCTATACCAATAAGGGGAGCCCTCAAATCCTCATCATCAAAACCAAGGGCCCTAAGCAAAGACCTGTGAGGAGCTCTTTCAATACCCTTCTTTATCCTGTCACTTCTCATCTATCTCCCTCTAAAGCTTAAGGTAAACTAAAACAAATTAAAATTGATTGTAATAAAAAAAAACTTGCTGTCAAGGAAAAATGTATTAAATTTATATAAAATTTGTAAAGGGGGTTTGAAAAATGGAGATGAGAGAGGCTGTTGAGAAGGCTCTTGAGAAGGTAAGGCCTATGCTTCAGGCTGATGGAGGAGATGTGGAGCTTGTTGAGGTTACACCAGAGGGAGTGGTTAAAGTTAGACTGCAAGGAGCCTGTGGAAGCTGCCCTATGTCTATGATGACCCTAAAAATGGGAATTGAAAGATATCTTAAGAGTGAAGTGCCTGAAGTTACCGAAGTGGTGGCTGTATAAAAATTTAAAAATTGAAAGATCATACTTCTTGGAGGTGTTAATCTATGGCTCGTGTTACTATAGAAGATTGTCTTAAAAAGGTGCCCAGTCGTTTTAAATTAATCCATCTTGCTATTGAAAGGGTGAAACAATTAAGAGAAGGAGCTCAACCCCTTATTTCGACCGATAATAAAGAGATTGTTCTTGCTTTAAGAGAAATAGCTGCAGGACTTGTCACCCCTGAAAATATACAAAGTCTTTGGAAAAAGGAAAAACCTACTACCCCTTATGAAATTTCAGAAATTCTTAAACAAAGAAGTCTCAAGCCTTAAGAAAATTGATTGAAATGAACGTCTATAAGGATTATTATGCCATTCTTGGAGTTCCACGAAATGCAACTCAGGAAGAGATTAAGCGGGCCTATCGTAGGCTCGCTATGAAATATCATCCTGACAAAAATCCAGGCAACAGAGAAGCTGAAGAAAAATTTAAAGAAATCTCTGAGGCATATGAAGTGCTTTCAGATCCTCAAAAAAGGGCTCTTTATGACCGCGAGGGATATGCAGGACTTAAAAAATCAGGTTATACAGGCTTTGAAGACATCTCGGATATTTTTAAAACCTTTTCAGATCTCTTTGAAGAATTTTTTAATTTCTCCTTTGAAGAATCTTTTCAATCTAAGAGAAGAGATGGAGCAGATATTTCTACAGAGGTTTGGCTTGACTTTGAGAACCTTTTTCAGAATTCCAAGGTAAATCTTGAACTTGAAAGATGGGAGACCTGTGAGACCTGTCAAGGACTTGGGTATGATCCTCAAAAAGGGCTAAAAGTTTGTGAATATTGCGAAGGAAAGGGAAAAGTAGCCTATCGAGAGGGTTTTTTTAGGGTAAGTTATCTTTGCCCAGAGTGTGGCGGTAAGGGTTCAACTTATGTAGAAAAATGCCCAACTTGTAAGGGAAGCGGAAGAGTTCGTAAAAAAAGGACTCTTCAGATAACTATTCCTCCTGGAGTAGAGGATGGAACTATTTTTCGCATAAAAGGAGAAGGTGAGGGAGGGGTCTTTGGCGGAAAACCTGGTGATTTATATCTACGGGTTCGCATAAAACCTCATCGGTATTTTCGGCGTGAAAAAAATAATGTTTATGGAGAAATAAAGATCAATTTTATATCAGCCATTCTTGGGGATAAGATAAAAATTCCTTATTTTAATAAAGACCTTGAGATCGAAATACCCCCTGGAACTCAGCCAGGAGATGAGATAATCCTAAAAGGAGAGGGGCTGCCTCATCCTCAAACCAAAGAAAGGGGAGATTTAATTCTTAAGGTTTTAGTAGAACTGCCCAAAGAGGTCTCTCCCGAGGGTAAAGATCTTCTTCTTGCCTTTGCTAAAAAAGAAGGACTTTTAGATGAACCTATTTTAAATTCTCAAAAGAAAGAAGAAGTCTCAAAGAAGAAAAAAAAAGATAGTTTCTGGAAAAATATTATTTTTGGTGGAAGGGATGCCTGAGTTTACCCATCTTAAACAGGATGGGACTCTTTATATGGTTGATGTTTCAGAAAAGCCTGCCACTTTAAGAATAGCCATAGCCAAAGGTGAAGTTATTTTTCCTGAAGAGATTTATGAGAGAGTTCTTTCGCAAGACATACCAAAGGGTGATTTTCTCTGTTGTGCAAGGGTAGCAGGAATTCTTGCTGCCAAAAAAACAGGAGAACTTATCCCCCTTTGTCATCCTTTACCTATAAGCCAAGTGGAGATTGATTTTCATTTTATACCCGAAAGGTATGCCCTTGAAATCGAGGCTAAAGTAAAAACGGTGTCTCAGACTGGGGTTGAAATGGAAGCCCTTACAGCGGTTGCTATTTCTGCTCTTACAATCTATGATATGTGTAAGGCACTCCATAAGGGAATAAAGATCCAAAGTATAAGACTTGTTTACAAGAGTGGAGGAAAGAGCGGAGAGGTCAGCCTTGAATAAACCTTGGGGAGGAGGGGATGGATAAAGAGAAACTTAATTACTTCAAGGAATTACTTCTCAAAAGAAAGGAAGAGATTTTAAAAGATGTTTCGGAAACTTTAAAAAATCTTGAAGAAAGCTCAGAGAACCTTCCTGATGCCATCGATCAAGCCACAAGAGAAACGGACCTTGCCCTTGGCTTGAGGCTAAGAGATAGAGAGCAGAAGCTTCTTAAAAAGATTGAGAGGGCTTTGAAAAAAATCGAAGAGGGAACCTACGGAATATGCGAGGCCTGTGGAGCTGAAATTGATGAAAAAAGACTTATGGCAAGGCCTGAAGCCACCCTTTGCATTGATTGTAAAAGAGCCCAAGAAAGAATGGAGAAAATAAAGGGTGAATAACCCCTTTGAAATACATCGAGCTCTATTCTGCCAAACAGAACAATCTTAAGGGTTTTGATCTTTTTTTACCTTTTTATCAACTAATTGTTGTTACAGGGGTCTCTGGGGCAGGAAAATCAAGCCTTGTTTTTGATATTCTTTATGCCGAGGGAAGTAGACGCTATCTTGAAACTTTTTCTTCCTATGTAAGACAATATCTTGAAAGACTTCCTAAACCCTTTGTAAAAGATTTAAAAAATATTCCTCCTGCTCTTGCTTTTCCTCAAGGAAATTTTGTAAAGACTTCTCGCTCAACAGTTGCCACCTTAACAGAAATAAGCCATTTTACAAAAATGCTTTTTTATCATTTAGCTATTCCCCGCTGTCCTATTTGTAATATACCCATTACTCAGAAAGATCCGGAAATTTTAGCTAAAGAGATTTTTCAAAAATTCCCAGGAGAGTGGGTATACCTTCTTGTTCCAGTTAAAGTTGAAAAAGATATCTATTACCTAAGAGAGGGTCTTCTTGCTTCAGGCTTTACCAGAGCTTTTGTGGAGGGAAAGGTTTTAGAACTTGATGAAGTAGAGGAACTTCCTGAAATTAATGAGCTTGAACTCCTCCTTCACCGTATAAAAATTGAAAAAGAAAATTTTCAGGCTCTTATCTCCTCTCTTGAGCAGGCCCTTAAAATCTCTGAGAAATTTAAGATAAGAACCCTCTATGGTGAAGAATTTTTTTATACCTTTAAAGAAGAGTGCCCAAGATGTGGTTTTAAAGCCCCTTTAAAGACCCCTGCCCTTTTTTCTTTTAACACCTCTCAAGGAGCTTGTCCTGAGTGTAAGGGTTTCGGGAATCTCCTTGTAATAGATCTTCCTGCCTTAGTAAGACATCCAGAGAAGTCTCTTAAAGCAGGAGCTATTCCTATTCTCGATTTTCCTGCCATGCTTGAAGTTAAGATGGATCTCTTTGATTTTTTGAAAAAAAGAGGGATCTCCTTAGATACACCCTTTGAAAAACTTCCTGAAGAGATCAAAAAAGCTATTTTTGAAGGTGAGGGCTCCTGGTATGGACTTAAAGAGGTGGTGGATTGGCTTGAGGCTCATAGATATAAACCCCATTTTCGCATTCTTCTTGCCAAATTAAGAAGGGAGATTATTTGTCCTACTTGTAAGGGAAGTCGTTTCAATCCTAAAGCCCTTCTCTTTTATATCAAAGATTTGAACATAGGTGCCTTTTATCAACTAGAGATCTCTCAGGCTAAAAAATTTATAGAGGATTTACTTAAGGAGGGGTTACCTCCTGCAGGAGAGAGATTGGCCTTAGAAGTAAAAAGACGGCTTGAATATCTTGAAGGAGTTGGCCTTTCCTATCTTACTTTAAACAGAGCCAGTAAAACTCTTTCAGGTGGAGAGATTAGTCGTTGTTTACTTACAAGAGCTCTTTCCTCAAATCTTGTTGAAACCCTTTATATCCTTGATGAGCCAACAACAGGACTTCATCCAAGTGATACAGCCAAAGTTCTTGAATTTATGGAAAGAATTGTCTCACAGAACAATACTGTGGTAGTGGTGGAACACGATCCTGAAGTAATCCTTAAGGCTCATTTTCTTGTAGAACTTGGGCCTGAAGGAGGAGAAAGAGGGGGTTATCTCCTTCATGCCGGAAACCCAAAAAAACTAACTCTAAAAAAGACTCCTACCTCAGAGGCTTTAAAAAATCTCTTTCAAGAACGAGAAATATCAGAAAATATATCTCATTTCCAAGAATTTTTGGAGATCAAAGGAGCCCGCAGATTCAATCTCAAGAACGTAGAGGCCAAAATACCTCTTGGTAGGCTTACGGTTATTACGGGAGTGTCTGGTTCTGGAAAATCAACCTTTCTTGAGGAAATTCTTTACAAGGGTCTTATAGCGCTAAAGGATAAGAGAAAACCAGAGTATTGTGAGGAAATAAAAAACTTCCCTTCTCATTATCAAGTTCTCTATCTTACTCAAGAACCCCTTGCCAGATCTCCAAGAGCAGTCATAGCAACCTATACAGGTCTTTATACTTACATAAGAAGGCTACTTGCAAGCACTGATGAGGCCAAAAAATTTGGCTATACCGAGGCAAGTTTTTCCTTTAATTCTGAGACAGCTCAATGTCCAAATTGCAAAGGCCTTGGCTTTGAGATAGTGGAAATGCAATTTCTCTCAGATTTAGTTATTCCCTGTGAGGTTTGTAAAGGAGCTCGCTTTAAAGAGGAATTTCTTGAAATACGTTGGCGAGGAAAAAATGTCGCTGAAATCCTTGATCTCACTGTAGATTCTGCCTATGAATTCTTTGGTAATCATCGGGAGATAAAAAGGATTCTTGAGATCTTGAGAAAACTTGGCCTTGGCTATTTAAAATTGGGACAACCCCTCTCAACCCTTTCTGGAGGTGAGGCCCAGAGATTAAAGATAGCAGAACTTCTAACTCAAATTGGAACAGGCAAGGCTATAATTCTTTTGGATGAACCTACGGTTGGGCTTCATTTAAAGGATATTGAGAGACTCCTTTTGGCTTTAAAGTATCTTAAAGAGGAAGGGCATACAGTAGTTGTTGTCGAACACCATCCGGAGGTTATGCTTTCAGCAGATTGGATTCTTGAATTTGGCCCAGAAGGGGGAGAAAAAGGTGGATATTTACTTTTTCAAGGGACTTTAAAAGAATTATTAAAAACTCCTTGCCCTACATCCAACTATCTCAAGGAATATCTCCAAGGTAAACCAATTAAGGAAAATAAGCCTACCAGAAGCTTAGAATTTCAAGAAGAAAAATTCATCAAGCTCAGAGGGATTCGTCATCACAATCTAAGGAACATTGACCTTGACATCCCCAGGGAAAAATTGGTGGTGATAACTGGGGTTTCAGGCTCTGGAAAATCAACCCTTGCCTTTGATGTAATTTTTTCTGAGGGACAGAGGCGTTTTCTTGAGACTCTTCCTGCCTATTTAAGACAATTCTTTAAACTTTATGAAGAAATAGATTTTGATGATATCACTGGCCTTCCAGCCACTGTGGCTCTGGAACAGAGATCAGGAGAACTTTCTCCCAGATCCACCGTAGGAACTCTCACAGAGATCCTTCCTTATCTGAGACTTCTCTATGCAAGACTTAGTAAGGCCTTTTGTCCCTCCTGTGGAGTGGAACTAAAACCTAAAAGTAAAGGTGAAATTCTTGATCTTGCCTTAAACCTCTGGAAAAAGGAAGGACGTCATCTTCAAGTGCTTTCTCCTCTTGTGAGGCATAGAAAAGGCCATTATAGACCACTTTTTGAAAGCCTTCTACGAAGAGGATTTCACAAAGTAAGGATTGATGGAAACTTTTATGAACTTCCCCCTATTCCCGAACTCTCAAGATATAAAGAACATAGTATTGATCTTGTCTTGGGACTTCCAACTTCAGAAGAGAGCTTTTTATCTCTTGTTGAAAAGGCCCTTTCTGAAGGAAAGGGGTCTCTAATTCTTCATGGAAAAGAGGGGGATTATTATTTGAGTGAAAAACTTACCTGCACTAAATGCGGAATAACCTTACCGGAACCAGATCCACTCCTCTTTGCCTTTAATACCAAAGTGGGAGGATGTCCCACTTGTTTAGGGACAGGAAGCTTTGAAGGAGAGATTTGCCCTAGCTGCAAGGGTTCACGCTATAGAGAAGAAGTCTTTCATTTTAAAATAAAAGGGCTTTCTTTGCCTGAATTCCTTGACCTTCCCATTGATAAAGCCCTTGAATTTATGAAAAATCTCTCCTTTGAAGGTAAGGATAAAATCCTTGCTGAAACCCTTTTGCCTGAGATTAAAAATCGTCTAGAATATCTCTCAAGTCTTGGACTTTCCTATTTGACCCTTTCAAGATCTGCAGATACCCTCTCTGCTGGCGAGGCTAAGAGAGTAAGAATTGCAGGGGAGATAGGAAGTACCCTAACAGGCGTAGCCTATATTCTTGATGAACCAACTATTGGTCTTCACCCAAGGGATACCCAAAAACTTCTTGAAATTATGAAGAAACTCAGAGACAAAGGAAATACTATTATTGTGGTTGAACACGATGAAGAGGTTATAAAGCAGAGTGATTTTGTAGTAGATCTTGGAGAAGGGGGAGGTAAGAGAGGTGGAAAAGTCATTTTTGCAGGCAAAACAGAGGATCTTTTAAAGCAGGAGACATCTCTTACAGCTATGGCTTTAAAAGATACCTCAAGAAAAAAAATTATCAGCAAGAAACGCCCCCAAGAAAAATTTCTTACCCTAAGGGGGGTTCAACTGAGAAATTTGAAAAAGCTTGATGTCCTCTTTCCCTTAAGAAATCTAATTTGTGTGGTTGGAGTCTCTGGCTCAGGAAAATCGACCTTGGTGTGCGAGGTTCTATACGAAAACCTAAGAAAAGTGCTTGAGAAAAAAGATATAAGAGAATTTTATGGAGTAAAGGAAATGGCTGGTTATGAGGAAATAAAGGAGGTTTATCTTGTAGATCATTCACCGATAGGAAATACGCCTCGGTCTGTTCCTGCAACTTATATTCAGGTTTTTAGTGAGATAAGAAAGGCCTTTGCCCAAACTAAATTAGCCAGGGAGAGAGGTTATGGGGAAGGCCGGTTTTCCTTTAATAAAGAAGAGGGGCAGTGTCCTCATTGTAAAGGCCAAGGAAAAATCAAAATAGAAATCAAATTTCTTCCTTCTGTATATCAAACCTGTGAGTTTTGCCATGGAAAAAGATATAATGCAGAAACCCTTGAGGTAACCCTTAAAGGTAAAAACATAGCAGAGGTTCTTGAGATGGATTTCGGTGAGGCTAAAGAATTTTTCCAAAACTATCCAACTATTGCCCACAAACTTGAGCTTGTCTGCAAGATTGGGCTTGATTATTTAACCCTTGGCCAGCCAAGTCCAACTCTCTCAGGGGGAGAAGCCCAAAGAATTAAACTCGCTAAAGAACTTGGAAAAATACATACCAAACCTGTGCTTTATCTTCTCGATGAACCTACAACAGGGCTTCACCTTTTGGATGTAGCCAAATTAGTTCAGGTACTTCAGGAACTGGTAGACCGAGGCCATACTGTTATTGTTATTGAGCACAATTTGGAGCTAATCAAAGCTGCAGACTGGATTATTGAACTTGGTCCTGAAGGGGGTGAAAAGGGTGGTGAAATCCTTTTCCAAGGCCCCCTTGAGGACTTTCTTAAAGTAAATACACCAACTTCTATTGTTTTAAAAGAATACCTCTCCTCGTGAATTAAATCCCTCTTCCCTTGCATCCTCGTATTTTGTGGTATAGTTTAAAAAAGAGGCTTTTGGAGGTTTTTCTCTATGAAGGTAAAAAACTGGATGATCAGAGAGGTAATTACTATTTCTCCGGAAAAAACCATTGAGGATGCCTTGCAGCTTATGAAACTTCACTCTATTAGGCATCTCCCCGTGGTCAAAGAAGATAAACTTGTTGGACTTGTTACTGAATCAAGCTTAAGACCATATTTTTTTAATGATAAGCTTAAGCTCCCCATAAAAGAGGTTATGATCATCAATCCTATCGTTATAGATCCTGAAACCTCTATTGATGAGGCAGCAAAATTGATTTACAAATACAAAATCGGTGGACTCCCTGTAGTTAGTCATGGAAAGCTCGTTGGGATTATTACTGTGACAGATATTCTTGAGGCCTTTATTGAGCTTATGGGAATTCTTAAGGCCTCTTCAAGACTTGATGTTATACCCAAAGAGGATAATCTTGATGATGTCCTTGAGGAAATAAAAAAGAAAGGAGGCAAAATTATTTCCATTGGTATGGATGTTAATCTAAACGGAGAGAAAGTGTACTTCATTCGCCTTGAAAGAATGCCTCTCGAAAACCTTGCTACCTCCCTTGAATCCAGAGGGCATAAAGTTATTGCCTTTATTGAATAAAAGTTCAATTATTAATCTTACAATTTTTTACCTTTTTGGTAAAATTTATTTTTTATATTTAAAATACTTTTTGATGGGGGATCGAAAATGTCAGAAGAATTTAAGGTTAAAAGGACTATTGAGGAAATTAACAGAAAAATAGAAAAAGGCGAGGTTGTGGTCCTTACAGCGGAAGAATTTTCAAAGCTTGTTAAGGAAGTAGGTCCTCTTCAGGCAGCTAAAGAGGTGGATGTTGTTACTACAGGCACCTTTTCTCCTATGTGCTCATCTGGAGCCTTTATTAATTTTGGTCACACTGTCCCCGCTATAAAAGCCCACAGAGTTTGGTTAAATGATGTTCCAGCCTATGCAGGCCTTGCAGCGGTGGACATTTATCTTGGCGCAACAGAGCCCAGAGAAGACGATCCCCTAAACAAGGTCTTCCCTGGACAATTTCTTTATGGTGGAGGACATGTGATTCACGACCTTGTTACTGGAAAAAAAGTTCTTCTCAGAGCGGTAGGCTATGGAACTCATTGCTACCCCAGAAAATCTCTTGAGATGGAGATCACTATTCATGACCTTGTAAATGCTGTTCTCTGTAATCCAAGAAATGCTTATCAAAACTATAATGTAGCCATCAATCTCTCAGATCGAATTCTTTATACCTATATGGGTATTCTTAAACCCAATTTGGGAAATGCCAATTATGCCACAGCTGGATGTCTCTCTCCTCTCTTAAAGGATCCCTACCTTAAAACCATCGGTATAGGCACAAGAATCTTTCTTGGTGGAGCTAAGGGTTATGTAATCTATGCGGGGACTCAGCATAAAATGGAGGTCAAGCGTACACCTAAAGGCGTTCCTATCCAGCCAGCTGCAACTCTTATGGTTCTTGGGAATCTTAAAGAAATGAAGCCAGAGTGGCTTGTAGGCACCAGTCATTTAGGTTATGGATGTTCACTAGCAGTGGGGCTTGGAATACCTATTCCTATTTTAAATGAAAAGGTTGCTGAATGGGCCGGATTATCTGATGAGGACCTTTTTGCCCAAGTGGTAGATTATTCTCATGACTATCCCAACGGAATAAAACGCAACTACGGAATAGTAAGCTATGCCGAACTAAAAAGTGGAAAAATAAATATCCTTGGTAAGGAAATTCCAACTGTCCCCCTCACAAGTCTTATTAAATCAAGAGAGGTTGCTGAGATCCTTAAAGACTGGATTAAAAACGGAGAGATGCTCTTAACTGAACCAGTTTCAGCACTTCCTGGAGCGGAACTCTTTCCTATGAGATAAAAAACCCCCCGGGGCTTTTAGCCCCGGCTTCTTCCCCCTTAAAGAATTATATCCTCATCAGATTCATTAAGAATCTTTACGAGCTTTATAGTAAAGTGTAGATCTTCTCCCGCAAGAGGTGGATTAAGATCAAGAATAATTTCCTCTTCACTAACATTCATCACCATAGCAGGAAAGGTCATTTCTCCTTGAGGAGTATCTACTATAAGATTTAACATCATACCAGGAAGAGGTTCCACATCGAGATTAATAGCCTCCCTGGGGATTGACCTTACAAGATTTTCATCCCTCTCCCCAAAGGCTTTTTCTTTTGGAATAATCACTTCCCTTTCCTCTCCTTCAGTCATTCCAAGAACTGCCTCGGAAAGCCCTGGAATAATCTCAGGAGAACCCACTTCAAATACAAAAGGCTCACCCTGAAAGGTATCCTCAAAGACCTCTCCAGAGGCAAGCCTTCCCACACAATGAATACTTACTACATCCCCTACCTGAACCTTACGCATAACTAAACCCCTTTTAAATTATTTGATAGAAGATGAGATCACAGAGTTTCGGACTCAAAAGATCTCACTCTTCTATCCAAGAGGAAAGATAATCTCCTTTTTTAATTTTGCAAGTTTTTTTAGATAATTTTAAACTTTTTCAAGAACTATCAAAGAAAAGGCCATTATAGCAGGGCTTTCTTTAGGAAACAAAAGGCCTTCACTGGTTTTTGCTTTAAGCCCTACCCTTTCCTTTGAAATTCTTAAGAGTCTTGATAGATTTTCTTTTATCGCTTCATAGAAAGGAGAGAGCTTCGGTTTATCAAGAATGAGCGTAAGATCTACCTGATAAACTTTAAAACCCCTTTGCGAAATAGCCTCTAAAACTTTTTCAAGAAGAAGGGTGCTATCTATGTCTTTATAGGCTGGATCATTGTCTGGAAAAAGGGTTCCAATATCAGGAAGCCCTGAGGCTGAAAGCATAGCATCCATAAGGGCATGTAAAAGAGCATCTCCATCTGAATGACCAAGAGGGCCAAAAGATGAGGGAATCTCAACCCCACCGATCCTCAATTTTCTTCCTTCAACCAAAGGATGAATATCGAAACCAAGGGCAAAGGAATATTTTAACTCCATGATTTACATTGAAGCCCTAAAGGCCGATTCAAAATCGGAATATTTGAAGTTAAAGCCCATCTCAAGCAACCTTTTTGGGATAACTCTTGCACTAGCCATAATAACTTCAGCCAGTTCACCATAGAGAAGTTTTAGGGCAAATTTGGGAACAGGAAAAAAAGTTGGTCTTTTAAGAAGCCTACCTATGATTTTTGTCATCTCTATATTTCGCAAGGGTGATGGTGCGGTGATATTGAAAACACCCTTTGCCTCTTTTTCGTAGAGAAAATCAATAGCTCTTACCAGATCTTCTATATGAATCCATGGAAACCACTGTCTGCCAGATCCAAGCCTTCCTCCCAAGCCAAGTTTAAAAAAGGGTAAAATTGCGGAAAGCATCCCTCCACCCTTTCCAAGAACAATCCCAAACCTTCCGATGATTACCCTGGCTCCTTTTTTCTCCCCTTTTAAAGCCTCTTCTTCCCAGGCTTTACAGAGCTCAGAAACAAACATCTTTCCTTGGGGGCTTTCTTCAGTAAGTTCCTCTTCCCCACCATCCCCATAAAAACCCACCGCACTGGCATTAAAAAGCACATTTTTCTCTGTCAGCGCCTCAACTACCCTTTTTGTTGAGAGTATTCTTGAATCCCAGATACGTTTTTTGTATTCGGGAGTCCAGCGTTTAAAAATTGTCTCTCCTACAAGATTAATGATAAAATCTGCCTCTGGAACGAGCTTTTGCCAATCCCCTCCCTTTAAGGCATCTCCAAGGACTATTTCCACTTTAGGGCTTAAAGTCTTTATCCTCTCAGGGGATCTTACCAAAAGAAAGACTCTAGATTCTTTCTGAAGATAGTATTTGGTAAGATATTGTCCAACAAAACCAGTACCTCCAAGGATAAAGACCTTCATTTTTCTGAAATTCTCAGCGCCTTTTTAAGTTTTTTTAAAATCTTGGGTTGGTCCTTTTTAGGAAGGCAATTTTTGCAGAGATAGGCTCCTCTTCCAGGCATTATTCCCTTTTCATCAAGAAGGATCTCCCTATCTCTTGCTACAAATCTCACTAAGGTCCATTTTGGAGCCTTGATTCTGCAAGCTACACAGGTTCTTTCAGGTATATGACCTTTCTTAAGCACTAGAGAGCACTCTTAGCTTTTTCAAGAATACTCTTAATTTCTTCTTCTGAGAGCTTTGTAAGCTGGGCAATCTTCTCAGGAGGAGTTTCAACCAAGGTCTTTAAATCTTTAATATCCGCTTCATAAAGGTATCCAGCAACCTCATCAGAAAGTCCAGTGACTTTGAGAAGTTTGAGGAATTCAGGGTCTTGCCTTCTCATATATTGAGTTTCACTCAAAATATCTATTCTCCATCCAAGAAGTTTGGAAGCAAGCCTTACATTTTCTCCCTTTCTACCTATTGCCAAAGAGAGCTGATCATCAGGAACGATAACTTCCAAAGTTTTTGAAGCCTGATCTATAATAACCTTAGTGCACTCTGCCGGAGATAGGGCATTATAAACAAATTTAGCAGGATCGGGATCATAAAGCACTACATCTATTTTTTCCCCTTTAATTTCCTGTAACACCGCTGAGATTCTTGAGCCTCTAACTCCTACACAAGCTCCCACAGGATCTATATTAGGATCTGTTGAGGTAACAGCCATTTTAGTTCTTGAACCTGGCTCTCGAGCAATGGCAACTATTTTAACAAGACCTTGCTGAATTTCTGGAACTTCCCTTTCAAAAAGCTTTTTAATAAAAGCAGGATGAGACCGTGAGACCACAATTTGGGGTTCTTTATGTCTATAAACCTCAATAATTAAAGCCTTAACTCTATCTCCCCTATGATACCTTTCATTGGGGATTTGTTCTTCCTCTGGAAGAAGAGCCTCTGCCCTTCCTAAATTGAGGATTATATCTCTTCTATTGAAGCGGTGTACATATCCAGTAACAATTTCTCCCAATTTATGTTTATACTCATCGTAAATAATTTGTTTTTCAGCAAGTCTAAGTCTTTGGGAAAAAAGGTTCTTTACAATTTGAGCTGCAACCCTTCCAAGGTCTTGAAGATTTATCTTTTCTCCTATCATGTCCCCTATACTTACATTAGGGGAAAGATTCTTAGCCTCTTCAAAGGATATTTCTTTGGCAGGATCAACTACCTGATTAACTACTTCACGAAATCTATAAATCTCAATCTCTCCGGTTTCCTCGTCATATTTAACTTCAATTCTTGCAGTATTTCCAAATTTCTTTTTGGCAGCGGTTTTAAGACCTTCTACTAAGGCCTCAACCACTATTTCCTTAGACAAGCCCTTTTCTTTGCTAAGAGTTTCCACAATCTTCTTAAGTTCTCTTTGGGTCTGCATATCTATAACTCTCCTTAAAATCTAAAAATTTATTTCAGGTTGAAGATTGGCTTTCTTTATTTCAGAAAAGGGTATCTCCCAAACCTTTCCTTCAGCCTCGATTCGAAGGATATCCCCCTCCATTCCAAGATTTATTCCCGTAATATTTCTCCTTCCAAAAAGGGGATTTTTTAAAGTTATTTTTATCTTTTCTCCCCTAAACCTTTCAAAATGTTCCTTAGTTTTTAAGGGCCTTTCAATCCCCGGGCTTGAAACCTCAAGATTATAGGAATGATGTATCAAATCCTCCTTATCAAGGATTTTTCCAATAATTTCGCTTATTTTAGCACAATCTCCTATAGTAACCCCTCCTGGTTTGTCAATATAAATTCTTAAAACCCAGCCAGCTCTCTCTCTTCGCCATTCAAGATCAACTATTTCAATCCCTTTCTTGAGAATAGGAATTTCTATCAAATTTCTTATTTTTTCTTTAATATCTTCCTCTAAACTCATTTTTTAAATATCCCTTAAAATTTAATACCTTAATTTTAACTTCTTAAAACCCTTCTGTCAACTTACGATTTGTCATATGTATTTTCAAACATGAAACATCACCTTTAATTATTCTTTAAAATCTAAGCTCTTCTCAAAAAGCTTTTTACTTCAAATCAAAAGTTTTTGTCTAAAAAGGTTATTCTTTTTAAGAATTCTATTTAAGAGGTAGAAATTACATATGTTCCTAAGCTTTAAGGAAAATAAAAAAGGTATTTAAATGAATAAAGGAAAAAAGGGGAAAAGAGGCCCAGATGGCTTAAAGACTCTCTTGATCTCACTGAAAGACAAGAAGTAATTTTAGACTTAATGAGGCAATTTATCCTCTTGACAAAGCTTAAAAAGCGATTAAATTTAGAATTAAATTCCCCGGTAGCTCAATCGGCAGAGCGGTGGGCTGTTAACCCATAGGTTGCAGGTTCGAGTCCTGCCCGGGGAGCTTTTAACAACTAAAGCATCTCTATTAAGGTTTTAAATCCCCTTTAATGAAATTCAAGCATTACCATCTCATCATAAAAAACAACTGGGGTATTAAAAATGGAAGAGTTGACTCAAGAACAATTATCTTCTCTTGAAAGTGGAAAGCCTATCTACTTATCAGAACTAAGAAAAAAGAGTCTTACCGAATTATATCAAATTGGTGAAGCCCTTGGAATTGAAAATATTTATACCTACTACAAAAAAACTGATGTTATTTATCAAATTATTCATGCCCTTCTTCAAAGAGAGGTAGAGATAATTGTGGAAGGATTGTTGGAAGTTCTTCCAGAGGGCTTTGGATTTTTACGCTTTAGAGATTACAATTATCTTCCCAGTTCTGAGGACATTTATGTCTCTCCTCCTCAGATTAGAAAATTTGGTCTAAAAACTGGAGACATTATTTACGGTTCTATTCGTCAACCTAAAGAGGGTGAAAAATACTTTGCTTTAGCCAAGATTGAAAAGGTAAACTACTTAGCCCCAGAAATTGTTAGAACCCGCACTCCCTTTGACCATCTCACTCCCATTCATCCAAATAAGTGGCTTCGTTTAGAAACAACCCCTGACAATTTTTCTACCAGAATAATTGATCTCTTTGTCCCCATAGGAAAGGGACAGAGAGGCTTAATTGTTGCTCCTCCAAGAACAGGAAAGACGGTCCTTTTGCAAAATATAGCTAATGGTATAGTTCATAACTATCCTGAGATCTATCTTATTATTCTCCTTATTGATGAAAGGCCAGAAGAAGTAACAGAGATGCAAAGAATTGTTCCTAAAGCTGAGATAATCAGTTCTACCTTTGATGAACCTCCTCAAAAACATACCCAAGTTGCTGAAATTGTTATAGAAAAAGCCAAAAGGCTTGTGGAATGCAAATATGATGTGGTTATACTTCTTGACAGTCTAACAAGGCTTACCAGGGCTTACAATCTGGTTGTCCCCACTAGTGGAAAGCTTCTTTCAGGTGGCATTGATGCCAACGCTCTTCATAAACCTAAAAGATTTTTTGGTGCTGCAAGAAACATAGAAGAAGGTGGAAGTCTTACCATTATTGCTACCTGCCTTATTGATACAGGTTCCCGAATGGATGAAGTAATCTTTGAAGAATTTAAAGGAACTGGAAACATGGAAATTGTCCTTGACAGACGCTTGGCAGACAGACGCATCTGGCCAGCTATAGATATTCACCTCTCTGGTACACGAAAAGAAGAACTTCTCTTACCTTCCGATATTCTCCACAAGGTTTGGCTCTTAAGAAAAGTTCTTGCCCCTCTTAGTGCAGTTGAATGTATGGAATTTTTAATTGAAAAAATGAAAGATACTAAATCTAACGAAGAATTTTTAAGTATTATGAATCAATAGATTGGATAAAAAGAGTCTGGGGAGGTTACCCTCCCCAGAAGAAGTTTAATAGGGCTCTTTCTTTGAGAAAGTTATCTGTTGTGTAGTTTTTCTCCAAAGTTGAGAATACTCATCTTTGCTGCCAAAGGGAACATACCAAAGTTCAACCTCTACTATGTATTCGTAATTTTCAGGTTTTCCATCTTTAGCAGGTACAAAAATTCTATATTCTTCCTTCTTTTCCTCAAGGGGGTGGAAAGCCCAGTCAACTAATATTCCTGATTTATCATAAGGCCCTCTTCCCATTCGATCGCCTCTTCCAAGTTGTTGAGGAACAGGCATATAAACTTTGCTATCCTGATAAACTACTTTTCCGTCAGGGGTTTTGGCGGTCACTTCCAGGACCATCCTGTTGGGAGTTGGTCAGCCATCAGGAATAGCGTGTCCTGTTTTGTTTTTGATTTCAATAAGACCATAAATTAAGGGTTTAATGACTGATCCGTCTCTCCAATAAATAGGTCTAAAGTGAGTAGTAAATTCTATAGCCATCTCCTGCATTTTTTTATCTCTGTAGGCTTGTATATTATGCCCAAGCCCACTTTCTCTCATATGACAGTCCTGACAAGTCTTAGGGCCACCTTTAGCCGCATAGCTCCATAAATAATATCCATAAAGTGTTGCACATTGAGAGGGTTCATCTAACTCAAAATTGGGACCGAGTCCATGACATTGCCCACAAAAGATGGACTCTTTCATAGTATCTACTGCTTTCATTTTTGGCATTTTGGCGTAGGGATGTTCTCCATTTTTGCTACCATAAACCGTATCTTTTTGTGGATATCCATCAACCCATTTGTGAATTATCGCATTTCTTTGATGACAAATTAAACAGTTAATATTTAATTTTTCTAACTTTTCTTGAGCTAGAGCCGAGGTTTTCTCATCTCCTTCCATATAATCAATGGCAAGTTTGATTATCTCCTGGGCTACACTATCTTCTGCCTCTATAAGTTGAGGCAAATGACATTTAGCACATATCATTAAATGCTCAACCTTAAGATCTTTGATATCTTTAACTCCTGCATAAGGAAAATTCTTTAACCCTATCTTGTAGGCAGTTAAAATTGTGGCAATAGTTCTTCCTGTCCCAAAGATAGATCTTGCATGTAAACTTTGCTGCCACTGCTCAGCAATGTCAGCATGACAAGTTAAGCACTCAGAAGAATCATACATGGCAACTAATTCATCCACTGTTTTTGCTTTCTTAATCCTCCCAGAGCTGCCAGCCTGCAAACCGAAAGGAACCATTAAAAAAAGTAATAACAAAATGCATCGTAGCACCATCATAACTTTACCTCCTTTAAAATTTTGAGATTTTTAGGGGTTTTAAAGTATTCTATTAACTTAATATAAAAAGTCAAATTAATTTTTTAAATAAAATTAATTGATCAAAATCTATAAATTGAAAAATTTGAAAGGGGGCTTTTGCCCCCTTAAGAGATCAGGCTTTGGAATTTATTAATGTTCTAATTGATGTTCCTTTTTTTCAAGCTTTTCCTGTAGGTTTACAAGTTCCCAGACATCAAGATAGGGAGTTTCTTTGAATAGCTCTTCAGGTTTTTCAAGATCAAGGGCAGTTTTCAAAACCTCATCCATATTTTCAACCATTACAATTTCGAGACCTCTAAGAATTTTAGGATTAATTTCTTTAAGATCCTTTTCATTTTCTTTTGGAATAATTACTGTTTTTATACCACCTCTTATAGCAGCGAGTAATTTTTCTTTAAGTCCTCCAATAGGCAAAACCCTTCCTCTTAAGGTTATCTCTCCTGTCATAGCCACCGTATTTTTCACCGGAATTTTCATTAGAGCTGAAACTATGGCTGTAGCTATGGTAATACCTGCACTGGGACCATCCTTAGGTATAGCGCCTTCAGGCACATGCACGTGGATATCTACTTTCTTATAAAACTCAAGAGGAAGTCCCAACTGAAGGGCTCGTGATCTCACATAACTAACAGCTGCCTGAACAGATTCTTGCATAACTTCACCAAGTTTACCAGTTATTTTAAGATTCCCCGTTCCTGGCATAATAACTGCTTCAATCTGAAGAAGGGCTCCACCTGTCTCCGTCCAAGCAAGCCCTGTAGCAATTCCCACCTGGGGGTTTTCCTCAGCTATCCCATACCTGTATCTGGGAACCCCAAGAAATTTCTCCAAAACAGACATATTAATTCTAAAAGGCTTAAAGGCCTTTGGATCTTTGGCAACCTCTTTAGCAACCTTTCTACAAAGAGTAGCAATCTCTCTTTCCAGATTTCTTACTCCTGCCTCTCTCGTATATTTTCTGATTATTTCCAAAAGCGCCTTATCACTTATGGGGAACCATTCTGGTTTTAAACCATGGGCCTCAAGTTGTCTAGGAATAAGATAATGTTTAGCAATTTCAAGTTTTTCTTCTTCTGTATATCCAGGAATTTCAATTACCTCCATTCTATCAAGAAGAGGGGCCGGAATAGTATAGAGAGTGTTTGCTGTGGTTATAAAGAATACCTGAGATAGATCATACTCTACTTCGAGATAATGATCCTGAAAGGAGTGATTCTGTTCGGGATCAAGGACTTCTAAAAGAGCGGCTGCTGGATCTCCTCTGAAATCCATTCCAATCTTATCAACTTCATCAAGGCAAAAAACTGGATTTATAGTGCCTGCTTTTTTCATACCCTGGATTATCTTTCCTGGTAAGGCTCCTACATAAGTTCTTCTGTGACCTCTAATTTCAGCCTCATCTCTAACTCCACCAAGACTGATTCTTACAAAATTCCTGCCAAGGGCTTTAGCAATAGATCTAGCAAGGGAGGTTTTCCCAACTCCTGGAGGGCCAACCAAACATAGAATAGGCCCTTTAATTTTATCTACCAGTTTTTGCACTGCAAGATGTTCAAGTATTCTTTGTTTAGGCTTTTCAAGGCCATAGTGTTCTTTATTCAGTAGTTCTTCTGTTTTAGCAAGGTCGATTACATCTTTGGTTTTTTCATACCACGGAAGACTTATTAGCCAGTCAATATAATTTCTTACCACGGTAGCCTCAGCTGACATTGGGGACATAAGGCTCAACTTTTTGAACTCCTTCCATACAACATTGGCTACATGTTTAGGAAGTCTTTTCTTTTTGATTCTCTTTTCAAGTTCGGCAAGCTCGCTCCTTCCATCCTCCCTTTCACCAAGCTCCTTCTGAATAGCCTTCATCTGCTCCTGAAGATAATAATCTCTCTGATGCTTTTCCATCTGTTTCTTAACTCTTTCACGGATACGGGCTTCAATTTTAATAATCTCAAGCTCTCCACGGAGATAATGTAAAAGTATTTCAAGCCTTTTCTTCACACTTACTGTTTCAAGTAGTTTCTGTTTTTGTTCTAAATTAAGAGGAAGAATAGCTGCCATTCTATCGGTAAGTTCAGCTGGATCTTCTACCTGAAGTAAATTAGAAACAGTCTCAGGATTCAGTTTTTTATTATAGTGTGAATATTCTTCAAAGGCCTCCTTGCAAAGTTTAATAAGAGCAATAGTTTCTACATCTGACTCAATGACCTCTGTTTTGATCTCCACTTCTACTTGATGAAAATCAGCGTTAGATAAGAATCTTATAATTCTTCCTCTGTTCAAACCCTCAACAAGGATCTTGAGAGAACCATCGGGAAGTTTAAGTAGTTGAACTATTTTGCACAGAGTCCCAACTTGGTAAATATCTTTCTCTTCCGGATTATCCTGTTTAGGATCCCTTTGGGCAGAAAGGAAAATAAGTTTATTTCCCCTATAGGCTGCCTCAATAGCAAGAATACTTTTTACCCTCCCAATGAAAAGAGGAACAGCTGTATTAGGAAAGATAACGATTTCTCTTAAAGGCAAAAGAGGATAAACCTGTAAAGTCTCTTCTTTTTCAGGGAATTCCATCTTAGATCTACCCCTCCTTTACTTTCTTTTTACTATTAAAAATTAAGATGGGTCTCTCTTTTTTCAAGACAACGTCCTTGGTAATCACACATTCCTTAACGTCTCTTAAGGAGGGAATTTCAAACATAACATCTACCATTATCTCCTCAATAATAGCCCTCAATCCCCTTGCCCCAGTTTTTCTCTTGTAAGCCTCTTCAGCTATAGCCCTTAAAGCCTCTTCTGTAAATTTAAGTTCCACTCCTTCCATCTCCATCAACTTCTGGTATTGCTTCATTATAGAATTTTTGGGCTCAACAAGGACCCTAACTAAATCATCCACTGTTAACTCATCAAGGGTAGCAACTACAGGGAGTCTTCCCACAAATTCAGGAATAAAGCCAAATTTGATAAGGTCTTCCGGTTGAACTTGAGAAAGAATTTCTCCTAAAGTTAGTTCCTTGGTCTTTTTGATTTCTGCCCCAAATCCTATAGAGCCCTTTCCAAGTCTTTTCTTAATTATTTCTTCTAGCCCAACAAAGGCCCCTCCGCATATAAAAAGAATATTAGAGGTATCAAGGCGAATGTATTCCTGCTGAGGGTGTTTTCTTCCTCCTTTAGGGGGAATGTTAGCTATAGTACCCTCAAGAATCTTTAGAAGGGCCTGTTGAACCCCTTCTCCTGAGACATCCCTCGTAATAGATGGAGAATCACTTTTTCTTGCAATTTTGTCTATTTCATCGATATAAACTATACCTTTTTGGGCAAGTTCAATATCAAAATTGGCTGCCTGAAGGAGATAGAGAAGAATGTTTTCTACATCTTCTCCCACATACCCTGCTTCAGTAAGGGGAGTTGCATCAGCGATGGTAAAAGGGACCTTTAGAAATCTTGCTAAAGTCTGAGCAAGAAGGGTCTTTCCTGATCCCGTTGGCCCTATAAGAAGAATATTAGTCTTCTGAATCTCAACTTCGTTCTTTTTTTTGGTAAACCTTTTTTCCCACTCAATTCTTTTGTAATGATTATATACCGCAACAGAAAGAATCTTTTTAGCCCGCTCCTGGCCAATAACATACTGATCCAAATAAGCCTTTACGTCTTTCGGTTTAGGTAAGGATACTTCCTCCTGGGACTGATTTAGTTTCTCATATTCCTCCTCAAGAATTTCATTACAGAGTTCTACACACTCATTGCAAATATAAGCTGAAGAGCCTGCAATAAGTTTTATTACCTCACTCTGAGTTTTACCGCAAAAGGAACATCTTAGCTCTTTTTCTTTCATACTACTTTACCTCTCTTTTTTCTAAAATTTTATCTATAATACCATAAGAAAGGGCTTCCTCAGCAGACATATAGAAATCTCTTTCAGTGTCTTTGCTAATCTTTTCCTTGTCCTGTCCCGTATGTTTAGAGAGAATATCATTAAGAATCTCTCTTAGTCTTAAAATTTCTTTAGCCTGGATTTCAACCTCTGTAGCTTGTCCTTGAAAGGCTCCAATAGGTTGATGCAACATAATTCTTGAATGTTTTAGGGCATATCTCTTTCCTTTAGCACCTGCTGCCAGAAGAACCGCTGCCATACTTGCTGCCTGGCCAACACAAATAGTGCACACATCAGGTTTTATGTATTGCATAGTATCATAAATGGCAAGCCCCGCAGTAACTAATCCACCAGGAGAATTGATATAAAGCATTATATCTTTATCTGGATCTTCTGCCTCAAGAAATAAAAGCTGAGCAATCACAAGATTAGCTATATGTTCATCAATAGCTGTCCCAAGAAAAATAATCCTCTCCTTTAAAAGCCTTGAGTAAATATCGTATGCTCGTTCGGTTCTGCCTGTCTGTTCGATTACAATAGGTACATAAAAACTCATCTTTTAATTCTCCTTATAAATAGGTTTAGAATTTTCCACCAAAAATTTCATTACTCTCTCAGCAAGCATCTTTGGTAAAATATTATAGTAAACAATACGGCTTGCTTCTTCAAGAGAAACTTGAAGCCCTCGCTGAATGGTCTCAATTTGTTTACGAATCTCTTCCTCTTCAATTTCAATGCCCTCTATTTCAGCTATTTTTTCAAGCAAAATCTCTTCTTTGGCCAGTTTCTGAGCAGAGGGATATAATCTTTCTTTCAATTTTTCAAAGGAAAGTTGCATTTT
>PNIE01000071.1 GCA_002877875.1 Caldimicrobium thiodismutans
TCCTTCAGCTTATGAGATAATTTCTCCTCCTGGAGGCTCTTAAGCCTCCCATAAAATTCCCCCTAAGGGAGGGTCCAACCCCCTCCCTCTCTTTTTTTTAATTATCCTTTTTCGTTTTTTCATACTTTATAGATGCAAAGATTGTCAAGAAAGTCTTGTTATTTTTGAAGAAATTTTTAAAATACGAAGAATTGGTAGGAATAGTTTTATTTTATAATGCATGGAGGAGAAAAAAAATGATCTCACCATTTAAAGCCTTTAGAGATCCTATTATTTTAGAAGAAACAGAGCATAAAGATTTAAAGATTACTAAGCCAGAGGATTACACTTTTATGAAAGAGGTTGAGATTGTTCCTTTAACTTTTTCCGAGCTTCTTTCTGTGTCTATGTATTATCCAGTTATGTTTGGAGGCTTTGAGGGTGAAATTTTTCCCTTTGCCGTGCTTGGTATTAATGGAAAAAATGTTTATTTAAAGGAAGACGGATTTTTCAAGGTGGAAGTAATTCCTAAAGCAGTGTTAAATTATCCCTTCGGATTAGTTAGAAAAAAAGAGGGAGAGAGAGAGGAGTGGTTGGTTATTGTGGATAGAGCCTGTGAGAGTGAAAGAGGCTTTAGGCTTTTTGAAGAAGATGGAACAGAGACAGAGTATTTAAAAACTATAAAATCGGGATTAACAGAGCTTGCCCTTGATTTTCAGAAAGTTTATCAATTTACTCAGGAGATTTTCCATCTTGATCTCTTGAGAGCTATTGACTTTGAAGTTTCTTGTAAATATGGAAAAGCATATTTTAAAAGGGTCTTAATTGCTAATATAGAGGCTCTTTCTAAAATTCAACCAGAAAAACTTTATTTTTTAAACACTTCTGGTTATTTGCCCATTATATATTCTATCTATTTCAGTGTGAGAAATTTTAAGCTTTTTGATTTAATTTGAGGAAAAATTAAATTTTATCGTCTCTCCACATAATATCTGCAGCAGAAATGGCAATGGCATCTCTTAAGACCTTCTCCCAATTAATTCCACTTTTTCCCTTAACACCTATAGCAAACATAAAATTTCCAAGATAACGCGCATTTACATAAAGAGGTTTCATGGTATCAAGAATAATAAAGGTTGTGACTTCCTTTGGTAAGTGAATAACTTGTCCATTATCTTGCTTTAAATCTATTCCTTTAGGTGTTATTCCTTCAAGGACAGTGCCAGTAAGTAGAGGTTCCGTAAAGACTACGACCTCCTCAAAGCCAGCAAGTTTAAGCCCATAATAGAGGGTCCAGGGTTTGAAGCGATTAAGATGATGTGGTGGATAATCATGGTGCCACCATTTGTATTTGCGATAACTCAAGGCAAGGTTTTCAAACTTGAAATAGGGAGGACAACTCAAGATCACAAATCCCCTATCTTCTAATAATTCATAAATTCTTTTTAAAAACTCAAAGGGCTTTTCTACATGCTCAATTACCTCAAAGGCAGTGATTACTTTATAGGGACCTCTAAAATCCTCTGGAAGTTCATCTAAGGTTAGAGCTTGTGCTATATTAAGCTTGTATTTTTTTCTTCCTAATTCAACAGCTTCTTTGGCAGCCTCTATTCCGTATACTTCATAGCCAAATTTTTTTGTTATTAAAAGAAAATTTCCGGTGGCACACCCTATATCTAAGAGTTTACCCTTAGGTAGGATAGTAAGAATAGGTAAAAGAATATTAAATCTTGGTAGTCTTTCCCATTTTTTTCTTTCTTTTTCCTCTTCATCTAAGCTTTTATAGGAAGTATAAAATTTATAAGCTTCAGTAAATTGAAACAAAGTTTCTTCGGAATCCTCTCCTTTATAGGCTTTATCGTAATCCATGGCCTTGACAGGATAGGGAAACTGAAGCCCACAACTTGGGCATTCAAAAATTCTATGCTGATTAATAACCTCAAAGAGACTAAAAGTACCTGTAAATCCACAAAGAGGGCATTTTTCTGGTTTTGGATAATCTTTTTCGCAGAGAAGCTCTGCGTCTTTTAGGGCAAAATAAATTACCTTTGGAGGGATACTTTCAAGACAAGGGCTATAGAATTGATGTCTAATCTTAGCTTCAGGGCAGGGCTCACTTGTCGCATGAACACCACAAGGAGATTTACAAATTTTTCCTATATAATTTGGTCTTACAGGAATAACTGTTGGATAAGTATCAGAGCGCAAACTTGCTTCAATGGGACCTGTTATAAAAACCGTAGGCTTTTTCAAACCTCCTGCAATATGTAAAGTGGCTGTATCCGCTGTAATTACAGCATCAGAAAGATAAACTGCAGCCATTAGATAGCGGATATCCTTCATAAGATAGGACAAATTGGCAGCCCTAATTCCATATGCCTCAAGGGCAACCTCTACCGTTAAATCCTCTTCAGGTAGACTACAAATAATGGGCACATAATCTTTCCATACTAAGTCTTCAATCTCCTTTAAAAGTTTAGGAGGAAGGGTTCTATGTATCGAAGAGGCCAGATAGTGAAAAAGAAGAACCTTAGATTTTCCTGACAATTTTTTGACTTCTTCAAAAATTGGAGTCAATTCTTTGACTATCTCTTCATCAACCACTACCTCAGGCGTTTCATCCTCTGCAAAATAAAGTCTAAATTTCCAAAGAAACCACTTAACCATATTTAGATTATCAAAGGCAGGAGTATTTACCATTTCAACCGCTTTGATAAAGTAATGAGCTTTGACTACTTCTTTTATAGGGGCAGGATGGGGAAAAAGTTTATCAATGTAAGGAAGTTTTTCTAAGACTGGGCGTGCTCTTCCTGAGACAGAAACCCACAGCTTACAATCAGGATATCTTCTTTTAACCTCCCTTAAAGCTACTGTGGAACAAAGTACATCTCCAATAGCCCCTTGCATAAAGACAAAGAGGGTTTTTCCATTCAAGGGTTCTCCATCATAGAAGGGAGGTAAAACAGTATTAGTTTTTTCAAAGGCCTTTTGAAGCTCCTCAGGAAGTGAAGCAAAAACATCATTGGCAAAAAGAAGCTTATCTCCTGGCTTTAAATCAAAGTGATAACCATTGAAGTTAAAACTCATCTTTACTTTAGCCTGAACTGTGAGCATCTTTCCCCCTAAAGTTTTTTAAATACTAATACAAAAATACTAATACAAAAAATATGCCTGAAAATAACTTAGATAGTAACCTTAGTTTTTCCAAAAAATACTTTTATTTTCTGGAAGCTGAATTATACTAAAAATTTATGATCTTATGAAGAGTGAGAAAGAGGTTGAAAAATATGCTGTAAGAGTCTTTCTAGATATTTTGTAGGTTTGGAAGAGGTATCTTGAGTAATTGAAGGGATTGAGGAAGTTGATGAAATTTTTACAGGCAGGAAAGGCTTTAAAAAAAGTTAACAAAATAGAAGAGAAAGTTATAACATTTGCAAAGAAAAAAGAAATTTTGGCTATAAAAAAATTATAAAAAGGAGGGGATAGAAAATGCCTATTTTTGAATTTCAGTGTGAAGAGTGTGGAGAAATCTTTGAGGAACTCCTTTTTAGTTCTAATTTTGAAAATATCAAATGCAAAAGATGTAAAAGTTCAAAGGTGCATAAATTGATTTCCCAAGTAGCTTACAAATCGGAAGGTAAATTTGTTTCAAGTAGCGGTTCTGGATGTAGCTCTTGCAAGGGAGGAACCTGCAGCTCCTGTCATTGATCTACAAAATTAACTTAAAAATATAAGTTTTTTTCTTTTGGAAAAATGAAAAAGACCTTTCTAAGAGTTGGAACAAGGGGAAGCAAGCTTGCTCTTGCTCAAACAGATTGGGTTATAACTCAACTTAAAAAATATTATCCCCAACTTGAAATTGAAAAGATAATTATCAAAACTACTGGAGATAAAATTCTTAATGCTCCCTTAAGTAAAATTGGGGGAAAGGGTCTTTTTGTAAAAGAGATTGAAGAAGCTCTTTTGAGAGGAGAGATAGATTTTGCTGTGCATAGTATGAAGGATGTCCCTTCTCAAGTCCCTAATGGTCTAGAGATTTCTATTATTCCCGAGAGGGAATCTCCTTTTGATGTTTGGATTTCCAACTTTGAGAGCTTAGAGAGGCTACCAGATTTTAGTAAAGTGGGAACGAGTAGTTTGAGAAGATTTTCTCAAATCAAGAGGCTTCGCAAGGATTTAGTTATAGAGCCTTTGCGAGGAAATGTAGATACTCGTTTGCGAAAGTGGAGAGAGGGATGGTATGAGGGTATAGTGCTTGCTGAGGCAGGTTTAAAAAGACTTGGAATAGAAATAAAATATCGCAGGTTTTCTCTTGAAGAGATGATACCGGCAGTAGGGCAGGGTGCTCTTGGGATTGAATTGAGAAAAGAAGATGAAGAAGTGAAAGAGATTTTAAAGGTTCTTCATTCAGAGAAAACTGCCTTAGCTGTGAGGGCAGAGCGTGCTTTCTTGAAAACTATGGAGGGAGGATGTCAGGTTCCTCTTGGAGCCTATGCCTTTTTTCAGAACGGAGACCTTGTCATAACTGGATTTATTTCTGACCTTGAGGGAGAAAGATTTTATAAACACAGTGTTAAAGGGCCTCCTTTAGAGGCTGAAAAGCTTGGGGTTAATCTTGCTCAAGAACTCTTAAAAAGAGGCGGAAAAGAGATATTAGAAGAACTCTATGGAGAATAAACCTATGGCTCCCATTGGAAAGGTTTATCTTGTTGGGGCAGGGCCAGGTGATCCCTATCTTTTCACCTTGAAAGGAAAAGCCCTCCTTGAGAAGGCAGAAGTTGTAGTTTATGACTATCTTGCTAATCCTGAACTTTTAAACTTTTGCCGAAAGAATTGTGAATTAATCTATGTAGGTAAAAAGGGCGGAGCTCATACTATGCCCCAAGAGGAAATAAATAAACTTCTAGTAACTAAAGCTAAGGAGGGAAAAATTGTTGTAAGGCTAAAAGGAGGAGATCCCTTTTTATTTGGAAGAGGTGGAGAAGAATTAGAAGCCCTTGTGAAGGAAGGTATACCCTTTGAAGTTGTTCCAGGGATAACTTCAGGTATAGCTGTTCCAGCTTATGCAGGAATACCTGTTACTCATCGGGATTATACTTCAACCCTTGCTTTAATTACTGGGCATGAGGCAGAAGGAAAAGAAGAAAGTCGTATTGATTTTAAAGCTTTGTCCCGAATTGGTACCCTGGTTTTTTTTATGGGTGTAAAAAATCTTCCCTATATAGTGGAAAACCTAATCAAAGAAGGAAAAAGTCCAGATACTCCCTGTGCAGTTATTCAGTGGGGAACTACTCCCAAACAAAAAACTGCAGAGGGGACTCTTGGAACTATTCTTGATGAAGTAAAAAAGAGGGGACTTACTGCTCCTGCAATCATTATAGTAGGTGAGGTTGTAAAATTGCGAAAGCAATTTAATTGGTTTGAAAGGAAACCTCTTTTCGGAAAAAGAATTATCATTACAAGAACAAGAGAACAGGCAAGCAAACTAAGAGAGGCTCTTTATGAAAATGGAGCAGAGGTTATTGAAATTCCAACTATAGAAGTAAAACCACTTTACAATGATACAACAAGAAACTATTTTAAAAGACTTTCAAACTTTGATTGGCTAGTTTTTACTTCTGAAAATGGAATTCGTTTCTTTTTTGAAGGACTTTTCAATGAGGGTTTAGACGTAAGAGTCCTTGGTGGATCAAAAATTGCTGTTATAGGCCCTGCAACCCTTGAGGCCTTAAAAAAATGGGGCCTTAGGGCAGATCTTGTCCCAGAGAAGAACTTTACCCAAGAGGGTCTTATAGAGGCCTTTCAGGGGATTCCCCTTTCGGGGAAGAAAATTCTTCTTGTTAGAGCTAAGGTAGCAAGAGAGGTTCTCCCGGAACACTTAAAGAAGAGTGGGGCAGAGGTTGAAATTTTACCCATTTATGAAACCATAAAACCTGCAGAATCAGTTGAGCTCCTTAAAAAATCCTTCTCTGAGAAAATTGACGCCATTACTTTTACAAGCTCCTCAACGGTAGAGAATTTTTTTGAGCTTCTTAAGGAGGCTGGGGTTAGTCTTCCTCATGGGGTAGTTTTTGCCTCGATCGGCCCTGTTACCTCCTCTACTTTAAGAAAATTTGGATATTCTCCTACAGTGGAGGCCAAAGAATATACTATACCAGGCCTTGTTGAGGCTTTAATTAAATACTATCAAGCATGAAAGGAGAATTCCCTATGCGAGAGGAAATCAAAAGAGATCTTGAAATTATAAAGAGGGGAATAGTTGATCTTATTGAAGAGCCAGAACTTATTCAAAAACTTGAGAGATATTATAGGACAGGAAAGCCTTTAAAAATTAAAGCGGGTTTTGATCCCACAGCTCCTGACCTTCACCTTGGGCACACTGTTTTACTTAGAAAGTTAAAACACTTTCAGGATTTGGGGCATGAGGTTTATTTTTTAATTGGTGATTTTACGGCTATGATTGGTGATCCTACAGGGCGATCTGAAACAAGACCAGCCCTAACTAAGGAGCAAGTCCTTGAAAATGCTAAAACCTATAAAGAGCAAGTTTTCAAAATTCTTGATGAGAAAAAAACCAAGGTAGTGTTCAATAGTGCTTGGTTTTCTCAAATGAAGGCAGAAGATATTATTAGGCTTTGTGCCAAGTATACCGTGGCTCGAATTCTTGAAAGAGAGGATTTTAAAAAACGCTTTGAAAGTGGGCTTCCTATTGCCCTGCATGAGCTTATATATCCCCTATTTCAGGCCTATGACTCTGTTGCCTTAGAAGCAGATATTGAACTTGGAGGGACAGACCAACTCTTCAATCTACTTATCGGCAGGGACATCCAAAGAGAATATGGTCAGGAGCCTCAGGTAATTATTACTTTACCACTCCTTGAAGGTTTAGATGGTGTTCAAAAGATGAGTAAAAGTCTTGGAAATTATGTAGGTATTATGGAACCACCAAAGGAGATGTTTGGCAAACTTATGTCTATACCTGATGCCCTTATGTGGAAATATTACGAATTACTTACAGACTTGCCTCTTGAGGAAATCTATGAAATGAAGAAAGAGGTTGAAGAGGGAAGATATCATCCTAAGGAGGCCAAAAAGAGGCTTGCAAGACTTATTGTATCCCAATATCATTCAGAAGAGGAGGCTCTAAAAGCTGAAGAGGAATTTGAAAGGGTTTTCAGTAAAAGAGAACTCCCTACTGAGGTTGAAACCTCTGAAATTACTGAGGGAAGGGTTTATTTACCACGGCTCCTCAGAGACCTAGAGATAGTAAAATCTTCATCTGAGGCTAAACGCCTTATTGCACAAAGAGCCATTGACATTAATAAAGAAACAATTACCAGTGAAGAGTATGCCTTTAGCAAAGGGGAGTATATTCTTCGAATTGGAAAAAAGCGTTTTGTTAAGCTTGTAGTAAAATAAATATTCAATGCCCCTTTTTACACCCCTTCAAATTATAAAACTTATTGATCTTGCTAAAAAGAATCGGATAGCACCTCTTTATTTATTTATTGGGCCTTATGAAATCTCTCAAGAAAAGGCCAAAGAAATTTATAAAGTTCTTCTTGATAAAGGTTCAACTCTTGAAGTATTTGATTTAAGAGATAAAGAGCAAAAAAAGGAGTTTCTTCGTAGAAAAGGCTTTCAGGAAGGACTCTTTGGCTTTAGAACGGTCTATTATATTATTGGTGGAGAGGAAATTCCATCTTCCAAAGTGGAGGAAATATTAAACGCCCTTAGGGATAAGCCTCAGTTTTTTTCCTGGTTTATTCTCTTTGAAAATCTTGAAGAAAAGCATCCCTTTTACGACTTTGCCCTTGAAAAAGGGGCTATAATTCCTTTTCATACTAAAAAGAGGGAAGACCTTCTTGAAAGCGAACTTCTTTTGATTTTAAAAGAATATCAATTACATATGGAGAAAAAGACTGCAAGTTTTTTTATTTCCCTTGTGGGAGAGGATTATTCTCATTTTAAAAATGAGCTTGAAAAGCTTGTGCTCTACGCCCTTGATGAGAGGACCATTACTGAAGAAAAGATTCTTGAGATAGTAGTTCCTCTTGAAGAGAAGGCCTTCTATTTAATAGGAGAAGCCTTTTTCACTCAAGGGCCTGAAAAAACTTATAAAATGATCTCATCCCTTCTTGATGCTAAAAAAGAGCCTGGAGAAATTTTAGGATATCTTTATAAATATTTCAAAAAATTGCAGATCCTCAAAGATTTTATCAAAGAAAATCCAGAGCTTGATAGAGAACAAAGTTATACCTACTTTTCCAAAGAATGGCAAAAACTAAAAGAGGATCCACTAAAGGAAATACCCAAGATACTAACAGAAAGTCATCCTTATGCTCTTTTCAATATGAAAAAACATCTTAAAAAAATTGATTCTCTTGATCCTCTTTTTTCTGAGCTGTTTAGAGCAGAGTGGGCCTTAAAACGAGAATTTCAACCACCCCAAAAGGTATTTCAAAACTTGGTTTTTAACCTCTGGATGAAACTTCAACCCTCCTCATTCAAGAAGGCTGCGTAGTTCATTTAAACTTTCTTCAGTTAGATGGGGACAATTCTCAGGTTCTGCCTCTCCCATAGAAATTTTTGCTGCTAAAGCAAGACAAGTCATCTCTCCGCACTCTTTACAGTTGGTCTTAGGTAAATATTTATAAATTATTAGGGCTTGAGGTCTTTTAACAGGTTTATAGTCAGGCTCTATTATCTCAAATTTCAAAGAGAGCTCTTTTAAATAGTCAAAAAGCTCAAAAAAGACCTCCCTGGCCTCTTCTCTATCTGAAACAGTTCCAAATTTCAAGGTTTCACCTTTGAGGGAAACTTTATAGAATTTATCTCCTCTTTTCCACTTAAAGATCAAAAGATTCTCAGGTTCATAGTACAAAGCCTTAACCTGAGGTTTGAGATAGGGCAAAAGGGAAGATAAATTATCAGAAAAGGAAATTTCTGCTAAATAGCAACCCTTTGCTATATGACAATAGGCAGGTTCAAGCTTTATTCTTTCAGAGAGAGCCTCCTTATTCAAAGAGAGAAAAAAGTTTTTCTCCTTCATTTTCTAAGATTTTAAGGATTTTTTTTAAATCTTCAATATCTTTGACTTTGAATTGTAGAGTAACCTCTTTTTTCTCAAGATAAGGGGGTACGTCAAAGTTTATTCCATAAGCTGAAAAAAGGCTCCTTATTTTTTCTATAATTTTTTTCTTGCTAAAATAATTGGGATATCTTAATTGATATAAAGTTTCGAAAACTACCTTTTTTCTTTGATTAAAATCTTCAATTTCAAGGGCTTTTTCCATTTCAGGGGGAAATAGCCATTTCTGGTTGGTTAATTTTTTGTAATCCCTAAGGGTTTCCAAGATTTCTCGTTGTTCATTAAAGGAAAGATTTAATTTCTCTATAAGTTTAAGGAAGAGACTTCTCTCCTCTGGGGTAAGTTCAATGAGAGATTCAACTATTTTGGGATTCAATTTTTCAGAAGCAATAAGCACTTTAAAAGGGTCTTCAAGAAGAAGAATGTTTTTAAGATAAAAGAACCAGTTTTGATTTTTTGAAAATCCAAGGCGTGGAAGGAGATGGAGGAGCTCCTCTTTTGAAAAGTATTTTTCAGCTTTGACCAAAAAGTAGGCCTTTTCTACAAGATTTAAATTTCTTTGAAGGTTTAATTCCAGGGAGATTAAAAGAAGCTCTTTAAAGGGCAAAGGGGCTTCTAAAATTAAAGCTTTAAAAGGTTCTTCACCCAAATGTTTTAAAGCAGAAATCCTTGCAAGACCATCCACAATAAGATAGTTTTTTTCCGTCTCATATAAAATGGGAGGATAAAAGGGTTTTTCTGAAGAAATCAAATTGATAAAATATTCAGTTTTTAAGGGAAAAGAAAAATTGAAATCTTTAAAATCAAAATTAATCTCCTCAAAATAGACATCTTTGAGAGAGAGGATTAATTTTTTCATAGTTTTTTTGCGTTGAGGTTAAGGCTTACAAGTTTCATTTTCAGCATAAGATATTTTCTTAGTTTGGTCAAGAAGCTGAAAATAGCTCCTGCAAGTTTTCAAGAAGCGTAGTTTATACTTGCTTGAAAATAAAAAAAGATGAACTATAATGAAATATTTGA
>PNIE01000097.1 GCA_002877875.1 Caldimicrobium thiodismutans
TCAGAGAGTTTAAAATTAAAGTGGGTAGAGGAGGAAAATTTGCATTTAACCATCCACTTTTTTGGAAATATCTCTGAAAAGCTTGTAGAAAAGATTTTAGACAAGGCTAAAGAGGTTTTTAAAGAAATTTCTCCTTTTACCCTTGAACTTACGGAAATCGGTTATTTTGCAAACCAAGGGAATCCTAAGGTCATCTGGATTGGAGTAAAAGATACCTCTCATGTTTTAGAAAGAATAAATCGGGCCCTAAAAGAGCTTCTTAAAAAACTAAAAATTGAGGCTCCAAGAGAGGAATTTCATCCTCATATCACTCTCTTAAGAGTAAAGAAGATCGAAAAAAAAGAGGCCTTTCAAAATTTTTGGGAAGCTATAAAAACTCAGGCAAAGGCTTATAAAGATCTAAAATTTTCGGTGAAAGAAATAATTCTTTTCAAAAGTGAACTTACACCCAAAGGTCCCAAATACTCTCCTTTGGGAAAGATCCTATTAGGTGCCAAACCATGAAAAATTTACAGGAGAAGTTTTTAAAATTTTACAATACAACCATCAATTTGACTTATAATATAACTATTTTGATTTTAATTGTGGTTTTAGTCTTTATTCAAATAAGAATTTTTCTTGATCTAGGAAATCTTTTAATGGAGAAAACTGCAAGGCTTGGAGTAAAGGAGCTTGTTACTAGTGTGCTTACTCTCATTGTTGTGCTTGAGCTAATTAGAGCCTTTGTAGAATATTTTGAGCATCACCGCATTAGAATTGAAATTCTACTTGAAGTTTTGATTGCCTTTGGTATTCGAGAATTTATGATCCTTATTTTTCAAGAAAAAATTCACGCCCAGGATGTACTATACTGGACCTTAGGGATTTTTGTATTAGTTTTAGGAAGAAGTCTCAGTATTTTAATCAAACCAGGAATAACAAAAGTTTCTCAATTTAAAAGTTTAAAAGCTAATAGAAGAAGACTTAAAAGTTCCGACTCTTCGCCTTCACTATGAAATTGAAGACGATATCAATCCTTTTTATTCTTTTTGCCTTTTCTTTTTTTTACTTCTTTTTTAGTTTTTCACCAAAACTTTTTTCTAAAGTTTCACCCTTATGTCCTGAGGAAGGGGACTTACTTGTCATAGGTAGTATTGCTGATGCAAGTATTCTTGTTCCTATGCTTGCTACCGATGCTATGAGTCATATTGTAGCTGAGAAAATTTTTAGAGGCATTGTTAAGTATGCACCTGATATGACTATTGTGGGGGATCTTGCAGAAAAATTTGAGATTTCTCCTGATAAAAAAACTATAACCTTTTACTTAAAGAAAGGTGTTAAATGGGAAGATGGAGCAGAGGTTACTGCTTATGATGTGGAATTTGGCTTTAATCTTATAAGAGATCCTCGTATTCCTTCTGCCTATGCTAGTGATTTCCTTGAGGTTGAAAAATTTAAGGTGCTTGATCCATATACCTTTCAGGTGACCTATAAAAGACCTTTTGCCCTTGCCCTACCTTCCTGGGGAAATCTTGTGGTTCTTCCTAAGCATTTACTAAAAGACAAAGATCTTAAGTATCTTCAGAGCGTCTTTGGAAGAAAACCCTTAGGGAATGGTCCCTTCAAATTTTACTCTTGGGAGCCTCAGAGCCAGATTAAATTGATTTATAATCCCTTTTATTCAGAAGGAAGAGCCTGTTTAGATGGCTTAGTTTTTAGAGTAATCCCAGATCCTTCAACCCTCTTTATGGAACTTAGAGGTGGGGGAGTAGATTGGATTAGTCTTACCCCCCTTCAATATTTAAAACTTGAAAGGGAAGAACCCCTGAAAAAGGATTTTCAGATATATCGTTATCTTGCCTTTTCTTATACCTATGTAGGATATAATTTACGAGATCCTCTTTTTAAGGATAAGAGGGTTAGAAAGGCCCTTTGTTATGCTATTAATAAAGAAAAAATTGTTAAAGGGGCTCTTCTTGGTCAAGGGGTTCCTGCTTATGGACCATATAAGCCTGATGCCTGGTTTTATAATCCAGCTATAGAGAAAAGCTGTCCCTACAACCCTAAAGAGGCCCTAAAACTTCTTGAAGAGGCAGGTTTTAAGAGGGGAAAGGATGGCCTTCTTTACAAAGATGGAAGGCCCTTTGAATTTGCCCTTCTTACTAACCAGGGTAATCTTCCCAGGCTATTGGCTGCTCAAATAATAAAACAGGATCTTTCCAAGCTTGGCATAAAGGTTAATATAAGGGTTATGGAGTGGACAACTCTAATTCACCAATTTATTGATAAAAGGCGCTTTCAAGCTGTAATTCTTGGTTGGACAACAGGACCTGATCCTGATCTTTACGATATTTTTCACTCTTCCAAAGTGGAATCTCCCGGGCTAAATTTTGTAGGTTATAAGAATAAAGAAGTAGATCGCCTTCTTGAAGAGGGAAGATATACTCTTGATAAAGAAAAAAGAAAGGAGATTTATTATAGATTGCAGGAAATACTTGCTGAGGATCAACCCTATACTTTTCTTTATATTCCCATGAGCCTTGAAGCTATTCATAAGCGTTTCCATGGAATAAAGCCTGCACCTATAGGAATTTCTTATAATATAGAAAGATGGTGGGTGCCCAAAAATGACCAAAAGTACTTAGTACCATAAGGGGGATCAAAATGGGAGAAAACATTGTCTTTTTTGAGGCAAAAGACTGGGAAAAAGAATTCTTTATTAAGCATTTAAAAGAGAGAATTTTAAAGGAATATCCAGACCTTCAAATTTCTTTTAATACTGTTCCGTTAAATAAAGATACAGCCAGTAATTTTAAGGACACAGGTATAGCAGTTATTTATGTAAATTCTCTAATTGATGAGGAGACGCTAGAACATTTACCTCTTCTTAAATTAATTATCACTCGTTCAACAGGGATGGATCACATTGATCTTCTATCCTGTAAGAAAAGAAATATTTTTGTTACTAATGTTCCTCTTTATGCCTCAATTACGGTAGCAGAACATACCTTTGCCTTAATCTTTGCTTTGGCAAGGAAACTTAGAAGGAACTTTGAAAAAATTCAGCAACTTGACTTTAGTAGAGAAGGTCTTATGGGTATGGATCTCTTTGGGAAAACACTGGGAGTTATAGGGACTGGAAACATTGGAAGCCATCTTTGTAGACTGGGCTTTGGTATTGGGATGAAGATTCTTGCCTTTGACCTTGAACCTTCAAGGGAACTTGAGGAGAAATACAAAGTTCAATATGTATCTCTTGATACTCTTTTGAGAGAATCAGATGTTATCACGGTTATGGTGCCCTACTATTCAAAAACTCATCATTTGATAAATCTTGAGAATATTAAATTGGTAAAAGAAAAGGCTATGTTAATTAATACTGCAAGAGGGCCTGTAGTTGATACTGAAGCTCTTCTTTGGGCTCTTCAGAATGGAAGACTTCAGGGTGGCATTGCCTTAGATGTCTTTGAGGGAGAAAAGCTTCTGCTTGAAGAATCCTATTTAAAAGATAGTGAAATTCCTTCCCGTATTATGAAAAAGGCCCTTATGACCTTACATTTGCTTAAATATTCCAATGTGATTTTTACTCCCCACATTGCCTATTATACAGAGGAGGCTATGAAAAGACTTATGGATTATATTATCGAAGAACTTAAATACTACCTTAAATATGGAGTTAGTAAGGCTGAATTTGAAGGATTTTTTTAAAAACTTCATAAACTCTTTGAGGAGTTATTTCTTTAAGACATCTGTAATTTCCCTTAGGACAGGTTCTTTCAAAGCAGGGGGAACAGGGAAGGTCTTCCTTTAAAACGATAGCTTTTGGATTTAGGGGGCCTGTATATTCTGGATCTGTTGATCCAAAAATGGCAATTTGGGAAATCCTTAAAGCAGCTCCAAGGTGCATAAGCCCTGAATCATTAGAGATTAAAAGCGTAGAAAGCTTGAAGAGGCCTGCAAGAAGAGTTATCTCAGTCTTTCCGCAGAGATTGTATGTATTTTTTAGACCTTCACTTAGGAGTTTTCCCTCCTCAGCTTCATTTTCTCCACCTACAACAAGCAGGGTATAGCCCTCTCTCGAAAGTTTTTCTAAAAGCTCTCTAAAGTAAGAAATAGGCCATTTTTTGGCTGGTCCATAAGCAGCTCCTGGAGCTATAAGAATTATAGGCCTTGAAAGATCAATTTTTAGTTCTTTAAGAAAATTTTTAGCCTTCTCTACTTTTTCTTCAGAGAGATAAAGGACAAGGTCTCTTCTTTTGATAGGTATCTTAAGAGCTTCAAGAAGATAGAGATACTTATCTCTTTGATGTAACTTCTCTTTAGGAGGTTTTATCTTCTTAGTTAAAAGAAAACCTCTTAAATCAGTAGTATAACCTATGCGCTCACTTATTCCTGCTCTAAAGAAAAGAAAAGCTGAAGAAAAAGAATTCGTAAGAAGAAGACCCTTTTCCCTTTTAAAGGGCTTTAAGAGTTCCAGATTTCTTTTATTATCTTTTGGATAGTAGGGTAAAATTTTTACTTTTGGAAAATCTTCAAAGAGTTTAATAAAACTCTCCTTACCAAAGAGTATTATCTCCTCAAGATCCTTCAGGTTATCATAAACTGGGGTTGCCATAAGGGCATCTCCAAGCCAGTTGGGAATTCTAAGGAGCATAAAAGATCCTCTTTAAAACCAAGGTAGCATAACTTCCTTTTTCTAGAAAAAAGGTTAGTTTATAAGTTTTTTCTGAGAGTCTTACACAGCTTAGGTTTTGTGGAAAAACAATAGCAGGCCTAGGATAAGTCTTAAAGATTAGGCCCTTTATAAAACTTCTAAGTTCCTTTAGGTCCTGAAAGCCCTCTCGATTTAAAACCTTAAGATAAAGACTCTTTAGCGGTATTTTCTCGGTATCCTCAAGATTAAGTTTAGGCGAGGGGAAGGGTATCTTGAGGTTCTTCAAAAGATTTAGCTTTTCCTCAGAGAGCTTTCTATAAAAATAAAATTCCCCAAGAAAAAAGGGGATGGAAAATTCCCCTACCTCTAAATATTTAAGAATTTCCTTTAGAACTTCGTTCCAAAGATAGCTTTGATATACATTTCCTAAATAAAAAAGATATTCCTGATCTACAAGGTGCAAGGCCCTTTTGAAGGTTCTTTTTGAAGGTTTATGTTGTGAGAGAAATTTTAGAAGTTCCTTTTCCCACTTGAGTCTTGCATATTTTAGACAATTTTCCCATTTACGCCAATTTTTTCTTAGACAATTCCTTAATTTTTTAGAATAGGTTATTTCATCTGGGCTACTCTCTGCTAGGATCAAAAAGAGAGCCTCTTCATAATTTCCTTGAATAATTTCTTTAGCAGCAAATTTGAGATGGTTACCTACAGAGGAAAAGCGTTGCTCGTCAAAATAATTAGGAATTCCAAAATTTTTAATAGATTCCAGTTCATAAAGGATTTTATCCTCTGGGATATCTACATCATATACCTTGATTTCAAAGTTATTTCCCAAAAGATGCTCTTTAGATAAAGGTTTATTAACCTTTCCCAAATAGACAAGTTCAAAATTTGAGCTCTTTAAATCTCTCTTGGGACCATCTTTGATGGTTATGTACTGAAAGGCAACAGCCTTTTTATCCTTAAGACCTCCATAACCAAAATATTTAAGGGGTAGTTTTAAGGTTTTGGCAATCTGGCCAAGGGCTTCCCAAGTGGTAAGATTTTCTTTTTTCAATAGATAGAGAGAATATTCACCTTTCTCTTGGGGATAAAGATTAATAACCTCTGAGACTATGAAATCTTCAGGATGAACTTTGTATTTAAAGGTCACAAATTAGCGGCTAAGGTTATCCATAATCTTTTCAGGAATATCAAAATTGGCAAAGACCTGCTGGACATCGTCATGATCTTCAAGGGCTTCCATAAGCTTTAAGAGAGTTTGCGCTGTGCCCTCCTCAGTAACAGGAACAAGACTTTTAGGTACCATAGTTACCTTGGCAGAAAGGATTTCAATTCCTGTTTCTTCAAGAGCTTTTTTAATCTTTTCAAAATCAGAAGGTGTGGTAATAATTTCTACTTCACTTTCGTATTCTTTGGTATCTTCAGCTCCAAGTTCAATGGCTATCTCAAAGGCTCTCTCTTCAAATTTTTTGGGAACAACTATTAACCCTTTTTGTTCAAAAATCCAGGAAACTGCTCCTGGCTCAGCAAGGCTTCCACCATGTTTACTAAAAAGATGTCTTAATTCTGATACTGTTCTTTTGCGATTGTCTGTTATCGCCTGAATGAGAATGGCAACCCCTCCAGGGCCATAACCTTCAAAGGTGGCTTCTTCATAATTAGTTCCCTCTTCGAGACCAAGGGCTTTTTTAATAGCTCTTTCAATGTTTTCCTTGGGCATATTGGCAGCTCTTGCTGCCTGAATAGCTGCTCTCAGACGGGGGTTTAGCTCAGGATCTCCACCACCTCCTTGTTTGACTGCAATAATAATTTCACGGATAAGTTTGGTAAAAATTTGCCCTCTCTTAGCATCTTGAGCAGCCTTTTTTCTCTTAATTTGGGCCCAATGGGAATGTCCAGCCATCCCAAATCCCACCCCTTTTTTTAACCCTAAATATAGCCAAAATTTTTCTTCTTTCAACCCAAGATTAAAGTATTTTTTCAAATTTTAAAAATAGATTTTTCTCTGGCAAATTTTCAAAAATGTACCTAAGTTCTAATTTCAGATTAAATTTTTAAGACTTTCTTAGGATTTTTATTCTTAAATTAAAAAAATTTTTTCATTTCAATTAATTAGAGAAAATCCGATTTGACCTAAAAAGATCTAAAATTAATAATGAAATTAAAAAAGATACTTTAGGGAGAGCGTACGTATGAAGAAATTTTTATCACTTTTTTTTAGGTATGTTTTTTGTTTGTTCTATTTTAGGGCCCTCGATGGCTTTTAGTGAGGAGAAGAAAGAGACCACTTCAAATGTCACAAACCAGGAGACCCCTAAGCAAGAGAAGAAAAAAGAGAAAAAAGAAGTTGGATGTTAAAGATATCTTCTAAACTATTATATAAAATTGGAGGGGAGTATGAGAAGAATAAAAGGTTCTAAATCTTTTAAAGCTTTTATTTTATCCCTGTCATTTTTAGGCTTTTCCTCTTTAAAGGCCGAGGCTGCTTTTGATCATTCTTAAGTGATTAAAGGTAATTTTACAGGGGCTCACGAGGTAACTGCCCTTTGTATCCAATGTCATGAAAAACAAGCTAAAGAATTTATGAAAACTCCGCACTGGAAATGGATGGGGCCTCCTCTTCACATAGGAAAATTTCAGAATCCTGCTAATGCTAAGAAGGAATGGGGAAAGATCAATATGTTTAATAGCCAAACATCTCCAATCTGTGGCCTGTGAAACCTGTCATATCCCTGCTATTGCAAGAGGGGGATATTGTAACTAAGCTTGATTAGGATTGGAGTTATGTAGGTAAAGATATGAAAGATCTTGAAGGCAAAGAAGAATATGGAAGAGAAGTTTTTGCTAAACATAAGGGAGTTTTTAAATGGGGTATTAATGTGATTCCTACCTATATGTGGTATAATGGCAAGGGTGAGAGATATCTACTTGGTGATAAGCTTGATCCCAATAAAGTTCTTGAGTTAAACAGACCAATGGGAAGTATAAAAGATCCTAAAGCAAAGATCTATCCATTTAAAGTCCATACTGGCAAGCAACCCTATGATGTAAAGTACAAGTACTTACTAGCTTTTAGAGTTTGGAAGGCTCTTTGGAGCGATTACAATTGGCAAAAGGCTATTGAACTTGGAACCAAAGAAATGGGACTACCTTATAGTGGTAACTTTGATTTCGTGAGAACAGCCTACTATATTTCTGCAAGACATGAAGTGGCACCCAAGGAAATGGCTCTTACTTGTAATGATTGTCACTTTTAGCAAAGACTTGACTGGAAAGCCCTTGGTTATCCTGACGATCCTGCAGTTGTAGGTGAAAGATTTACAAGAGGTATAGTGAAAGTTAAAAAATCTAAATAATCACCATTAGTTCTCTTTTAACCTTAAAGGGAGGGATTGGTGGTCCCTCCCTTTTTCTTTTTTTATAAAAAAAGGCTGATATAATTTTTAAGGATAAATATGTTTGAAATTATTTTTCTAGGAACAGCAGGGGCTCGCTATGTAGTTGCCAAACAACTTAGAGCCTCAGCAGGTCTTCTTTTTAATTTCAATGGTAAATATCTTCTCTTTGATCCAGGACCAGGGACTTTGGTTCATCTGGCCAAAAGGAAAATTTACCCTGAAAAGGTGACTACCATAGTAGTTTCTCACAAACATTTGGATCACTCTGCTGATTTAAATATCCTTGTTGATGCCATAACTGAGGGAGCCTTTAAGAAAAAGGGTAGAGTTTTTCTCACAGAAGAGACTTTAAAAGAGGGACTTCTACTGGAATACCTAAAAAATGCCCTGGAAGAACTTGTAATCCTTCGTCCAAAAGAAATTTTTAAAGGAGAATTTTTTACCTTTCAAACTACCTGTCTCCTTAAACACACAGCAGAAAATTATGGCTTTGTTTTTGAAATAGGAAATCAAAAATTAGGGATAATTACCGATACTGCCTTTTTTCCAGAAATCATTGAGGAGTATCGTAAGTCTGATTTCTTGATAGTAAATCTTGTGCGCTATGAACCACGGGAAGGAGTTTTGCACCTTTCAGTCCCTGACGTGAAAATCCTTTTAAAAGAACTTAAACCTAAGTTAACTATTATAACTCATTTTGGTATGACTATGCTTAAGGCAAACCCCTTTAGGGTTGCCCAGGAGCTTTCCTCTGAAATTGGTCTAAAAGTAGTAGCAGCCTATGATGGAATGAGAATAACCCTATGAAGATACTCGGAGTTGATCCTGGATTGCTCAATCTGGGGTGCGTTTTAATCCAAATCTTGGAAAAGGATTTTGAAATTTTGAGATCAGAGACCTTTAAGCCAAAAAGAGACTTGGAAATCTCTAAGAAATTATTTTATCTCTATCAAGCTTTAAAGAAACTTATTGAAGAGGAACAACCTGATTATGTAGTTCTTGAAGAGGCTATTCCCAAAGCCAATCCTCACTCAACAGTTAAAGTCTCTCAGACTTCATCTTTAATACTGCTTTTATCTGAAGAAAAGGGACTTCCTCTTAAAGTCTATCACCCCTCTTACTGGAAAAGTTTCATATGTGGAAACGGACTTGCTAAAAAAAATGAAGTTTTGCAATTTTTACTGAGACTTTTTAAAGAAAAAATTGATGATAAAATCAGAGATACCCATCAGGCTGATGCCCTTTCTCTTGCCTTGGTTTTTGCTTTAGAAAATAATTTTTTAAGGTTTTAATCCTTTATGATTTATAAAATTCGAGGGATTCTAAAAGAGATTATTCCACCTAATAGAGTGATACTTGAAAGAGAGAATCTCTTTTGGGAGATTTATATTCCCTTTAATTTAATAGAGATTCTTAAAAGGGATTTTTTTGAGAAAGAGATAGAATTTTTTGTATGTGTAATTTTGAGAAAAAATGAGTATCTTGAGACTTATGGTTTTTTAAGTAGGGAGGAAAGAGAGCTTTTTTTGAAGCTTAATACTCTCTCTAAGGTTGGCCCTAAACTTGGTTTAAATATAATTTCTGTCTATACTCCAGAACTTTTAAGAAAGATAATAGAGGAAGGGAAGGTGAGAGAACTTGCTAAGATCCCTGGAATAGGTGAGAAAAGGGCTGAAAAACTTTTTCTTGATCTAAAAGGACTGTTTGGAAGAATTCCCATTAAAGGAAGAACCATTCCTCTTGAAAAAGAGAGGATTCT
>PNIE01000002.1 GCA_002877875.1 Caldimicrobium thiodismutans
AAGAGAAAAAGATCTTTTATAAAATCCCTTGATTAATTCGAAGCTTTAATTCTTTTGTGTCTAAAAGAATAATTTTGTTTTTTTCGAAGGTAATAAGCCCCTCTTTCTGATAGCGCTGAAAAAGTCTGGATAAAGTCTCAGGGGTAATTCCAAGTAATAAGGCTAAATGAGATTTATTTATTTTTAGTTCTAAGATTTTCTTTTGGCCCTCTTCAGATAGTTCCCAGAGATAGTGCAAAAGCCTTTCTCCTGCTTCTCTCAAGACAAGATTTTCAATGGTTTTAACAAGGGAGCGAAGTTTTATAGAAAAAAGAGCAATCAAATTTTGAGCAAGCTCAGGCCGTCTTTTAAGCAAATTTAAAAAGTGATTTTTATCAAAAAAAGCAACCTTTACAGGAGTTATAGCTTCAGCATAGGCAGGATAATTTTCAACTTGAGAGAGAGCTATTTCTGAAAAGACCTCTCCTTCTCCAAGAAGATGAATGATATGTTCCTTACCCTTTTCCGAAAGTTTATAAATTTTTACCACACCTTCAAGAACTAAGAAGAAACCAAGAGCCTTCTCACCTTCACGAAAGATAATCTGATTTTTGGTATAAGTTTTAATTATGGCAATTCTTTCAAATTCCTCTAAAAGGGGTTCAGAAAGCCCTTTAAAAAAAAGACTTTCCTTTAAAACGCTTCTAAGTAATTTTTTATCTTCATTCACTATGTTCCACGTGGAACATTAAACAAGTTTATAGGTTTCTCTCAAGATTGTCTTTAATTGCTGAAAGGAGGCTTCTGATAATCCAGAAAGAGGAAGCCGTACCTCAGGGCTATTAATCATTCCCATAAGATAGAGGGCCTCTTTTGCAGGAACAGGGTTGGTTTCAATGAAGAGGACCTTAAAAAGAGGATAAAGATAGAGATGAAGCTTAAGAGCCTGCTCATAATTACCATTTAAAGCTGCTTCCATAAGTTCTGCCATTTCCTTTGGCATGACATTAGCAGCTACAGAAATTACGCCTTTTCCTCCAAGGGCGATGGTAGGATAGGCTGTAAAATCGTCCCCAGAGAGGATAACAAAATCAGGTTTGCAACGAAGTTTTAATTCGGTTACCTGCTTGAGATCACCACAGGCCTCCTTTATAGCCACAATATTTTCTATCTCTGAAAGCTTAGCTGTGGTTTCTGGAAGTAGGTTTACTCCCGTTCTTCCAGGCACATTGTAAAGGATGATAGGAATATTAACCTGGGTGGCTATATACTTGTAATGTTCATAAAGCCCCTTCTGAGTAGGTTTGTTATAATAGGGAGTAACTAAGAGGCAAGCATCCATCCCTAACTCTTCTGCCATTTTAGTTAATTTTAAAGTCTTTTTAGTATCATTGGTTCCAGTTCCTGCGATTAAAGGGACCTTACCTTTTGCTTCCTCTAAAGCTATCTCAAAAAGCCTTTTTTTCTCTTCTTTAGAAAGAGTTGCCGATTCCCCAGTTGTTCCAGAGACAAGAATTCCATGGGTCCCCTCTTTCAAATGCCATCGAATTAAGTTTCGAAATGACTCCTCATCAATTTTTCCATCCTTAAAAGGAGTAACAAGGGCAACTATTGAGCCTTTAAGAGC
>PNIE01000046.1 GCA_002877875.1 Caldimicrobium thiodismutans
TTAAATGTGGCTTCTTGCGCTCAAATTTCTGCTTAGCCATATCTCTCCCCCTTAAAAAATTTATCCCTTGGCCTTCTTAATAATCTGCTCAGCAAGATGAGCAGGAACTTTATCATAGTGATCAAACTGCATAGTAAATGTTCCTCTACCTTGGGTAAGGGATCTCAGGGTAGTTGCATATCCAAACATTTCCCCCAAAGGAACAAAAGCCCTAATTACTCTTACATTTCCCCTCATATCCATACCTTCAATACGACCTCTTCTTGAAGAGAGATCTCCAAGAATATCTCCTAAATACTCTTCTGGCACAACTACTTCAACCTTCATAATAGGTTCTAATAATACAGGATTGGCTTTTTTGCAAGCTTCCTTGAAACCTATAGATCCAGCAATAGCAAAGGCAAGATCTGAAGAGTCAACCTCATGATAGCTTCCATCAACAAGTCTTACTTTCACATCTATTATAGGATAACCCGCAAGAACTCCCTCTTGAGCTGCCTCCCTTACACCCTTTTCTATAGAAGGAATAAATTCTTTGGGAATAACTCCTCCTACAATCTCAGAGACAAACTCTATACCCTTTCCTGGATTAGGTTCAACTATAAGCTTACAATGTCCATATTGACCACGCCCACCAGTTTGCCTGATGTATTTACCTTCAGCCTCGGCCTTGGTAGTTATAGTCTCTTTATAAGCCACCTCAGGTCTACCCACATTAACCCCAACTTTAAACTCTCTTACTAATCGATCAACAATAATTTCAAGATGAAGCTCTCCCATTCCCCAAATAAGGGTCTGCCCTGTCTCTTGGTTCACCGTTACTCTGAAAGAAGGATCCTCAAGGGCAATTTTTTGAAGGGCAAGAGAAAGCTTTTCTTGATCAGCCTTAGTTTTTGGCTCAACAGCCACAGATATAACTGGTTCTGGTATTTCAAGCTTTTCGAGTTCAATAGGATGATTTTCATCACAAAGGGTATCTCCAGTAGTTGTAACTCTTAAACCAATGGCAGCTACAATATCTCCTGCAGCTGCACCTGTAATTTCCTCTTTCTGATTAGCATGCATTCTCACTAGTCTTCCAATTCTTTCCTTCTTTCTCTTGGTAGCATTGTAAACATTCATACCAGACTCAAGGCGACCTGAATAAATCCTTAAAAAGGTCAAAGTTCCAATATACGGATCTGTCATAATTTTAAAAGCTAAGGCAGAAAGAGGAGCATCAGGATCTGTAGGCCTTTCTTCAACTTCACCTGTGTTCGGATTTATTCCCTTTACTGGAGGTATATCAAGGGGAGAAGGAAGATAATCAATAATAGCGTCAAGTAAAGGCTGAATTCCTTTATTTTTAAAGGCCGAACCACAAAGCACAGGAACTAACTTTAACTGACAGGTAGCCTCACGAATAGCCTTTCTTATTTCATCAGGGGTTATTTCCTTACCTTCCAGATATTTCTCCATAATAGTATCATTCACATCAGCAAGACTTTCAAGCATAAGAATACGATATTCTTCAGCTTGATCCTTTAAATGGGAGGGAATTTCCTCATAACGATATTTAGCCCCAAGGGTTTCTTCCTCCCAAAAAATAGCCTTCATCTCAATCAAATCAATAACTCCGACAAAGGAATCTTCCGCACCATAGGGAATCTGGACTGGAAGAGGATTGGCTCCCAAACGAGTTTTCATCTCTTCAATGACACCAAAGAAGTTAGCTCCAATTCTGTCCATCTTATTCACAAAGGTAATCCTTGGAACTCTATATTTATCAGCCTGCCTCCAAACAGTTTCAGATTGTGGCTCAACCCCCCCTACTGCACAAAATATTACTACAGCTCCATCTAAGACACGAAGAGCACGCTCAACCTCAATGGTGAAGTCCACATGTCCTGGGGTATCAATAATATTAATTCTGTGTTGTCTCCAAAATGTTGTAGTGCAAGCTGAAGTAATAGTAATACCTCTTTCTTGCTCCTGAGGCAAAAAGTCCATTACCGCTGTTCCTTCATGAACCTCGCCAATTTTATAAGTCTTTCCTGTATAGTAAAGGATTCTCTCAGTAGTTGTAGTTTTACCAGCATCAATATGAGCAATGATGCCTATATTTCTTGTCATTTTCAAGATTTTCAATTCTTCAGGTGTCATAACCGCACCCTTACTCCTTATTTTTTATTTTTATAAAATAATAAAATCCCCTCTACAAAACTAAGGGGACTCTTAACAAACCTTGAAAAAGCCTAACTACCAGCGAAAATGGGCAAAAACCCGGTTAGATTCAGCCATACGGTGCGTATCGTCTCTTTTCTTTATGGCTGCTCCTCTCTCATTATAAGCATCCCACAATTCATTAGCAAGTCTTTCCACCATAGTTTTTTCAGGACGGGACCTTGCAACATTAATTATCCACTTAATTGCAAGAGAAATCTGCCTCTCTGGCCTTACCTCCATAGGAACCTGATAGTTAGCTCCACCAATTCTTCTTGATCGCGTCTCCAAAAGGGGCTTTACCTTCTCAACAGCTGCTTCAAATATTTTTAGAGGATCCTCTCCTCCTGACTTCTCTCTTAGAATCTCAAGGGCAGAATAAAAAATTTTACGAGATTTATTCTTTTTGCCATCTCGCATAAGGTTATTAATAAACTTAGCTACCAGCACACTTCCAAATTTAGGATCAGGTGCAATTTCTCTTTTAGGAACAGGGCCCTTTCGCGGCATAATCTATGCACTCCTTTTAAGATTTTGGCTTGGGCGTACCATACTTGGAACGTGATTTCTTTCTATTTTGAACACCTGCTGCATCAAGAGCTCCTCTAATAATCTTATACCTCACACCAGGTAAATCTCTAACACGACCTCCCCTAACAAGAACCACCGAGTGCTCCTGAAGATTATGTCCAATACCAGGAATATAAGCGGTAATTTCAATTCCATTAGTGAGCCTTACTCTAGCAACCTTTCTCAAGGCAGAGTTAGGTTTTTTGGGAGTAACTGTATAAACTCTTACACAAACCCCCCTCTTTTGAGGACACCCCTGCAAAGCTGGAGCTTTAGATTTCTTTTCCTTTTTCTTCCTTCCATATCTTACTAACTGGTTTATCGTTGGCATCTCCTTTTTCCTCTCCTTTTCTCAATTTTTTGCCTTTGGTGAAGCCTTTATATACAACTTTTTTTGCATTCTGTCAAGAGGGTTTCCATAAATTATTAAAGGGCAAGGGCCCTAATAATATCCGTTGCCGTAATAATTCCCACGGGTATATATTTTCCAAGGCCAGTGGGGTTAATAACCAGTAATCTGTGAACCCCATAGGCAAGCATTCTTTGAGCTGCTTCTTTAATAGTTGCTTCCCCTTCAATAGTATAAGGCTTAGGACAAAGAAGGTCTTCTGCTTTTTTATTAAGTATATCAGAACCATATTTTTTTAAGGCACTTATGAGATCTGTTTTACTGACAATTCCTAAAAATTCGCCATTTCCAGCAACTACAATCACTGCTGAAATCCTATTATTAAGCATGGTATCTATAATTTCACTAACACTTGTCTCTTCAGAAACGGTAAAAAGGGTCCTATTCATTACCTCGGAAACTTTCTTTTCCTCTATTCCCATAGGGCACCTTCCTTTCCTTTCTTTTCTTTAAAATTATATTACTATTTTTAAAAATTTCAAAAGCTATGAAAGCCCCTTCCAAGCTTTGGAGTTCTCAGAGAGATTTAAAAATTGTAGCAAACGCAGCACCAAACCTTCAACAAGTTCCTCAAGACTCTTAGGTTTATGATAAAATCCTGGCATAGCAGGAAAAATCACCCCTCCTGCCTGAGTAACAGCCAACATATTTTGGAGGTGAATCAGATTAAGAGGAGTCTCCCGTACGACTAAAACAAGGGATCTTCTCTCCTTTAGCATTACATCAGCTGCTCTTAGAAGTAAATTCTTAGCCTGCCCTGAGGCAATACCTGCTAAAGTTCCCATAGAACAGGGAATAATAATTAAGCCCTCATAGGAGGCAGAACCACTAGCAGGAGGTGCCCAGATCTCTCTCTCCTCATATACCCTTTCTGCATAGTTTGCCAAGTCTTTCCAGCTAAGTTCTAATTCCTGCTCAATAACGATTTTCCCTGCCTCTGTTACTATAATTTCGAAAGGTATACCTCTCTCCTTTAAGGCCTTAACCAAAGTCAAGGCATAAATAGCTCCACTTGCCCCGGTAATACCTATGAGATATTTTTTTGCCATTTCTTAGCCTCCCTTTTGGCAAGCCTATCTACCCTTTCATTTTCAGGGTGGCCTGAATGGGCTGGAACCTTTTCAAAACGCACTTGATGAAAGGAAAGCCATCTCTCAAGCTCTCTCCAGAGATCAAGGTTTTTCACTGGCTCCCCAGAAGAGGTCTTAAATCCTCTTTTTTTCCATGTTAGTAGCCACTCAGTGGCACCCTTTATCACATACTCAGAATCAGAAAAAATTATGATTTCCTTTGGTTCTTTAAAAAAGGAAAGGGCCTTTATTACAGCCAAAAGCTCCATTCGGTTATTAGTAGAAAAGGGAGCCCCTCCAGAGATCACTATCTCTTCTCCATCTACCTTTATTAACGCAGCATATCCCCCAGGCCCAGGATTCCCAAGAGAACAACCATCAACATAAACCCTAATCCTCTCCATAATCCTTTATTTTACAGATTTTTAAGAAAAAAACTATCTCCTAAGGGCCTCTTTAAAATTTACTTCTTTACCACCCAAAACTTCCCTTAAGAGGCTTTCTGTAACCCTTTAAAAAAGGTTTAAAACTTTCTTTTAAACCACACGGAGAATAAAGTCTTTGTGAAAATTTTATCAAATACTATTTATTCAAAATTGATGGCATAATGTAGAATCGATAAAAGAAAAAATAACAATTCTTTTGTGGAGGTGAGAAATGATGGGGAAAAAATATCTTGTAAGCTCTCTCATTTGGGGGTTATTAGGAGGTTTGATGGTCTTTAACCCGGGGTTTGCTACAGAAAAGGAGGAGACTAAAAAGCCCAAAGAATTGCCTGAGGTGGTGGTTACAGCTACAAGAACAGAAATTACCCCCGAAGAGGCCCCAGCGAGTGTAAACATAGTAACCAAAGAGAAACTGGAAATAAAAAGACCAAAAACTATTGATGAGGCTTTAAATGATCTCCCTGGAGTTATGGTTAAAAGAGGAAAAGGGCTTATGGATACTATGTTAAGCATTACCTTGAGAGGGTTAGGAGAGCAAAAGAGAACCCTCATTCTCTTTGATGGAATAGTCCTTAATGATGCCTATACAGGATCTGTTAAAATGGGTGGATTTTTTCCTGAAGATTTAGAAAGGGTAGAAGTGGTAAAAGGACCCTTTTCTTCTCTTTGGGGTGGATATGCCATGGCAGGAGTTGTTCAATTTATAACCAAAATGCCTGAAAAAAGAGAAATTACTATTAAGACTGGATACGGTTCTTCCTTTGATAGAGGTGAGGCTATGGATGATTTAAGAAGGGTTTACTTAAGTTATGGAGATAAAATTGGAAAATTCAGTTTCTTTTTAAGCTACGGAAGGCATGATACCAATGGCTATGTTACAGATTTTGTAACTTCTACTACAGTGCCTTCTGGAACCTATGGTGCCAAACCAAGTTATGATAGATATGGCAAACCTATTTATATTGTTGGAGATAAAGGAGATAACAGATGGTGGGATGATGGAATAACTATAAAGGCTCAATATGAATTTAATGAAAAAACAAGATTAAGACTTACTTATCTTAGAAATCGCTACGAATATAACTATGATGAACCTCACCCTTATCTTTATAAGGCCACAACTAATCAACCTGTTTATCGTCCTTCGCAAAAAGATTATCTTCCAGGTCCTGGAGGTAGAATTCAGAATATATGGGGAGCCCTTTTTGAAACAGAGCTTTTTAAAAAACTAAAAACTAAATTAAATCTCTCTTATACAACTACTGAAAAGGATTGGTATGTAAATGTTGGTAGTAAGGCTACTATTTCCGGGTGCCTTCCCAGAACAAGACCAGAAGATTGTGGATATGTCTCAAATACCCCCCAAAGAGCCTTTCAAGGAGACCTTCAGTTTTCTCTTCCCCTTTTTAACAATCAAATCCTTACTTTTGGGGGTGCTTATAGATGGGAATACGCTGAAACTAAAGAAAAATATTTAAGAAATTGGAAGGATGAGACCTCAACCGTTAAGTTAAAATATCAATCTAAAGGAAAAACAAGGACTTGGTCAATCTTTGCTCAAGATGAGATTAGGTTGACAGAAAAGCTAACTGCTTATCTTGGTGCAAGGTATGACAATTGGAGAACCTATGATGGATACGTCAATCAAGTTGGAACTTCCGGATATCCTAAGGAATATCCTTCAAACACTGAAACCTCTTTTTCCCCTAAGTTTTCCTTTAATTTTAAGCCCTTTGAGGGAACTATCTTAAGGGGCTCAGTTGGTAAAGCCTTTAGGCCACCAACCGTTTATGAACTTTACCGAACTTTGACAACTCGATGGAGTATCCTTGCAGGAAATCCCAATCTTAAGCCAGAAAAAGTTACTTCCTATGAATTAGGCTTAGATCAAAAACTTTGGAAAGGTGCAAAATTTCAACTTACATATTTTTATAATGATATGGATGACCTAATCTACAGAAAAACAGTTAGTGCTGAATATCAGGAGCATATTAATGTAGGTTCGGCAGAGTCTCAGGGCTTTGAAGCTTCTTTTGAACAAAGCTTTGATTTTGGCTTAAGGCTCTTTGCCAACCTAACTTATACCGATTCTGAAGTTAAAAAGAATAAAGCAAAACCTGAAACAGAAGGGAAGAGACTTACCTATCTTCCTCTTTGGATGGGAAACCTTGGGGCTGAATTTAAGAGAGGGAAATGGTCTTTTTATATTGTTGGAAGATATGTAGATAAGTGGTTTATCGATGACGAAAATAAAGATAAGAAATCTCATGTCTATGGTTCTTACGATGAATATTTTGTAGTGGATGTAAGGGCAAGTTATCAGATAAATAAATGGATGAGTTTATCAATCTCAGGAGATAATATTTTTGACAGAGACTATTATCATTACTATAAAGCCCCAGGTGCCTCATGGTTTGCAGAGCTTACCTTAAAATTTTAGGGTTAGCCCTTCTTTTATTATTTAGCCAAGTTGAATTTGGCTTTTCTTCTACTCTTACTGTTACTGATGTTCTTGGGAGAAAAGTAACAGTAAGGGTGCCTGTCAAGAGAGCCATTATTGCAATAACTCCTGAGCTTATTCCAGCCCTTGATATTTGGGATCAGGTTGCAGGGGTTTCAGATTGGGCAGAAAAGAGCTGCGGAGTTTATAGACCTTTTATTTACCAGAACTTAAAAACCAAAAAGCCTACTGTTGGAAGGGGAATGGATCTCAACGTAGAGGCTACTTTAAAATTAAATCCTGATGTAGTCATTACCTTGGCTTATAACACAAGAGTTATAGAATTTCTTGAATCTAAAGGAATAAAGGTTATAGCTATTTGGCCAGAGACTATAAAGGATCTTTATGAGGTTATAAGACTTAACGGAAAACTCTTCGGAAAAGAAAAGAGGGCTGAAATCGTAATAGCTGAGATGGAAAAGATGTTTAATTTTATAAAAGAAAGAACTGCCAAGATTCCCTCTTCAAAAAGAAAAAAAATCCTTCATCTTTTAGGAAAACCTAATACCGTTTCTGGAAGAATTGGGATTACCAATGATGTGATAGAGCTTATTGGAGGAATAAATGTGGGTAAGGAAATAAATGCCAGAAATGCTGAAGTCTCTATGGAGAAAATTGTTAGCTGGAATCCCGAGGTGATTTTTATCTGGGGTTTTGCTCATTATGATGAAGCCTGGATTTACCATAACTCCCAGTGGAGGTATATCAAGGCTGTAAAAGAAAAAAGGGTCTATAAACTTCCAAGTTGGTCAAGCTGGTCTCCAAGACTTGCACCCTTTGCCCTCTATATGGCTATTAAAACCTATCCTGAACTCTTTAGTGACATAAATTTTGAAAAAATAGCAGATGACTTTTACCAAAAGGTCTTTGGAATTTCTTATTATTTAGTTAAAAAATATGAAAACAATTAAAAATATCAAAATTTTAGCCATTACTTTTTCCCCCTTATTAGCGGGATGGATTTCTCTTTTTTTGGGATCTTATGAAATAAATCCCTTGCTGGTTTTAAAAATTCTTGCTAATGAAACTTTGCATATTTTTGAGATTGGGGACATTCCTGAAAAAACTATTATTTGGGAGATAAGGCTTCCAAGAGTGCTTATGGCTTTTCTTGTGGGGGCAAGTCTTGCAGGAGCTGGGACTACTCTACAAGCCATTTTTAGAAATCCCCTTGTTGACCCCTTTATACTTGGAATTTCAGCTGGAGCAGCCTTTGGGTGCGCTATAACTATTGGTTTTCTTGAAACCTTGCCTGTTCAATTTACCGCTTTTTTCTTTGCCCTTTCAGCTGTGCTTCTTGCATACTTTATAGCCAAAACTCAGGGGGAAATAAGTAGGTTACCCCTTGTGCTTTCTGGAGTTATTGTTTCAGCCTTTTTTCAAGCCTTAGTTTCCATTGTTAAATTTCTTGTTGATCCCCATAAGCTTCAAAGTATCGTTTTTTGGCTTATGGGTAGTTTTAGTCTTGCAGACTGGCAGAGTTTAAAGTGGGCTTCCCCAGGGATAATGATTGGGATTTTACCCCTTCTTCTTATGCGCTGGAGGTTAAATGTCTTAAGCCTGGGAGAAGAGGAAGCCAAGATGCTTGGAGTAAATGTAGGAAGAGAAAGGGCTCTTTTCATTATATTTTCAACCTTGGCAGTAGCAACGGCAACTTCAGTTTGTGGAATTATAGGCTGGGTTGGGCTTATGGTTCCCCATCTCATAAGGATGATGATAGGACCTGATCATAAAGTACTTTTACCATTGAGTCTTTGTGGAGGAGGGGCTTTTATGATTGCTGCAGACACTCTCTCAAGAACTATCACCAATTTTGATATTCCTGTAGGAATTATTACGGCTCTAACAGGTGCTCCCTTTTTTATCTACCTTATGAAAAAAAGTGGAAAGGAAGCCTGGGGAAAATAAATATGCTAGAAGTAAAGGCTTTAAGTTTTGAACACAAAAGGCAAAAAAGAAGGATATTGCAGGATATTTCTTTTGTTGCCAATCAGGGAGAAATTACGACTATACTTGGCCCTAATGGAGCAGGAAAAACCACCCTTTTTAAATGTATTACTGGTGTTTGGGAAAATTACCAAGGCGAAATTTTGGTTAATAACAAAAAAATAGACAATTTACCTTTTACCCAAAGAGCAAGATTTTTTTCTGTAGTTCCCCAAGATCATACACCTCCCTTTCCTTATAGTGTATTTGAAGTGGTTCTTATGGGAAGAGCAAGCTATGTAGGGCTTTTTTCCTTACCTAGTAAGGAGGACCATAAAAAGGTGGAAGAAGTTTTAGAAATGATTGGGATTTCTCATCTTAAAGACAAGCCTTATACACAAATTAGCGGAGGAGAAAGGCAACTTACTCTTATTGCAAGAGCTCTTGTTCAGGAGACACCAGTTATTATTCTTGATGAGCCTACCAGTCACTTAGATTTTAAAAATCAACAATTGATTTTAAGTAAAATAAAAGAAATAACCAAGGAAAAAAGCCTTATTACGGTTATAACTCTTCATGATCCAAATCTTGCAAGTCTTTTTTCAGATAAAGTAGTAATT
>PNIE01000031.1 GCA_002877875.1 Caldimicrobium thiodismutans
TAGGTAGATGAAAGCCTTAAATTGGAGTATAATAAAAATCAGGGGATACTTTTAGGGCTATGAAAAAAACTCCTCTTGACTTTTTGAAAGATTTAAACCCAGCACAAAGAGAGGCTGTTGAGACTATTTATGGGCCTCTTTTAGTTATAGCTGGGGCAGGCTCAGGGAAAACTAGAACTCTTGTTTGTCGTTTGGCCTATCTAGTTGAGATGGGAATACCCTCAGAAAAGATTCTTTTGCTCACCTTTACACGAAGGGCAGCTAGAGAGATGATAGAAAGAGCCTCTGCTCTTCTGCAAAAAGATGTCAACAAAATCACTGGTGGCACCTTTCATTCCCTTTGTAACCTTATGCTTAGGCAATATGGAAGTCTTATTGGATATCACCCCAACTTCACTCTTCTTGATAGGAGAGATTCAGAGGATCTTTTGAATCTTTTGAAGACTAGCCTTGGCTTTACTGATAAAAAAAAGCGTTTCCCTAAAAAGGATACTCTTGGTAGTATCTATAGTAAAAGCATAAACCAAATGCGATCTGTCGAAGAAATTGTTCTTTCTGAATATCCTCAGTTTTCTGAGTATCTTCCGGAGATTCAGAGACTTTTTGCAGAGTATGTGAACTATAAAAGGGAACATCAGTTAATGGATTTTGATGATCTTCTCTTAAACTGGTTAAAAATCCTGAAGGAATATCCTTATGTTAGACAGGAGGTAGGGAAGAGATTCCAATTTATTATGGTGGATGAATATCAGGATACTAATACCTTACAAGGGGAGATTATTAAATATATGGCAGAGGCTCATCAAAATGTGATGGTTGTAGGAGATGATTCCCAGAGTATATATGGTTTTAGAGGAGCCAATTATCGGAACATCTTTGAATTTCCTAAACTCTTTCCTAATACAAAGATTGTTAAGCTTGAACAAAATTACAGAAGTACTCAACCTATCCTCGATTTAGCTAACATAATCATTGCTACCTCCAAAATTAAGTATACCAAAACCCTTTTTACTCTTAAAAAGGAAGGAGAAAAGCCAATATTTCTTAGGCCTAAAGATGAGGCTGAAGCCAGTGTCTTTATAGCTGATAAGGTTCTTGAGTTGAGAGAAAAGGGATTTAAGCTTTCTCAGATGGCGGTTCTCTTTCGTTCTGCTTTTCACTCTTATGAGCTTGAAATTGAGCTTGCCAAAAGAGGGATTCCTTTTGTTAAATACGGAGGCCTAAAGCTTTTAGAATCAGCCCATGTGAAAGATATAATTTCCTTTTTAAAAATTATCCTTAATCCTAAGGATTTCCTTGCCTGGAATAGGATCTTGCTTTTAATGGAAGGGATTGGCCCTCGGACTGCTGAAAAAATTATTAATCTTATGAAAGTGGAACCATTTCCTTATTCCTATTCCAAAATTTTGAGTTTGACTTCATCTCTTGAATTAAAGCGTTTTCTTGATCTTTATCTTAATTATAAGCTTTATACCGATAGGCCTTCAGATATTCTTTCTCAGATCTGGGGATTTTATGAGCCTATTTTTCAAAGAATTTATTATGAGGATTACTATCGCAGGGTTAAAGATTTAGAGGGGCTTTTTTCTCTGGCAGAGAGATTTGAAACTCTTGATGAGTTTCTCTCAGAACTCCTTCTTGAGCCAATTGAGGTAGCTGAGTACGACCAAGAGGAAATAGATGAAGCCCCCTTAATTTTATCAACCATTCACTCAGCTAAGGGCCTTGAATGGCACACTGTTTTTATTATTTCTCTGATTGAAGGGAGATTTCCTTCTCTTCATAGCCTTAATAGAGAAGAGGACCTTGAAGAAGAAAGAAGACTTTTTTATGTAGCTGTAACTCGTGCTAGAGAAAAGCTCTATCTTATTTCTCCTCTTATGGTTTATGTACCTGGAGAAGGTAAGGTCTTTGCAAAGCCATCAAGATTCATAAGAGAAATTCCACCATCCCTTTATCAGGAAGTCACCCTTGATAAGAAGGCTTCTTTTACCAGAATTCATCAGGAGGAGCCAAAGGAAGAGCTGACTCTTTCCCATACTTCTTTTAAAGTAGGAGATTTAGTAAAGCATCCCCATTTTGGAGAGGGAGAAGTTCTTGAGGTTTCGGGAGAAAGAATAAAGGTAAATTTTATTAATAAAGGCCCTACTCTTTTACATCTCAAATATGCTCAACTTGAGAGGATGAGATGAAAGAAAAAGTTGATATTGCCTTAAAAATAAAAGAAAGGGTACTTATACGCAATATTACTTTATTTTCTTTAGATAAGCTTCCAGAAGAGATTTATAATAAACTCCCTCATTTGAAGAGAAATTTTTTACTCCTCTATGATCAAAAGTTACATAAGCCTGAAATTGATATTCTATCTCCAAGAAAGATCTTAATTAAGAAAAATAAAGAATTACCCACTTTTCAAAAAGGGGATTTATGCCTTCTTATTCTTCCTCTAAGTAAGGCAAGATATGTTTTTCAAGTAAAAATCACCGAAGAAAATGAAGATGGTTTTATAGGAGAATTTGTAGATCCACGCTCTGATGAAAGGATAGCTATTAAAAGTAATATCCCTGTATTTGTCTCTTTTATAACACCTAAATTTGTACAAACTATTCTTAACTATCTTGGTTATCAACTTTTAAGGGAAACCAATTTTTCTCCGGATTCTTATCAAGACCTCAGAGAGATTCACCTCTATGACCTTATTATCAATGAAAATCACAATATAGATGAGGAATTCAAAAAACTTATTCAAAAAACTTTTCTTGTAGGTGAGTTAGTTAATATTTCTAAGGGAGGACTTTCTGTCAGAACTAAAGGGCGGATAAATATAACTGATGAGTTTGGAGTTTTTTACTTAAAATTTGATATCCATCTTAAAGCCAAAAGTTTTAAATTTGCTCTCTTTGCTCATTTAAGAAATATTTCTTTTAAAGAAGATTTTACTTATTTGCACTTAGCCTTTCTCTCGAGTTTAAAAAGAGAATTTTGGGAGGTTTTAAAAGAAGAACTTTTGAAAGTCTCAGGAGAGTAAGCTTTCACAAATTATTAAGGCCCTGTCAAGGAGTGCACCATCAACCTTAAGGACAAGAGTGGCTTTTTCTTTTTCTTGATGAATCCTCAATATCTTGAAATCTTTTGAATTTGACACTCTTCTAAACTTAGGTAAAAGGGAAAGATCTTTTAAAATAAAGTAAAGAAGCTTATTTTTTTCCTCTATAGAAGGGATTTTTAAGGCCTTCATATAAAGTTTTAGCTGATAGATTTTTATGAGATTTTCCACCTCCACGGGGAGTTTGCCATATTTATCTTCAAGGAAGTTTTTAAAATCTTCAAGCTCTGGCACTTTACTTATAAGAACCAGCTCTCTATAAAGACCCAACCTTTCTTCAATTTCAGGAACATAACTGGAAGGTATAAAAGCTGGAACTTTGAGGTTAACTTCAGGTTCCCAATCCTCAACTTCTTCACCTTTAAGAGTTCTTATGGTATTCTCAAGGAGTTCAAGATAGAGCTCATAGCCTACCTTATTTATATGCCCAGACTGATTAATTCCCAGAAGTTCTCCAGCTCCTCTAATTTTTAGGTCACTTAAAGCCAGTTTAAAGCCTGAGCCGAGTTCCACAAATTGCATAAGGGCCTTTAAGCGTTTTTGAGCTCCCTCTGTAAGGGTTTTAAAGTCTGGAACGAGGAGGTAACAGTAAGCCTTTTCTGTTCCTCTCCCAACCCTTCCTCTTAGTTGATAAATATCAGCCAATCCAAACATATCTGCTCGATTTATAAAAATGGTATTGGCTGATGGAATATCAATTCCACTTCCAATAATAGGAGTACACACAAGAAGATCAACTTCTTTATTTAAAAATTTATAAATGGCATTTTCTAATTGAGTTTCCTCTAATTGTCCATGGACAATTTCTATCCGTGCAGAGGGAATAAGCTTTTGTAAGAATCTAGCAAGTCCAGATAAACCCTGAATACGGGGATGAACGAAATAAATTTGGCCTCCTCTTTTAAGCTCTTCTTCGATAGCATTTTTAATAAGTTCTGGATCAAAGGTGGTCAAAACTGTTTTAATAGCCTTTCTTCCAGGAGGAGGAGTCTCAATGAGAGAGAGATCAAAGATACCTAAAAGACTTAATTGGAGACTTCTTGGGATAGGAGTTGCTGAAAGGGAAAGAACTTTCACCTTTTTCTTTAATTGCTTTAAGCGTTCCTTCTGTTTTACCCCAAAGCGATGCTCTTCATCAATGACAAGAAGACCGAGATCCTTAAATTCCACATCCTTTGAAAGAAGCCTATGAGTCCCTATAACTACCAAAATCTCTCCTTCTTTAAGTTTCTTTATTGTTTCCCTTTGGTCACTTTCATTTCTTAATCTTGAGAGAATACCCACCTTGATTCCAAAGGGTTCTAACCTCTCTTTGAAATTTCGGTAATGTTGCTCGGCAAGAAGGGTTGTTGGAGTAAGAAGAGCCACCTGTTTTCCTGCCCGGGCTGTGGCAAAGATAGCCCTTAGAGCAACTTCTGTCTTCCCAAAACCAACATCTCCTACAAGAAGCCTCTCCATAGGTTTTGGGCTTGAGAGATCTTCAAGAATCTCCTCTATAGCCGTAAGTTGATCAGGAGTCTCCTCATAGGGGAAGGTCTGCTCAAATTCCGCTAAGGCAAGATTATCTATGGGTATGGAAAAACTCTTGATAGCCTTTCTTTCTGCATAGAGCTTAAGGATCTCTTCTACAACTTCTGTTAGTTTCTTTTCAACTTCTTTTTTCCTCTTGAGAAAGGTTTTTTTGCCTAATTTGTCAAGTTGAGGCTCCTTATCGCCAACTCCTACATAAGGGTAAAGTTCAGAAAGTCTTGTCACCGGAAGATAGAGTTTATCTCCTCCTTCATACTCAATCGCTAAGAACTCTCCTTCAAAGCCATCAACTTTTAGAAATTGAAGCCCTTGAAATTTTCCAATTCCGTGGATTTTATGCACTACAAAATCTCCAGGCTTTAAATCCTCGTACCTTCTGAAATAGGTTTTTCCATTTTTTTTAGCCTTTTCAGCGCTACCTTTCTTAAGCCTCTTTCCAAAAAGCTCTGTTTCAGAGGTGAGAATAAGATTTTGTTCAGGATAAATAAAACCTTCCCTTATTTCTCCAGTATAAAATTTTAAATTTTGGGGAACCTCATATCCTCTAAGAGTTAGACCATCTTCTATGGTCTTTCTAATGGTTTCATCTTGAGTAAAAAGGAGAATTTCTTTCTTCTCCTGTAAATTCTCAATAAGAAACTTAAAGGCTTCATTTATACGATCCTTTCCTTCATTGAGATGGACATTTTTAATTTCAAAGACTTTAAAATTGGTCCCCCTAAAGGGCAGTTCTTTAATCTCAACCACAGGGTACTTAGCAAAGATGGTTTCAATCTCTTCAAGGTCTGCATAGAGCTTTTTTTCATCAAATAAAAGTTTCTCTCTGGCCTTGGCTTTTTCTGAGAATTTTAAGATTCTATTCCAAAAGGCCTCAAGTTCATTAAAAATTCTCTCCTTTTCGTAAAGAATAAAGAGAACTTTTTCAGGATGAAGATTTTCATGAAGAAGCTTTAAATCTTCATAAAAAAGGGGCAAAAGAAATTCAGGATTTTCAAGATAAATTTTATTTTCAATATATTCTAATAGCTGAGAGAGTCTATTAGGGGAGATTTGTTCTTTTAAGGCTAAGATTTTTTCGTAGAGATTTTTAGTATCCTCTGGAAAAAAAAGCTCTCTTGCAGGAATAAGAATACCCTCTTCAGCCAAGCCAAGACTCTTCTGAGTATCTGGATCGAAAAACTTGAGGTTTATAATTTCATTTCCGAAAAATTCAATTCTTAGAGGATTTTTGTATTGAGGAGAAAAAACATCAATTACAGCACCTTTTACAGTAAATTCTCCTTTGTTCCTGACTACTCCAACTCTCTCATATCCAAGAAGGATTAAATTTTGTAAAAAACTCTCTCTATCAATCTTTTCACCAGGAAGAAGATACAGATAATGTTTTTTCAGAAGCTCTTGAGGAATAGTTTTCCTTGCAAAACTTTTTATGTCTATAATGAGGGCCTTAAGTTCCTTTAATTCCCAGAGGATTTTTATTCTCTCCTTTTCCTCTTCATCGATGGTGTAAGCCTCAGAAAAAGGTGGAAGGGTTAGTGAGGGATAAAGAGAAATCTTCTCCTGAGAAAGGGCTTTGTAAGTAAAATAGAAGTCCCTTTTTTTTTCTTCATCAGGAAAGATTACAAAGAGAGCATAATTTTTAAGTTCTTCTTTATACTCTTTGGCTAATAAATAGCCTAAAAAGGAGGCATTAATTCCTGAAAAATTAGTTATCCTTTTCATAGTCCTAAGGAAATTTAAAATTTTTCTTTTAATTTTCAAGAAAGGCAGATATAATAAAAGTAACTATGCAAATAGAAGAACTCACTTCTGAAGAGTTTAAAAATTTAAGAGAGACCATAAAAAGTGTCATTATACCCATTGGCTCTATTGAGGCCCATGGCCCACATCTTCCTCTTGGTACCGATCTTTTCACTATCTATGAAATTTCAAAGAGACTTATCAAAGATGTAAAAATTTTTCTTTCTCCTCCTATTTATTTTGGGCTTTGCAGGAGCACCAAAAATCTACCAGGAACCATCACTCTTCGTGGAGAGAGCTTAAAAATTCTTTTATTGGATCTTTTTGAGAGTTTTTACTTTCAGGGCTTAAGAAATTTTATAGTTCTTTCAGGACATGCAGGAGGTACTCATAATGCCTATTTAATTGATGCAGCTGAGACCTTCCTTGAAAAATATGAAGAGGCAAGATTTTTGGTGGCAGACATAATAAAACTTTTGAAGGACATCTTGAAGGAACTTGGTATTCCTGAAGAGGACTCTCATGCAGGAGAGTGGGAGACCTCTCTTATGCTTTATTTAAAAAATGAACTGGTAAGAGATCTTTCTTTAGCCTTTGAGGATTATCCTCAATTTCCTAAATTTTGGGTTGTTAGGGAAAAGGAAAAATATTGGCCTTCAGGAATCTGGGGAAATCCCCTTAAAGCTTCAAAAGAAAAGGGGAAACTCCTTTCTGAACGCCTTCTTCAAAAATTAAAGACCCTCCTTTTAGATTTCATTGGTTAAAATTTCTTAAATAATCTTGACTTAATAAGAAAAAGCTGATAATAAAATTTTAATAATATCTCTTTTATGGAGGTGATTTTTTATGCCAATTTATGTGATTTTGAGTAAACTTACAGATGATGGAAGAAAGACTATTAAAGAAAAACCTCACCGTATTTTTGAAGTAAATAAAGAGCTTGAGGCTATGGGAGTTAAGGTACTTCAACAATATGCTGTGCTTGGACCCTACGATTTTGTCAATATAGTTGAAGCACCTGATAATGAAACTATTATGAAAATGTCTATTGAACTTGGCGCAAGAGGAACCGTTGAATTGATAAGTTTACCTGCCGTAAGGGTAGATGAATTCTTAAAAATTATTAGTAAATAAAACCCAAGGGGAAAAATCCCCTGGCTTTTCTAAAATTAATCTCTATATACCTTAGGCGAATTTTTTGTTTTAAAGAGAATAGCTTTTAGCTGCTTTTCTTCCTGGGGTAGCATTAAACTTATAGCGGTTCCCCTTTTACCAGCCCTTCCAGTTCTTCCGATTCTGTGAATATAAGAATCAGCATCTTTGGGAAGTCCATAATTGATAACAAGTTCTACATCTTTAATATCAAGCCCCCTTGAGGCTACATCTGTGGCAACTAAGATATTAAAATAATTGTTTCTGAACCCTTTTAAGATATATTCCCTTTTTTTCTGAGAAAAATCTCCATGAAGGGCTTCAACCTTGAAACCATAATTCCTTAGTTTTTCTGCAAGAATTTCAGCTTCCCTTTTGGTGTGAGTAAAAATAATGGTTTTTGAGGAAAAGGCTGCCTGTAAAAGATGGATAAGTTTTTCAAAGCTCTCCCCTTGCTTAGTTTTATATATTTTTTGGTCTATGATGTTGAGAGTAGGTTCCTCTGGTTTAATTCTTATTTCAGCATGATCTGGTTTTAAAAATTTTTCTCCAATGCGAAGGATCTCTTTAGGAATAGTTGCTGAAAATAATAAAGTTTGTCTATCCTTAGGAAGTTTTAGGACTATTTCTTCAATATCTTCAATAAAACCCATTTCAAGCATCCTATCAGCCTCGTCAAGAACGAGATACTTTACCTCCTCAAGTTCTAAATATCCTCTTTGAAGGAGATCTTTTAATCTTCCAGGAGTTCCAACCACAAGGTGACAAAGTCCCTTTTTCAAAAAAGAGCGCTGTATTTGAATTGATTTCCCTCCATAAAGAGTTAAAACAAAAAGTCTTTTAAACCTTCCCAGATTTCTAAGTTCTTCAGAGACTTGAAGGGCAAGCTCTCTTGTAGGAACAATAATTAAAGCCTGGACTTTAGGTATTTTGGGAGAAACCTTTTCAACCAAAGGAATACCAAAGGAGGCAGTTTTACCTGTGCCTGTCTGAGCTTGAGCTATAAGATCTCTTCCTTGAAGTAGAATAGGAATAGCCTCTTTCTGGATAGGGGTTGGAGTTTCATAGCCCAAGAATTGTAATCCCTGCAAAACTGCCTTTGATAAACCAAAATCTTTAAAGTTTGACATAAAACCTCCCATTTGATTTTAGTTTTAGGAGTAAATCTCAGTGACCTTTTAAGGGAAAGACCTTAGGAGAGTTCTTTGAGATTTGCTCCTTATTATTTAAAAAATATAAACCATTATTTCTAAAATTAAAGAGAAGCCTAAAAATTACTCTTCGCTAATTTTTCTTTGGGGAAGCTTGGAAATATCTTCTTTTATAGCATAAAAAACTTTAAATTTCTTTTTTAGTTCTTCAGTTAGAATTTCAAATTTTTCTTTATTGATTTCTTCAGGACGAATAAAAACCAGCCTTTTGTGTTCAGATTTAAGTTCTTTTTGATCATCCTCAATGGGAAAAGCCATTTCTTCTTTCCAGGTGAGGAAGCTGTAAAGAGAAAGCCCCAACTTTTTAAAGATCTCAAAAAGTTCTGTTAATTCATTAGGATGATTAATAAGAAGACTTATTTGGTAGGGGCTGTAATAAATTCCTGTTATATTAACAAAGAGTTTAAAAATATCGGTTTGGGTAATGATACCCACTACGTAACCTTCACGATTAATCACTGGAAGCCCTGAAATTTTGTTTTCAAGCATAAGGACTGCAGCATATTCTACTGTGTCATCGGGATAAACCGTAATAGGGTCCTTAGTCATAATATCCTTGAGTTTAAGTTCGGATAGAAGATAATAGAGTTCATGAACTTCAAAAGTGGTTATTTTAGAAGGGGTTACTTCTTTTATGTCTCTATCAGTGACAATTCCAGAAAGCTTTCCATCACGGGTTACAGGAATTCTCCTAATTTTGTGCTCTTTTAGAACTTGAATAGCCTTCATAATGGAAGTATTTTCATCCAAAGTTATAACATGTTCTGACATCCAATCTTTTACAAGCATGTTAAAAGCCTCCTTATTAAATTAACTTAAATTAACTTGGACTTCCGTAGCTGTGGAGTCCTGAAAGTAAGAAGTTTACCCCGAAATACGTAAACATAACAGCTGCAAAGCCAAGGATACTTAGCCAGGCAATTTTTTTACCCTGCCAACCTCTAATGATACGAGCATGAATAGCTCCAGCATA
>PNIE01000043.1 GCA_002877875.1 Caldimicrobium thiodismutans
GAAGGCTTAGAGAAGATTAAGAAGGAGTTAGAACATCTGATTAAAGTTGAGAGAAGAAAAACCATCCAGGCAATTGAGGAGGCAAGGGCTCATGGAGATCTTTCAGAAAATGCTGAATATGAGGCAGCCAAAGAACGCCAGGCTTATATAGAAGGAAGGATTCAGGAACTTCAGGGAATTCTTGCTCAGGCTGAGGTTATTCCACCTTTAAAGGAACCACCTGAGAGAGTTCAGTTTGGTGTAAAGGTTAAACTTTTAAATCTTGAAACAGATGAGATAGTAAGCTATAAGATTGTTGGGCCCTATGAAGCTGATCCCAGCAATGGAAGCATTTCTATCAATTCACCTATAGCTAGAGCTCTCATTGGAAAAGAAATCGGGGAGGAAGTAAAGGTTCAAACACCTTCAGGAATAAAAAAATTTGAGATTCTTGATATAGAAATTTAAGGAGGTCTTTATGGGAAAAATCTATTTGAGGGAGGATTTTTCTCTTTCAGTTCCTGATGATCCAGAAATTGCTTATATTGAGGGAGATGGGATAGGGCCTGATATTACTAAGGCTATGCTTAAGGTGGTTAATGCAGCTATCGAAAAGGCCTATAATGGAAAGAGAAAAATAATTTGGAGAGAAGTTCTAGCTGGAGAGAAGGCCTTTAAGGAGACAGGCCATTACCTTCCTGAAGAGACTTTAAAGATTATAAAGGAATGTGTAGTAGCTATAAAGGGTCCTCTTACTACACCTGTAGGTGGTGGTTTTAGAAGTCTTAATGTTACTTTGAGGCAGGTCCTTGATTTATATGCCTGCGTAAGACCAGTTCGCTGGATTCCTGGGACTCCAACTCCCGTAAAGGAGCCCCATAAGGTCAATATGGTAATTTTTCGTGAAAATACAGAAGATGTTTATGCTGGTATTGAATATCCAGCAGGATCTCCTGAAGCAAAAAAGCTTATTGAATTTATTCGTGAGAATTTTGGAAAGGAAATAAGGGAAGATTCGGGAATTGGTATAAAACCCATCTCAATTTTTGGCACAAAGAGATTGGTTAGAAAGGCTATAAAGTATGCTCTGGAAAATGGTCTTCCTAGTGTAACTTTAGTTCATAAAGGAAATATTATGAAATTTACCGAGGGTGCCTTTAGGAACTGGGGCTATGAGGTGGCAAGAGAGGAATTTCCGGAGGTAACGGTGGCTGAAGAAGAAATTTCCAGTAAATATCCCAATGGAGTCCCTCAGGGTGTGGTGGTTATAAAGGATCGTATTGCTGATGCTATGTTTCAATGGGCTCTTCTTAGACCAGAGGAATATAGTGTGCTTGCCACTCCTAATTTAAATGGAGATTATCTTTCGGATGCTCTTGCTGCTCAAGTTGGAGGCCTTGGGATGGCCCCAGGTGCTAATATTGGGGATGGTTATGCTGTTTTTGAGGCAACCCATGGGTCAGCTCCTAAATATGCAGGACTTGATAAAGCTAATCCTTCATCTCTAATTCTTTCTGCTAAGATGATGCTTGAATATATAGGCTGGAAAGAAGCTGCCAATTTAATTTGGGAGGCCCTTTCTAAGACCATTCAGAGTAAAGTAGTGACCTATGATCTTGCCAGGCTGATGGAGGGAGCAAAGGAGGTCAAATGTTCTCAATTTGCTGATGAAATCGTTAAAAATATATTTGAAAGTAACTAAGAGAGGTGACCCTTCATGAAAGGATATAACCCTTCTGCCATTGAAGAGAAGTGGCAGAAAATTTGGGAAGAGAAAAAGGTCTTTAAAGTTAAGAGTGATCCTTCCAAGCCCAAATACTATGTACTTGAGATGTTTCCTTATCCCTCTGGAAGAATTCATATGGGACATGTGAGGAACTATACCCTTGGAGATATTATAGCCCGTGTAAAAAGGATGAAGGGATACAATGTGCTTCATCCTATGGGTTGGGATGCCTTTGGCCTTCCTGCAGAAAATGCTGCCCTAAAACAGGGAATTCATCCAGCCAAATGGACCTATTCCAATATCGATTATATGAGAAATCAATTGAAGAAACTTGGTTTTAGCTATGATTGGGATAGAGAATTTGCTACCTGCGATCCTGAGTATTACAAATTTGAGCAGAGATTTTTTATTGAAATGTTTGAGAGGGGTTTAGCTTATAGGAAAAAGACCTTAGTTAATTGGTGTGAGAGTTGTCAGACAGTGCTTGCCAATGAGCAGGTGGAGGATGGAAAGTGTTGGAGATGTGGGGAAGAAGTTCAAATGCGAGAGATGGAGGGCTGGTTCTTAAAAATTACCGCTTATGCCGAGGAGCTTCTTTCAGACCTTGAAAAACTGAGAGGCCATTGGCCAGAGAAAGTCCTTGTTATGCAAAAAAACTGGATTGGAAAAAGTGAGGGAGCAGAAATTGATTTTTATATTCCCGAACTAGATAAAAACCTTACCATTTTTACTACAAGACCTGATACCCTCTTTGGGGTGACCTTTCTTTCCCTTTCTCCAGAACATCCCCTGGCTTTGGAAATAGCAGAAAAAAAGGGATTTAAAGAGAAGCTTTTGGAGTTTAGAGAAAGGGTGAGAAGGGAGAGAAAAAAGATTGAAGAGGGAGTAGCAGAAAAAGAGGGTTTTTTTCTTGAGACCTATGCGGTCCATCCCTTTACTAAAGAAGAAATTCCCTTATATACCGCTAATTTTGTTCTAATGGAATATGGAACGGGAGCTATTATGTGTGTTCCAGCTCATGATCAGAGAGATTTTGAATTCGCAAAAAAATTTGGCCTTCCCATAAAAGTGGTTATCCAGCCTAAGAATAAAGAGCTTAAGCCTGAGGAGATGGAAGAGGCCTATGAAGCGCCAGGCATAATGGTTAATTCTCAAGAATTTACAGGGCTTGAGAGTGAAGAGGGAAAAAAGAGGGTTATTGATAAACTTGAAAGCCTTGGCCTTGGTAAAAGAAAAATCACTTACAGACTCAGAGATTGGGGAGTTTCTCGTCAGCGTTATTGGGGCTGTCCCATACCTATTGTCTATTGTGAAAAATGTGGCATAGTCCCTGAAAAGAAAGAGAATCTTCCTATTAAGCTTCCCCTTGATGCTCAGATTGATTCTAAAGGAAGAAGCCCTCTTCCTCATCTAAAAGAATTTGTGGAAACCTTTTGTCCTAAATGTGGAGGAAAGGCAAGAAGAGAAACAGATACCTTTGATACCTTTGTGGAATCCTCATGGTATTTTGCAAGATTTACTTGTCCTGATTATCCAGAACCCTTTAATCCAGAGGATACAGAATACTGGCTTCCTGTGGATCAATACATAGGTGGGATTGAGCATGCTATTTTGCATCTTCTTTATGCCAGATTTTTTACCAAGGTTTTGAGAGATCTTGGTTATCTCAAACTTGATGAACCCTTTTCTAATTTGCTTACTCAGGGAATGGTTATCAAGGAGACCTATCGATGTCCAAAACATGGATGGATTTATCCTGAGGAGGTCTCTCCTGAGGGGACCTGTCTTAGAGACCATTGTGGAGAAAAAGTAATAATAGGAAAACCTGAAAAAATGTCTAAAAGCAAATGTAATGTGGTTGACCCTGATGTGATGATAAAGAAATATGGGGCTGATACCGTGAGACTTTTTATTGCCTTTGCAGCTCCTCCTGAGAAAGATCTTGAGTGGAGCGATCATGGAATTGAGGGAGCCTACAGATTTTTAAAGAGGATTTATAACCTCTTTGAGGAGTATGTAGAAATTTTAAAGAAGATCAATTATAAGGAAGAAGAACTTAAAAATCTCTCTGGAAAGGCTTTAAAATTAAGAAGAAAACTCCATCAGATGGTAAAGAAGGTTCATCAAGACTTTGAAGAAAGGTTTCACTTTAACACCGGAATTGCTGCTATTATGGAATTTGTTAATTATTTACAGGATAGCTTGAAAGAACTTGATAGCTCCGAGGAGATTAATCAAAAGCTTTTAAAGGAGGTCTTTGAAAAATTACTTCTTTGCTTATCTCCAGTTTGCCCTCATATTTGTGAAGAGCTATGGGAAAGACTTGGGAAGAATACTTTTATTTCTGAGGCAAGTTTCCCTACTTGGGAAGAGGATCTTCTTAAAGAAGAAACTTTTATTCTTGTTGTTCAGATTAACGGAAAGGTAAGAGACCAAATTGAGGTTCCCTCAGGGATATCTAAAGAGGATGCCCTTTCTCTTGTTAGAGGGCTTCCCAAAGTTCAAAAATATTTGGAAGGAAAGACTATTAGAAATGTCATTTTTATTCCAGAAAAACTGGTTAATATTGTTGTTTCTTAGTTTTCTTATATTTTCCTGCGGCTATTCAATTCAGGAAAGACCATCCTATTTTAAATCCTCTTGGAAAACCATCTATATACCACCTTTCAAAAACTATACTCAGGAGCCTGAAATAGGAGAAAGACTTGCCTATGCCTTAAGGCATAAATTTGCACAAGGAAAAATTCTGATACCTGTTGCTAGAGAAGAAGAGGCAGATCTTATTCTTAAAGGAGAGATCACTAAAATTTATATAGAACCCATTGCTTATGAAGTTTTTTTGCAAACTAAAGAGAGGAAAGTTCATTTTGAAGGCAAGTTTCAACTTGTGGAGAGGATAACAGGAGAAAAAATTCATGAAAATAAAAAATTTACCCGCTTTGAAACCTATCGCGTTTCAGAAAAGGCAGTTGGTCCCCTTGATCCAGGGAAAAAGGAAGCCCTGTTAAAACTTTGTGAGGATCTTTCAGAACTTATTTTTCAAGAGATTTGGTTTAGATAGGCTTAGAAAGCCTTAAAGCCTTCAAGGGTTTCTTTTATTTCTTTGGGTTCCCAGAATCTTAATCCAAGAGAATCTGCCATACGAAGGACTCCTTTATCAGCAGACAAAATTACTCCGTCAAGCTCAAGGCCAAGAAGAATAAGCTCAAGGTCCTCCTTACTATCAACAATTCCCTCCCTCAAGACCTCTCGATATTTTCTTCTCAGAGATTTTAAAACTTCTTCAGGTTTTTTATAACTTGAGGCTTTAACAGCCTCCTCGGCAACCCTTAATCCCTTATTAATTCGATTTCTAAGTTCTTCGATGAAATCATACATTAAAAAAGCTGGTATATAAAGTTCATATTTTTTAGGAGATTTTACCTTCAAAACAGATCTAGCTTTAGGTGGAACTTTTAGATCAGTAAGCATTCTCTTAAGTTCATCATAGACAGAGGTTGGAAGATAGACACTTACTTCACCTTCAAGTTCAGCCACAAGGAGTAAAAAATTTTGAAAAGCTAAAAAAGGCGTCTCTCCAAATTGGCGATAAATATCAGGATTAGTAAAAATGCTTGTGTCAGGGATCAGTCTTTCTTTTTCCATTTAGGATGATTTTAAAAAAGAAACCCTTTAGGTCAAGGGGCAATCTGAAAAAAATTACCTTGAAATAGAAAGTAGGTAAGGTAAAATGCTTTTAAAAGGCAGTAAATTTTAGATACAAGAGAGGATGTTAACATGAAAAAAGTCCTTGGCAAGGTACTTTTAAATACGCTAATAGTTTTTCTTTTTAGTTTTAAATTTCTTTTTGCTCAAACGCAAACCTTTAAAATTGGTTTTTTCTCGCTTTTTATGGCAGCACCCTTTATTTATGCTGAAGAAACAGGTGCCTTTAAGAAGGAAGGGCTTAATGTAAAAATAATCCCTTACAACAATTTAATGGAAATGGCCAACGATTTTCATCAAGGGAAATTAGAGGCAGCTATTTTTCCAATCCCCATGGTATTTTCCTATAGATTGGGTCTGCTCTCTGGAATACCTTCAGAGGATGTTAAAGTAATTCTTGTTGCAGGAGCCAATGGAGGCTCTCTTGTTGTAACAGATTCAACTATTAAAAATCCAAGAGATCTTAAAGGAAAAATTGTAGTTAGTTTTCCAAAAATGTGCCCCTGTTATCCTTTACTTAGATACTTTTTAATTAAATATGGAATAGATCCTGAAAAGGACGCCAAGCATAAAGTATTTACTTTTGATGAATTAATAGATTATACTTTAGAAAGAAATAAAATAGAAAGAGAGCTTAAAAAATATAGAGAACTCTTAGCCCGCAATAAAGATGACAAAGAGCTAAAGGAAAGGTATGAAAAACTTAGAAGTAAATATGATGCCCTACCCAAAATTTCTGCCTTTTTAATTCCAGAGCCTAATACCACTTTTATAAAATCTCTAAAAGGTGGATATGTTATGGTAAGTACCAGAAATATTTGGAAAGATCATCCTTTCGGAGGGCTCGTGGTTAAAGAGAAAATTCTGAAAGAAAGAAAAGAAACGGTGGGAAGAATGGTGGGAGTTATTGGGAAGGTATGTCAAACTATAGATTTACCTCAAAATAGAGAAAAGCTTGTGAGTGTTCTTCTAAAAAGTAGGTATAATCCGCCAGAGTTTACTTATTCTATTTTAAAAGAGGCCTTTAAAGCTGGTGAGACAGATTATCCTGTTTTTCCATATAAATCTTCAGCTATAGCTTGGGTGGAAATACTCAAATCTTTAGGAATGCTTCCAGCCAAGGTAGATGCTTTTAGTTTAGCAGAAGAAACTTTCTTTTCTGAATTTACTCGTGAAGCCTTAAGTAAAGCAGGAGTTCCTGTTCCTCCGACAGATTATAGACCTGAAGTAATTATGGGAGAGATTAAGAACTATAGAAGATAGTTTCATCAAATTCTTTTTTGCTTAAAAAAATTTTTTAATAAAGTTTCAGCCTCCCTTTGGAGTAGCCCATATTTAATTTTAACCTGATGATTGAATCTAGAGTCCTTAAGAAGATTAAATAAACTTCCACAGGCCCCGGTTTTAGGGTCAGGGGTTGCAAAAATTAATTCGTCAATTCGGGCCAAAACCATGGCATAAGCGCACATAGCACAGGGTTCAAGGGTAACATAAAGTTTACAGCCAAGAAGTCTATAATTCCCTAATTTCTTGGCTCCTTCCCTTAAAGCTAGAATCTCAGCATGGGCGGTAGGATCACATCTTTTTATAATCTGATTTCGAGCTTTAGAAAGGATCTCTCCTTTTGGAGAGACAAGAACTGCCCCAACAGGAACCTCATCTTCTTCAAAGGCTATCTCAGCCTCTTTTAAAGCAAGCCTCATATAATAAAAATCTTTTTCGGTAAATTCAAAATTCATAGTTTATAAAACATAATACTCAGAAGAAAGAATAACAAAGGAGGAACTAAAAACAGAGCTTCAAAGTAAAGGATCTGACCAAGAGGACGCCTTTTTAAAAGAGCAAAAAGAAAAAGGTAAGATAGGAGATATAAAATAAAAGCAAGATAATAAAGAATTTTAGTTTTTATTAAAAGGACTAAAAAAGGAATAGAGGATAGAAAAATTAAAAAGTATGAGAGTTGAAACCATTGATTTTCACTGAGATTGAAATGTAGGATAAAGAAATTTCTTGGAAGAAAACCATCACTTTGTTGATATAGAAGTTCTTTATATAGATTCCAAAGAAAAAGTATTATTAAAATATGAAGAGAAAACCAAAGAAAGGTCTCATTCCAATAGGGATATAAATAAAGAATAAGACTTATAAAGAATAAAGAATCAAGAAATATATAAAAAAAGCTATTTAATAATAAGTAATCAAGTATAATAAAAACAAAAATTAAAGAAATAATGCGAGGTATAAAAAGAAGTCCAGAAATTAAGGAAAAAATTAAAGATAATGAAAGGAGAAACAGGCTTAACTTATTTTTAGAAGTATAAAAATTTCCTTTAAGAGGATAATAAAAGAAAAAACTATCTTTAGTTAGGTAAGAGTGAAAAACTTTTCTAAAAAATTGAAAAAAAAATACAAAGGAGAGGAGGGATAGAGTATGAGAATTAAAAAGGGAGGAATTAAGGAAAAGGAGAGTAGAGAATAAGAAAAGGAAGAGAAAAACCTCATGGAGATTGAGTAAAATAAAGTTTCTAAAAATTCTATAAGGCAAACTGGTTGAGGTTTTGAGGAAATCGATAACTTCGTTTATAAGCCAATTAGGGGTTGAGGCACCAGCTGTTATTCCAAGGGTATTAATTTTTTTGATTTCCTCTAAAGGGAGCTCCTCTTTATTTTCAATGAGAAAGACTCTTTTTCCCTCTGCTTCTGCTATCTGAGCCAGTCTCTTGGTGTTGGCACTAAATTTTCCTCCTATAACCACAATAGCTTCGCAAACCTTACAAAGCCTTTTTACTTCCTCTTGCCTAACTTCTGTGGCGTTACAGATAGTATTTATAATTTCGCCTCCTGGATAGCGGGAAAGGATTTCCTGGGAGAGTAATTCAAAGAGCTCCTGATCCTGAGTGGTTTGTGAGAGGATAACATAATTTTTGAGTGGTGGCAAATTTTCAATGTCTTTAAAGGAGCTTACCACGTACCCCTTTTCATCACAATAGCCAAGAATCCCTTTAACCTCAGCGTGATCTTTATCTCCAATAATAACTACCTCCTTACCTGAGGAAATAGCTTTACTTGCAAGGGATTGAACTTTTAGGACCCTGGGACAGGTTCCATCAATAACTTTATGCCTTTTAGCGAGGCCATCTTTTTCAGAGGGGGGAACCCCATGAGCTCGAATAACGCAGGATCCCGTAGGAACCTCTTCCTTGATATCTTTTAAAATTTTAACTCCAAGTTTGGAGAGCAATTCAAGGGTTTGGGGATTATGGATAAGGGGGCCGTAGGTGTAAAGAGGGGTATGCCCAGCCTTAAGAGCCTTTAAGACCAAATTTACCGCCCTTCTTACCCCCATACAAAAACCAGCTTTTTTAGCTATTTTAATCTTCATAGAAGTTTCTGAACCTCCCTTTCCAGTTCATCAAGAAGCCCTGATTCTGCAAAGCTGAAATAAGCATCCTGCCCTATGATAAGGTGATCAAGGACCTGAATATGAAGAAGTTTCCCTGAAAGGATGATAAGTTTAGTCAGTTTCTTATCAGCAGAGGAAGGAGAAAGATTGCCAGAGGGATGATTATGGGCTAAGATTATTTTGCTTGCCCCAAGATTATAAGCCCTTCCAAAGATCTCTCGTGGATATACCAAACTCTCTGAAATAGTTCCCTCAAAAAGCCTCTCCAGAGATAAGACCATATTGTCACTAGCAAGATAAATGATCATAAAGATCTCTCTTTTCTCTCCCTTTAATTCATAGAGAAGATATTCGTAAGCCTCCTTAGGAGATTTTAAATATTTACCCTCTGAAATCCTAGCTTTTAGATACCTTCTTGCTACTTCATGGACCACCTTTAGAGGAAGAAGGGCTTTTTTCCCAAGTCCAGGTAGCTCTAAAAGTCTCTTTTCATCTGCATCAAGAATAGCATCAAGCCTTCCTCCAAATTCTTTCAACAAGGTTCTGGCAAGTCCACGCGTATCTTTTCTTGGAATCCCAAAGAAAAGAAGAAGTTCCAAAAGATCCTCATCGGTAAAACT
>PNIE01000005.1 GCA_002877875.1 Caldimicrobium thiodismutans
AAGCCCCCTCTTTTTTTTATTTTCAGGATTGAGATTCCTCTAGTCTAGGAATCTCAATCCTGAAAAAGTAAGTCTTCAAGGAGGTTAAAATGGGAAACTCAACAATATTGGTAGTTGGTGGAGGAATTAGCGGTGTTACAGCTGCAATTGAGGCAGCTGAGATGGAAACTGAGGTTATATTGGTTGAGAAAGAACCTAGTTTAGGAGGAAGGGTAAGTCAATTAAGGTACTATTTTCCAAAGCTATGTCCTCCAACTTGCGGTCTTGAGATTAATTATAGAAGAATTAAGGCAAATCCTCATTTAACAGTTTACACTATGACGGATGTGCTTGAAATTAAAGGAGAACCTGGTAATTATCGAGTTAAATTAAGGAAAAGACCTCGTTATGTTAATGAGAACTGTACTGCTTGTGGAGAATGTGAGAAGGTCTGCGAGGGTGAGGTAGTAAGTGAATTTGATTTCGGTCTTGGGAAAAGAAAGGCTATATATCTTCCTAATCCTATGGCTTTTCCTTTAAGGTATGTGCTTGATAAGGAGGCTTTAGCGCCAGGTGATTTAGAGAGAATAATGGCAGCTTGTAAATACAATGCTATTGATCCTGATATGAAAGAAGAGATTTTTGAGGTTGAAGTTGGAGCTATTATTTGGGCAACAGGGTGGAAGCTTTATGATCCATCTAAGCTTGATAATCTCGGTTTTGGGAAATATGCTAATGTGATTACTAATATGCAAATGGAAAGAATGGCTTCTCCCTGGGGGCCAACCGGTGGAGATATTATTAGACCCTCTGATGGAAATTTTCCTCAAAAAGTTGCTTTTGTACAATGTGCTGGCTCACGTGATGAAAATCATTTGCCTTATTGTTCTTATATATGTTGCCTTGCAAGTCTCAAACATAGCTTATATTTAGCGGAAAAATCACCTGAGGCACAGTCTTTAATTTTTTACATTGATATAAGAACTCCTGGTAGATATGAAAAATTCTTGAGAAGGGCTCAGAATGAGGCTAAAATAACTTTTATCAAAGGTAAAGTTGCAAAGATAGAGGAGGATCCCGAGACAAAAGATCTTATAGTTACAGCAGAAGACACCCTTTCTGGCAAGAAAATTCATGAAAGAGTAAATTTAGTAGTTTTAGCAATGGGTATGCAACCAAGTATAGCTGGAGAGAAGATTCCTGGGCTACCCGTAGATGAAAATGGTTTTGTAATCGAGACAGAGGGGATAATACCTGTTGGATGTGCTAAGAAACCCCTTGACGTTATGACTTCTAATGAGACAGCGACTGGTGCTGTTATTAAAGCACTTCAAGTTATAAAAAGGGCTTAAAAGGAGGTAAGAGATGGAAAAAATTGGTGTTTTTATATGTAAGAGCTGTGGAATAGCAGATAGGTTAAATATTGAGGAGCTTGAGGCCAAAGCAAGGGAACAGGGAATTAATTCAGTGTATAGTGCGGATTTTCTTTGTTCTAAAGAGGGAAAGGAATTTATTAATACAAAAATTCAGGAAGATGGTCTTGAGGCCATTTCAATTTGTGCTTGTTCTTTCAGAGTAAATTATGATGTTTTCAATTTTGGAAGAGTAGCAGTGGATAGAGTGAGTTTGAGGGAGGGTGTTGTATGGAGTAGGTTCCCAGTGGGTGAGAATGGCGAAATCCTTGAGGATTCAGTAGAAATTACAAGTGGTGTTACCTTTAAAGATGAATTAATGGCACTTGCTAAAGATTATATTAATATGAGTATTGCTAAATTAAGGTCTTATAAATTACCTGAGCCTTTCAAGCCAGAGGAGGAGATTTCTAAAACTATTCTTGTAATTGGTGGTGGGGTAGCTGGGCTTACAGCAGCACTTGAATGTGCCAAGGCTGGTTATGAAGTTGTCCTAGTAGAAAAGGAAAAGGAACTTGGTGGTTTTGTAGCTAAGATGAAAGCTCATTGTGAAACCAAGCCACCTTATAGAAATTTAGTTGAACCTGTAGTTAAAGGTTTAATATCTGAGGTAGAAAAACATGAAAAAATTAAAGTTTATAAAGGTGCAACAGTATCTAGCATTGCGGGTGGTCCAGGACTTTATAAAGTTAAGATTAAAATAAGTGCTAAAGAAGAAGAAGTAAAGATTGGTGCTGTTGTTCTTGCAGTTGGATTTAAGCCATATGACGCAAGTAAACTGTCACATCTTGGCTATGGAGTAGTTCCCAATGTGGTTACTAATGTCGAATTTGAAAAAATGGCAGCTGAAGGAAAGGTTACGAGACCATCCGATGGGGCTCCTATTAAAAGTGTGTTATTTATTCAGTGCGCTGGGCAGAGGGATGAGAATCATCTTCCCTATTGTTCAGGTTTTTGTTGTTTAGCAAGTCTTAAGCAGGCAAAATATATTAGAGAAGCAGACCCTGAAGCAAAGGCATACATTGTATATGAATATATGAGAACGATGGGTATCTATGAGAATTTTTATAAAACTCTCCAGGATGATCCTGGTATCTTTTTGACCAAAGGTGAGGTGGTAAGTGTAGGTGAAGGGGAGAATGGTAAGGTAAAGGTTGTAGTTGATAATACCCTACTTGGTGAAAAGATTGAGCTTGAGGTTGATTTGGTAGTTCTTGCTACAGGAATGGTTCCAGTTACAGCAACAGAGCCCGTATTGAATTTAGAGTACAGGCAAGGTCCAGCTCTTCCTGAGCTTGAGCTCTTTTATGGTTATGCTGATTCTAATTATATTTGTTTTCCTTATGAAACTAGAAGGACAGGTATTTATGCAGCCGGAGCGGTCCATCAACCTATGACCATAGATCAGGCTATAGAGGATGCAAGAGGAGCAGCTTTAAAAGCCATACAATGTCTTACGGCTATAGAGGTCGGGCATGCTGTGCATCCAAGAACTTGGGATTATGCATATCCAGAATGGGATCTTAAGATGTGTACTCAATGCAAGAGATGTACTGAAGAATGTCCTTTTGGTGCTTTAAATGAAGATGAGAAGGCCTTTCCTATACCATTTATAACTCGTTGTAGAAGATGTGGAACCTGTTTTGGTGCTTGTCCACAGAGAATTATTAATTTTAAAGACTACTCCATTGATATGATAGGGAATATGATTAAAGCAACGGAGATGCCTGAACAGGGATATGAGCGATATAGATTTATGGCTTTTGTTTGTGAAAATGATGCCTATCCTGCCCTCGATATGCTTGCTTATAAGAGAATGAGTATACCAGTTAGTTTTAGGGTTATTCCGGTTAGATGTCTTGGAGCGGTAAATGTAGCTTTTGTTAAAGATGCTATGAGTAAGGGATATGATGGAATACTTCTTCTTGGATGCAAATTTGGAGAAAATTATCAATGTCACTTTATAAAAGGAAGTGAATTGGCAAACAGACGAATGGAAAATGTTCAGGAAACTTTACAGCAACTTGCTTTGGAGATGGAGAGAGTTACTATTGACACCGTAGCTATTGATGATTTGGAAAAAATTGTTAAGGTTTCCAGAGATTTTGCTGAGACTATAAAGAGCTATGGTGAAAATCCATTTAAAGGATGGTAAGGAGGATGTCATATGAGTAATGAAGTGTTAAAGGTAGATGCGGATCTATCTGCAGTAAAGGTAATTCAATCAGTAGGTGGAGATACTGTAAAGAGGTGTTACCAATGTGCTACCTGTTCTTCTGTGTGTCCTCTTTCATCTGATGAAGCCCCTTTTCCAAGAAGGCAGATGATTCTTGCTCAATGGGGATTTAAAGAAAGACTCTTGTCTGATCCTTCAATTTGGTTATGTCATCAATGTGGAGACTGTACAAAGTATTGTCCCCGAAATGCAAGACCTGGGGATGTTTTTGCCTCTTTGAGGCTTCTTGTTACCAGGGAGCTTGTACCCTTTAGATTTATGCATACTTTTTATAATAATCTTTGGGGATTGCCAATCTTGATTTTGATAGCCCTGATGTTTATTTTACCGGTGATGTTTCTTACTTTTAAGGGAGTTCCCAATATATCTGATCCGGTTAGTTTCCCCTATAATCCCGAATTAAACTACAAGTTAGCTTTCATAGAATTGCCAGCAAGAGTTTTGATGATCGACCTCATCTTTTTGCCTTTGGCAGTTTTTATTATAGTTATTATGGCTAATGCTGTAAGTCGTATGTGGAATATGTACTTAGATTATTATAAAATTCCTGTGGCATATAGGTCTAGTTGGATAACAATTATTAAGACCTATCTTGGTCCGGCGTTTAGAGAAATACTTGCACATAGCAGATTTGAAAAGTGCGGATCCAATTCATGGAGGGCCAATCCTCATAAAATGCTTCTTTATGCCTTTATTATTCTTTTTATAACTACAGGTACAGTTTTCATTTTAGCTGACATACTTGGAATGCATACCCCCTGGAACCCTTTTACTCATCCTGTTAAATGGTTAGGTAATGTAGGAGGAATTCTACTCTTATACGGAATAATTTCTTTAATTACAGGAAGAAACAGAGCAGTCCTTGAAAATTCCTTAAAAACTGCTTATCCAGATGCCTTCCTACTTTGGTTAATTTTATTTGTAGGTATTTCAGGCTTTTCAATCGAGATTGCTAGAATGATTCCGGTATTTTATAACTTTGTAGGTTTTATATATTTATGTCACATTATTTCTGTTTTCCTTTTATTCTTAGCCATACCTTACAGTAAATTTTCTCATCTTGTTTTTAGAACTACAGCTATGACGTTTGATCTGTATTATAAGGATATTCTTAAGAAAAAAGATTTATAATTTTCTCCAGGGCCTTTTTAAAAAGGCCCTTCCTTTTTTAAAAAATAGCCTAATTTAGTTGAATGAGATTTAATTTATTTTTCTTTTTGGTTCTTTTTTTGATCTTTTCCTTTTTTATCACCGTCAATCTTTTTTTTGAAAGATCCTTTCAAAGAGAGGCTATAGAACTTACTCATAAAGAGCTAGGCTTACTTACCCATAGTCTTTCAGATAGGCTTTCTTTTATACTAAATATTTTGCCACAAAAATATATTTCTATAGAAAATTATTTAAAAAATAGAGCCTTTGATTTAGATGAAAACTTTTTTAAAACCATTTTCATTGAAGATTTCGAGAGACTTACTCAATTGAGGGTGTCTTATTCTATTAAAAAAGTACCTAAAAAAATAAATCAAGATTTTTTTACAGAGGTTAATATTCCTGACAGAAAGATAATTTATCATTTAATTTTTTCAAGAAAAGGATTTATTTATGATTATCAGGTTTTTTTAAGCTTAGATGATATTTTTGAAAAATTTTTAAGGTCATTTAGGTTTAGTGAAAAAGGCTATGCTTGGCTTATCTCAAAGGATGGAATTCTTATTTACCATTCTACTCAACCTGATATGATAGGAAATAATATTTTTACTAATAATCCAATATGTTTTAAGTGTCATAAAGATTTTGAAATAGAAAAGTTAATCTTGAAAAGAGAAATATCAACAGGATATCAATATTATTTTTCGCCTGAAAAAAAAGATAAAGTAGTTTATTATTCAAAACTTTCTTTATTAGACAAAGAATGGATCTTTTGTATAAGTGTTCCCTATTCTGAATTAATGGCACCTATAAATAAAAGTATGAAATTACATTCTTTAATTGTTATTTCAATTTTTCTTTCTATGATAATTTTGGGTTTGTTATTTTATTATGTAAACACTAAGCGAATTACAGCTGAAGAAAAGCTGAAATTTTATTCTTTACTTGAAGGTATTATTGAAAGCACTCAGTCAAAAATAGTAGTTATTGATACAAATTACAATATAATTTTAGCTAATACGCAATATGCTAAAATATTAAAAAGAACAAAAGAAGAAATTATTGGAATTAACTTTTTTGATATTTGTCCACAACAACTTTCAGAGTATAGAGATGACTTAAGAAATATGATAAGTAAAGCTTTTAAAGGAGAGTATGGTGAGCTACTTGGATACCCTTTAAGGGAGAATGGAGAAATAAGATATCATCATATTACAGTCACACCTTTGAAGATATCAGGAGAAATAACAGGAGCTGTAATCACCTGTGATGATATTACAGAGGAGATTAATCTTAGAGAACAGATTAAAAATTATGCTAATCAGTTAGAGGAATTAGTTGCTAAAAGAACAGAAGAATTACGGACTGAAAAAGAGAAATTATCTATAATTATGCAATCGGTTAACTCAGGTATTTCTATCATAGATGAAGAAGGTAATATTACTTGGATGAATTCTAAAATGGAGGAGCTCTTACAGTTATACAAGAGGAAAACAAATACTAATAAAATTAATCTTTGTGAACTTTTTTCTAAAATTGGAGATTGTCTAAATCCGGCACAATCAATGCAATTTGTTCAAGAAATAGTAACTAATGGTCAAAGAAAGATTTTTCAAGTTCAAACTACTCCTTTTAAGGTGGCTGATGAAAAAACAAATTATATATGCTTAATTCAAGACATTACTGAGCTTAAACTCATGGAGGAAAGGATTATGCAATCAGAGAAATTGCAAGCCCTTGCTCGAATTTCAGCTGGGCTTGCCCATGAAATAGGAAATCCACTTACCTCGATCTCTTCTTATGTTCAGGTGTTAAAAGAAATGGACCTTGGAGAATTTCCCAACCAAGCTTTAGACGTTATTTCAAGGCACATTTTCCGTATTTCTGAAATTATCAGAAATATTTCTAACTTTGCTAAACCTACAAAAGGGGAAAATGTTCCCACTAATGTAAGCGAAGTTTTAGAGAGTAGTTTGAATTTAGTAAAATTTGATAAACGCATGAAGGATATAAATATTAAACTTGATCTTAAAGAAGTTCCTCAGGTTATGGTAGATCCTAATCAACTTTCTCAGGTTTTTATAAATACAATTTTAAATGCGGCAGATGCTATGCCCCAAGGAGGAGACCTCATAATTGAGACTAAAGCTACCAATGATTATGTGGAAATAAGTTTTACAGATACAGGTATAGGCATTCCTCCTGAACATCTACCTTACATTTTTGACCCTTTTTTTACCACTAAAGAAAAAGGAACGGGTTTTGGTCTTTCAGTTTCTTATAGTATTATAAAAAATTTTGGAGGTGATATAGAGGTTAGAAGTGAAGTGGGGAAAGGGTCTACCTTCATTGTTAAGTTACCAATAAAAAGAAGAAGTGACCTATAATTATGGAAAAACCAAAAATTTTAGTGGTTGATGACGAAGTAGATATCTTAAATATTTTGAAATTTCTTTTAGAAAGAGAAGGTTATGAGGTAGATACCACTTTAAATGGAGAGGAGGCTATTAAGAAAATCGAAAAAAACTATTACGATATAGTATTAACAGATCTCAGGATGCCAGGTATAAGTGGAATAGTGCTTCTTGAAAAAACAAAGGAACTTAGCCCCTCAACAGAGGTGGTTATTATGACCGCCTATGCAAGTATTGAGTCAGCTGTTGAAGCTATAAAGAAGGGAGCTGCTGATTACATTGTAAAGCCTTTTATAAATGAAGATCTAAAAATGAGGCTTCGTCGTATTCTTGAACATAAAAAACTTCAAAGAGAAGTTGAGATTTTAAAATATCAACTAAGTCAAAAAATTACAGGAGATCTTTTTTTTGGAACCTCTCCTCAAATGCAAGAAATCTTAAAGCTTCTTGAAAGGATAACTCCTACTAAAAGCACAGTTTTAATATTAGGTGAATCAGGAACAGGAAAAGGAGTACTTGCCGAGTTTATTCATTACAATAGTCCTAGAAAGGACAAACCCTTTATAAGTATAAATTGCTCAGCTATTCCTGAAACTCTGCTTGAATCTGAACTTTTTGGTTACAAAAAAGGTGCTTTTACAGGTGCAGTGAGTGATAAAAAGGGCCTTATTGAACTTGCTAATGAAGGAACCCTCTTTTTAGATGAAATTGGCGATATGCCTCTTAATCTTCAAGCTAAAATTTTAAAGTTTCTTGAATTCGGAGAATTTATTCCCTTAGGGGATACTGTTAAAAAACAGGTTGATGTAAGGGTTATTGCAGCAACTAATAAAGATCTTGAAGCTTTAATTAAAGAAGGAAAATTTCGAGAAGATCTTTACTATAGACTCAATGTCATTGAAATTAAAATTCCTCCTCTTAGAGAGAGAAAAGAAGATATTCCAGCCTTAACTTACTTTTTTATTGATAAGTTAAGTAAAGAACATGGAAAAAAAATTAAGGGTATAACCAGTGAGGCTCTTACTTGTTTGATGCAATATAATTGGCCTGGAAATGTGCGGGAACTAAAAAATGTAATTGAAAGGGCTATAATTCTTGCAACAGAGGAATATATAACCTTGAATGAACTTCCCGAAAGAATAAAAGGTGAGAAAAATTTATCTCAAAGTTTTAAGCCTTTGAAAGAGGCTTTAGAGGAATTTGAAAAAAATATAATTCTTAAAACTTTAAAACAGTGTGCTTATAATAAAGAGAAGGCAGCCCAACTTCTTGGTATTGATTTAGCAACTTTATATAGAAAACTCAAAAAATATCAACTGACTGAAGATTAAGTTGTGTCCAGACCTTTTAGGCTTGGATTTTTTATAGGCTTTGTTTTGGGTATAGCGATTGCTTTTATCATAGATTTTGCCTTTAGAGATTATTTTGGAGGTACATGGTTTGATGCTGTTTCACATGATTTGTCAAGATTACTAGGTAGGCCTGTCCCACCGGACTCACCCATAGTTTTGCTTGGAGTTACCTTTGTGATAATGTTTATTGGGTTAATAGGAGAACTTTTAGGAGGTTTGGCTAGTAAGTTAATTTTTGATTTTCTTGATTCCCTTGATTCCTGATTTTTGCAATTCTGCAAAACAATAATCTTTACAGAAACTGTCTTTTTGCAATTCTGCAAATTAAAGCTCCTAAATAGCAAGAAAAAATCATCATCTATTTTGGGCATGATTTTTGAATATAATGATAACAAAAGGTGGTGCTAAAATTAAAGGCTTAGCCGAGAAAACCACAAACAAAGAAATCAAACATATAAGATTCTATAAATTATTTACTGGTTTTTATGGTTTTCCAAATGAGCATTTATCCGTCTCGGGAAATATTAGGTAGTGAGATTTTAAAGAGGGTTTTATTTTCAAATAAATATTTTAGTAGTTGCAGGAGTTTTTATAGGTAGTCTTTTTTATTTGATATTTAAAAATCTTAAAAATCAAAAATAAAAAAAGGAGGTGGGATTATGTTAGGAAAAGTTGATGTTAAGAGGGGTATTTACATTGGAACAGGGGCTGGTTTGATTCTCTTTGTACTACTTGGATTCTTTCCTAGTGCTATGGTGGGAGGATATGTGGGATTAAAACTTGCTGAGCTCATGGTGGGGCCTGGTAGCATGGGAGTTATTACGAGAGTTCTTACTGCTATAAGTATGATAGGAACTGTAATAGTCACAGCTGTAGCCTTCATTCTTGGTGGTGCTCTTGCTGGATATGTTATTTCTCAGAGGCTTGTAACAAGAGTAGAAGCAAAAGTTAAAGTTTAAACTTAAAGAAGGAACTTCCCTTCCTACCCCATTCCCATTAGCTCCCAAAAAATATTGGTGAGGGAAGCTCCTTCCTCCATAAAGGAGGTGATTCTTTATGACTAGAAAGATTAAAAAGGGAGCTTTTATAGGTGCTTTTGTGGGATTGGTTATTTTTGTAATCCTTGGATTTTTACCTTCTGCTTACACCGGTGGTCTTATTGGTTTTAAGCTTGCTGAGATGCTTTTTGGATCTCCTCTTGCCCCATCAACAGGTCCAAGAATCTTGGTTGGAATTTTAATGATTTTAAATGTGATTATATCAGGTGCCTTTTTTATAGTTGCGGGAGCTATAGCAGGCTGGATGATAAGTACTCTTTTAGAAAAGAAAAAAATTAAAGAAAAAGTTTCTTAGGAAAATATTTTTACAAGGAGGGGGTGTATGAAATTCATAGTAAGCAGAACAAGGGTTCCTTTGTGGAGTAAGGGGAAACCCTGTGATGAGGCAGTCGAGGAAGAGTTAACTCCTCTTGATTATAGGATGGTTCCAAGTATACAGGAAGCTAAAAAGAAAATCTGGTTTAAGGAATGGTGGGAGGGAGGTGTTAATCATCGAGAAGAAAATGGAATGATTGTGTGCGAAAAGAAACAGAAGGAGAAAAACTGGGTGATTGAAATTAATACTCATGAAGATCTTATAAAGTTTCAAGAAAAGTATGGTGAGATTATGAATCTTGATAGCCCACCCTATAAAGAAGTTAAAAAAGAAATTCGTATATTGAGAGCAAAATAAAGGAGGGGGAGGTATGAGTGAGAAAAAAAATCCAGTAGTTACAGAAGTTGAAGTAACAACCTTTTCTCAAATCTGGCTGACAAGTTTATTAGAGTTTTTATCAGGCACAAGGGCCTTTTATTTTTTAGTTGGTATAGCTGCTTTAGTAGTTCTTATAGCTGCTATGTTTGCTGTTAATGCAATGTATACAGGTTATCGCCATGCGTATGGCCTTACTAGAGAAATTCCCTGGGGAATTTTAATTTCAGGCTATGTATTTTTTGTGCTGACTTCATCAGGTTTATGTATAGTTTCATCTATAGGACATGTTTTTGGGGTTAAATCTTTCATGCCCATTGCTAAGAGATCTGTTTATTTATCTCTAGTAACTGTAGTGGCAGGATTTACGGTGATCTTTTTTGATTTAGAAAATCCTTTTAGACTTCTTATATGGAATATTTTATCTCCTAATCTAACTTCTAATATATGGTGGATGGGAACTCTTTACGGAGCTTATTTATTTTTTATGGCCCTTGAATTTCTATTATTACTTCTTGAAAAGCATAGATATGCTATGCTTTCTGGTCTTCTTGGTTTGATTTCTTTGATTGCTGAAGTTGCTGCTTCCAGTAATTTAGGGGCAGTTTTTGGAATGCTTCATGGAAGAGAATTTTGGTATGGACCTTATATACCAATTTACTTCATTGCCTCAGCTGCAGCCTCTGGGTGCACTGCCATCATCTTCTTCACCTATCTTGGATATAAAATTACTGCAGAAAAAATGGACAGAGCTATGGAATTATCTTTACAGGCTGTAGGAAAAATCTGGGCTCTCTTTTTAGCAGTCCTTATGTTTTTTACTACTTGGAAAATAATAACAGGCTTTGTAGGCGGAGAAGGGAAAGTTCTTGCTTTAAAAGAATGGCTTACAGGTAAATATGCCCTTAACTTTTGGCTCTTTGAAGTTGGTTTTGGACTTTTGATCCCCTTCTTTTTACTTCTAATTTCTGGTTTCAAAAATTTGAATCAAATGTTTGTGGCCTCAGTATTTGCCTTTATCGGGATCTTCTTTATGAGAGTTGATCTTGTAGTAGTGGGACAGATTGTCTCTCACTATTTTGAATTTAAAGTTACAGATTTTCCAGTGATTTTGAGTTATAAACCTAGTATTTATGAAATTATGATAATAGTTGGAGCCATAGCTTTCTGTATGATGGCCTTTTTAGTTGGGGAGAAAGTATTTAAGGGTCACAAGACAGAAATTCATTAAGGAGGAGGGGGAAATATGTTCAAGGGAATAAAAGATTGGCTTTTAAATTTAAAAAACGAAGGAGTTGAAAAAGTTCCTGATGAGACAAAAAGAGAATTTTTAAAGATTGGCCTTATCATTACAGGAGTTTTTGCCGGAGGTAGCCTTTTTTCTGTAATATCAAGGGTTGCAGAAGGGCTAGCAAGCTCAGAGGAACTTCATAAGAGCTATCCTTATAAGCCGCATTACTCTATGGTTTTTAAAATTGATAGGTGTATAGACTGTGAACTCTGTATGGAGGCTTGCAGAAAAACCAATCATGTACCTGATTATGGTTGGAGGACTATGATTTTAAGGAGATATGATGAGAGTGCTCTTGATCAAAAAACCATGTTTATGCCCATTCTTTGCAATCACTGTAATAATCCTCCCTGCGTCAGGGCCTGTCCTACAAAAGCTACTTATAAAGATAAAAAAACAGGGATTGTAAGAATGGCCTATGATAAGTGTATAGGATGTAAAACTTGTATGGTGGCCTGCCCTTATAATGTAAGATATTTTAATGAAGAAAAACATGCAGTGGATAAATGCGATTTTTGTTGGGAATCAAGACTTTCAAAGGGAATAACCATCACTGCTTGTGCAGAGGCCTGTCCAGCAGGTGTGCGAATTTTCGGTGATCTTTCTGATCCTGGTAGTGAGGTATATAAATTAGTCCATCAGCTTGCCAAACCTGTTTGGGTTTTAAAGCCAGAAACGGGTGCTAAACCCAATGTTTTTTATACTATTAGTTAGGGGAGGAGAGGGATGCGCAAAGTAAAAATCTTAATTGGGACCTTAATTCTTTTACTTAGCTTTACTGGAATAGCCTTTGTATCTGAAAAAAATAAGGGAGAAAGTGTAAAGCTTGAAGAGCCACAGGAGGTTATTTATTATGAATCAGAACAATTTGGAGGGCCTGAAATTGTTTATGTTAAACCAGTGAGAGGGGTTCTATTTAGTCATAAAAAACACGTAGGGGAGCTGGGTTTTCCCTGTGAATCCTGTCATAATTCCCTATTTGAGATGCAAGCTTTGAAATCTCAGGAAAATCCTGATTTTAAAATGGAGGCCCTTTATCAGGGGAAGTATTGTGGAGCTTGTCATAATGGCCAAGCGGCTTTTGCTTCAAATACCAAATGTGCCACTTGCCACATAGGGGTCAAAGGCTTAAAAGAGTACATGAGAAAACTTGCAAGTAAAGAAAAGAAGTAAATAAGAAAAAGGGGGCATTTAGCCCCCTTTTTTATCTACCCTTATGGCAGATTTCATAATTGAAGTTAGTAGACTTATTTTCACCATGACAAGAAAAACAATAGTGATCAGTAAGGTGTGTGTCCATGGTAATTTCACTTGTGCCTGCTTTCATTTTAAAAAGTGAAGGATGACAGATATTACAATCAAACATCTGCACATGGAAAGTATGAGAGAATTTGGCTGGATTACCTCTTTTGGAAAGCCAGAGATCACTCATTCGAATAATCTCTTTATTTTTTTCATGACAACTTGAACAAACGCTCTCTCCCTTACAGATATTCTCTGAAGTTAATTGGATTAGTTCCCCTCTGGGCTACTCTTCTACGACAAAAAGAACAATGAATACTTGCCTTAATGTGTGAGGTATGTTTAGGATCTATAGGATTTCTTCTTACCTTATCTGTCATAATATCAATCATATTCTTAGAAAGCCGATAATTGGGATTTTTAACCGTATCCATAGGTCTAAAGGTGATTCCAAAAAAGGTCATTATTCTCTCTTTACGGATTTTTTGATTATAATAATCTGTGTGACAGAAAAGACAGGATTCCATGGAGACAACTTTTGAGGCATAAATAGGATCATTAAAGGCCTTGTGAAGAATTTTTAACATATGTTCCTGACCATGAAAGGCAAAATTAAAAGTATCCTTCAATCCCTTAAGCTTAGCTTTTATATAGTAGAAAAATCCTGGTCTTCCATGGCAATCAAGGCAGGCTACATTATTTTGCGAGTGGATATTTTTACCCCAAGTAAAAACTTCTCCTAAGGGACCAGGCTCATTCCTAGGATGACATTTGGCACAGAACTGGGGATTACTTGTAAAGTGAAGAACTTCAATATTAAGGTAAACAAACCCTACAAGAAAAAAACAAGAATTACTAAGGTTAAGAGTGGTTTTTGTTGAACAAAATCTTTAACCCTTGAGATAATACCCCCATTTCCTATAAGCTCCCTCTTTGAAAATATACAATATTAACTAAAAAGCTTTTTTTAGAAGAAAAATCCTTTTTGACAAGATATTTTGGAAAATTTTAAAAATTAAATACATAGAAAATCACACAAAATATGAAATTGAAAGCTGAAGTTTCTGCCCTAATTAAGCCAAGAATTGCCAAAGATAAAAGGAAGAAAGAGTAGAATTCTAAAAATTTTTTCATTCTTATAAAATATGGAGGCCTTCCCATCTTGACAGAATGAAAAAAAGCCTTAGTATTTTAAGTAAATACCAAAATAAAGAAAGGGAAAAAATTAAAGGGGGGCGAAAAAGTGCCGATAAATAAAATAAAAAACTTTGAGGGTACATATATGAAAATCAACGAAATTACAGCCCAAAAAACAGGAATAACTAAAGAAAAAGAGGTTAGATCTGAAAGGGGAAAAATTAATGTCACTAATGAAAAAGAGCCTGTTAGAGCAGAGGATAGAGTAAGAATTTCAGCCAAAACTGTGGTGGAGAGTGCGAAGGCAAAGGCTTCTAATCTTCCTGAAGTCAGAGAAGAAAAGGTCGCTCAATTAAGAGAAAAAATTCAGAGCGGAACTTATCAGGTATCAAATAGAGAAATTGCGCGCGCTATGATTGGGACTCTTCTTTCTGAGCTTGCCTAAATCTTTCTTATTTTTTCAATGATTTTAGAGGTAGATATATCATAACTAAACTCAATTCTTACGACCTTTCCACCATAGGACTTAACCAAAGAAGCTCCAACGATTTCCTCTTCTTTCCAATCAGCTCCTTTCACCAGGATATCTGGTTTTAAAGCCTTTATAAGATTTTCAGGAGTTTCTTCATCAAACAGAATTATATAATCTACACATTCTAAAGCTGAAAGCACCTCTATTCTTAATTCCTGAGGATTAATAGGTCTATAGATCCCTTTTAGTTTACTTACAGATAAATCACTATTTAATCCAACTATTAAGAAATCACCAAGTTTTCTTGCCTTTTGTAGATAATCTACATGACCTGCATGAAGAAGATCAAAACAGCCATTTGTAAAAACCATTATTTGGCCTTTTTTGCGCCTTTTTTCAGCAATTTCTAAAAGCTCATCAATAGATCTAAGTTTAGGCGTTTTAAATAAGGGAGTTCTAAGAGGGTAAGGAAGAGAGGGATAATTTAAATCAAGGTTAATTTCTCCAAGAGCTTCTTCATCTTTTAAAGAGAGAACTTCAGAGCCAAAAGGATCAATTACAGAAGAACATCCACCAAGACGCTTGTCTCCAATTTTTCCAACTCCATTTATGCCAATCACAAAGATTTGACTCTCAATAGCTCGAGCTTGTAAGAGAGTTTTAAAATGCTCGATACGACTCTCTGGCCACTGAGCTGGAACCATTAAACCATCGATACCTTCTCTTAGCCAAGATCTGATTGCCTCAGGACTTCTCAATTCAAAACAAATGACTATACCCCACTTTGAATGATCCAAAAAGAGAAGCCTCCTTCTTCCCCCTTTACTAAACCCAGAAAGATCGTCAAGCCCAGGGAAGAGAATTTCTTTTTCTGCAAATATCTGATACCCTTCTGAGGTAATAGTATAATAGGCATTATAAAGATTTTTGCCCTGAATACGGGGAGCACCAAGAAGGATTAATTTATCTCCTGCTTTTTTTTGAATTTCCTTAAGAGCCATTATTATTTGAGAATTTATAGAAGGAGTAAAGGCTTGATAACCAGTAAGAGCCAACTCAGGAAAAAGAATAACCTTCCCTTGGGCCCTCTCTATACACTGAAGAATTTTTTCAAGGTTTTTTTCAATCCAAGGGGTTATTTCGATTTGAGCCAAAGTGAGTCTCAATCTTGATTTCATAGTGAACTCCCTCATATCTTAAATTATTTCTTAAATTCTTGCAGGGGAATTGATAATTACAATATCTACAGTTTGATTCATCTTCTGTAAAATAAAAGGCTTCTGAGTTTAAAAGATGGTTAAGTATAAAGATAATTATCATTTCAAAGTCAGTTTCTATAAATTTTAAGAATTGGGTATAGTCCTTAGGTTTGAGATTTGTGAAAAGATATTTCTCTGGTTTTTCAAGATTAGAAGGAGTAAGATATCCAGCATTTATCTCTACTCTTAAAAAATTATCCTCTTTTAAAAGATTTTTCCTATTTTTTAAAAAAAGATACAAATAAAAGAGAAGCTGAAAGTTGGTTAGATCCTGTCCAAAAGAATTTTTAACTTTTTGGAGAGCCTCTTTATCATAGTTTTCGGGAAGATGTAAATTCAACAGAGATTTAAGAGATCTCTCCGCTGGAGTTTTTCTTGGATTAGCTTTAAAGTCAAAGAGATAATATTTCGTTAATCCTTCTTTGCGCCTAATAAGAAAATCAATCCTTCCCCAAAGATTAAGATTATAAGAATTATAAGGGACTTCTGAAAAAAGTTCCTTTTCAACTCCAAGAATTAAGGTTTCTTGAATTCTACCCTCTTTTTCAAGTTGGCTTAAGGCGGTGAAATAATTTTTAATGGAAGAGATGGCTATTTGTTCAGAGATCCATAGACTCAAAGGGTCAAAGATCTTTTCAAATCCAAAAATTTTCCACAGGTCTTTAAAAAGGGAGAGCCAAAGAGAATTTTCTAAAAGCTCGCTAAAACTAACTGGTTTATTCAGATATGATGAAAAAAGGGTTTCAAAGAACTTATGCAGAAAATTGCCAAGAAGTTTGTCTTCTAAAAGGGTTTCTTCTTGAGGTTTTAAGCCAAGAAGATATTGAAAGTAAAATTTTACAGGGCAGGTGAGATAGGTCTCAAAGAAGCTTCTACTGAGTTTTCCCTGATCTAGGAAAGATAGAATGGTCATCTGATCCTCTTCACTTTTTGGAAGGGCCTCAAGTTTTTTTGGGCATATCAATCTTTGAGAAAAAATCATTTCCCTAAATTCTTTTTTTTCTTTTTCTCTTTGCCACTTTAATTTCTGAATAAAGCGTGAGGGCTCCTTAAAGAATTCGGTTTTACCCTTAGAGGTTTTAAAATAAAAAAGGTGAACTCTTTGGGAAGAATGAATAAGCCTTTCAAAATAATAATCCCAGAGTTCATTCCTATAAACAGGCAATCCTAAATACCTTTTTATTTCTTCAGTCAATAAAGGATTTAGAGGGGATGAGGGAGGAAGGGATCTTTCATTTACATCAAAAACTATAAGATTTTCAAAGGAAAGAAGTCTTGTCTCTAAAAAACCGAGTATCTGAACTCCTGCTAAAGGTTCTCCCATAAGTGGTAATTCCCCAGAATTTAAGAGATATTCCAAAAATAAGAGATAAAATTCCTTGTTCTTAGAAAAGGGTAAATCTTCCCACAGAAGGGAGATCTCAAAGAGAGGGTAAACCTCCTTTTCAAGAAAAGAAAGATAAAATCTTGTTAAATAGGTATAGAGATTTTCTTCTTCAGAATTCTTAATAAAGAGAGGTTTAAAAACCTCTAAAATTTTATTTAAGGCTGATTTAACTTTATCAGGGCTTTCTAAATCCTCCCAGTTTTTGAAAAGTATTTGGTAGATACTATCAAAAAATTCTTTTTCTATGGGAGAAAGGATTTCATCAATATCTTCTTTAGATATTTTGAGATATTTTTTAGTTTCTAAAAAATTTTTTAATTTTTGTAAAAGATGAAAAAAATAAGCTTTTTCTTTAAAAAGAGCTTTTAAAAGTGGATGATCTATGATTTTAAAAAAGTTTTCAGATAAATATTGATTTTCTATTCTGTCTTTTTGAGCTTTTAAAAGAGTTAAGATGAATTGATTCAAAGGTAAAAAGGTTGTGGGAAAAGGAAGGGTAATATTTATTTCAATTTCTAAATCCTCTAATCTTTGAATAAGAGGTAAAAGGGTAACTCCTTGTGGTAAGACTATTCCAAGATAGTCGGGTTTTGAAGAAAAAGAAATAAGTTCAACTCCCTTTTCCACCTCGGTTTCAATATCTGAAAAAGGATAAAAAAAGATCTCAGGTTCTTTCGGAGGTAATTCAAGATATTCCTTAGGTAGAGGCTGAAGGTTTATCTTAAGATCTTTTAGAGTTTCTTCTATTAAAGGATGGGGCGGAAAATCTGTTTCAAAAAAGATATTACAAGGTTTATTAGCTTTTATAAGCGTTTCCATTAAAATTTGCCAAATATCTCTTTCAGCCTTTCTTAAGGCAGCAAAACCACAAAAATAAAGGCCTTCCATAAACTCAAGGATTTTATTCTTAAAGGCTAAGAGGAGCTCTCTTACCTCTTTTAATAAAAAAGAAGAAAAAATAATCCCCTTCTCCTTTAAAAGGCTTCTGAATTTAATATAGGTTTGAGAGAGATTTTCAAAAATGGCTTTGGCCTGAGTAGGAAGTTCTTCAGGTGGATAGAGAAGATTGGGAGGAATAGTCCCCTCTTTCTCAAATTCCTCAAATACCTCAAGAAATTTGGAAGCCCAAAAAAACACTCTCAAGGGATCTTTATCCAAACTTTCAGATTTAAGACTCTTTAAAAAGAGAAGAATTTTGGCTGAGTCTGGAAAGATTAAGGCAGGCTCTGGGGTCAATTCTACGTATAAGAATTGTATAAATTCTTCCCAAGACAAAATTTTGGGGAAGAAAAAAGAGGCTTTTTCAAGTTTTTCTACTAAATAATATTTAAAAAAGAAACAGGCCCTTTTAGTTGGAAAGATAAAAAAAATTTTGGAAATTTCAGGTGCTTCAAAGATTAAATTTTTAAGGCAAAAATTAACTAAACTTTTCAAAAATTGAGAGCTGGGTGGAATGGAAAAGGCCCTTATTTCCATAGGTTGTATGAGTCTCTCCTTCAGCTTTTATTTCCTGTAAAAGAGTTAATTTGAAAGGCTCAAGGGTAAGAAGGTAAACTTTAATAGGGTTGGAAGGATAAAGCTCTTTTAAAAAAGAGAGATAGAGATTTATTTGTTCTTCCTTAAGATCCTCTTGGTGAAGTTTTATTTCTATAAGGTATAAAACAGAATTTTTGACAATCAAAAGATCAGGGCGCAATCCCTGATTTTCCTTTTGGTAAAAACCTTCAATTTCATAATAAATCTCACTGGGTTCTGAAAGAAGATCTTTTAAAAATTTCCAGGCTTCACTTTTAAGGGCCTTACTTAGAATATTATAAGCTTTTTCTTCAAAATATTCTCTCTCCGAGAGAAGTTCTTGATTAAAGGAGATAGCTTTTGTGATCAAAATTTTTAATTCTTCCCTTGAAGGATTAAAAATTTTTTGGTAAAGGAGGTGTTCTATTAAGAAGTGTAAAATTTCACCAAGTCTTTGATAGGTAGTTTTTTCTTGTAATGATTTTGAAATCTCTCTCTTTTGATAAAATTTTAAAGGCATATAAATAAATTAACATGGAAAAAGAAGTTGTCAAAAAATTTAAAAAGGTATAATTTTTAGATTAAGATTTTTTTGAGGGATGAGAAAATGGAAATAGAACTTAATCTTCTTCCAGAGGAGAAGAGAAAGGCTCCAGACTTTGAAACCCTTAGTTTTGGCCGAGTTTTTACTCCTCATATGTTTTTAATGAATTACGATTGTAGTAGGGGGTGGCATTCAGCCAGAATAGTTCCCTTTAGCAAGCTAGAACTTCATCCTGCAGCCATTGTGCTACACTATGCTCAGACTATTTTTGAAGGCTTGAAGGCTTATTTTGGAGTTGATGGAAAGATTAGGCTTTTTAGACCCTGGGAAAATGCTAAAAGATTTAATCGTTCTGCTGAGAGACTTTGTATTCCTACCATTGATCCTGACTTTTTTCTCAAAGCTATAAAGACTCTGGTTTGGATTGACAGAGATTGGATCCCAAGAAAAAAAGGAGCCTCCTTGTATATTAGACCTTTTGTTTTTGGAACTGAAGGAACCTTAGGGGTTAAACCAAGTCATGAATATCTCTTTGTGATTATTTTATCACCTGTTGCAGCCTATTACGAAGAGGGCTTTAATCCCATAAAAATTTATGTAACTGAGAATTATGTAAGGGCCTTTCCAGGAGGTACAGGGGATGTTAAAGCTGGTGGAAATTATGCTGCCAGTCTTAAGGCCCTTGAAGAGGCTAAAAAGAAAGGATATACCCAGATCCTATGGCTTGATGGGCTTGAAAGAAAATATGTAGAAGAAGTAGGAACTATGAATATCTTTTTTTACTTTGAAGATGAACTGGTAACTCCTACTTTAACAGGATCTATTCTTCCAGGAATCACAAGAGATTCCGTCTTAAAACTAGCTCAACATCTCGGAATTAAAGCTGTTGAAAGAAGAATATCTATTGACGAGGTTATTGAAGGTATTGAAACAGGAAGACTCAAGGAATGCTTTGGAACAGGGACTGCTGCTGTTATCTCTCCTGTAGGTAAAATTTATTTTCGTGAGAAGGAGTATTTGATTAATAACGGTGAAACAGGTCCAATTGCTACAAAGTTTTTTAATTATTTAACAGGCCTTCAATACGGAGAGATTGAAGATGCTTTCGGTTGGACTATGATTCTTGAAGATCCCTTTAAAAATAAGGATTAAGCAAAATCTATTATTTTTTGAGCTTTTGCCATTTCACGATGAGCAGAAACAGCTTTGTCAAGTTCTAAATCTGCAGCCTCTTCAAGCCCCTTATCCCTTAAAACTTGACTTCTTGCCATATAAGCGGCGGGATACATCGGATTAAGGTCAATAGCTTTAGTAAAGAGTTCTAAGGCCCTATCTAAATCCTTTTTCCTATAATAAATTTGTCCAAGTCGAAAATAGAGTCTATAGTTTTCAGGTTCAATTTCAAGGGCAAAGTTCAAATCTCTTTCCGCAGCTTCAAGATCCCCTTTTTGAAGATAAATAACAGCTCTTGCCTCAAGGGCCTTAACATGCCGTGCATCAAGCTCAAGAATTTTATTAAAATATTCAAGAGCGCTATCAAAATTCTTAACAGCAAGTTCTTTGGCTCCTTCTAAAAAAAGCTCCTCAAGGTCTATTTCAACCATCTGAAACCTCCTGAGTTCTTTTTAGTTTCAATATTATATAACAAAATAACATTTCCCTTATCAAAAATCAAGAGAAGGTATTCCTCTATATCTTCTCATTTTATCCTTAACCACCTAATTCCTTTCCCTCTTTTTGGCATTTTTGGTTTAATTGGAAAGAACCCAAATCTATGAACTTATGTACTTTTCCACTTTTTATATTGACTTAAGGGAGTTATTGATTAATGTTTTTAAGGTGATGCAGTATATAAAATGTGGAGCAGAAAAATTTGAATTTGAGATTAAACCCTTAGGGGGGTTATGCAAGCGTTGCCAAAAAGAGATTCCCGTTGTTTCTCTTACTACTCAGAATTTAAAGCTTTGCAAGTCTTGTTTTAATGCTATTCAAGAAAAAAGAGTTTATGAGACTGTTAAAAAATTTCGTATGTTTAATAAAGAAGATAGAATTGGGATTTTCCTTTCTGGCGGAAAAGACAGTGCAAGTTTAGCTACCCTCTTAAAGCGACTCTTTCCTGATTATTCCTTTCAAGGAATTTATCTTAATTTAGGAATTGGATATTACTCTGAATATGCTGAAAAAACGGTAAGAGAATTGTGCGAAAAAATTGAGCTACCTCTCTTTGTGTATAATCTCCCCAAAGAAGAGGGTTTCTCTATTGATGAATTTGTTTTTACTAATTTTAGAGATAAGATTTGCTCAGTCTGTGGTGTCATAAAGAGATATTTATTTTCCAAGATGGCTAAGGCCCTTGGTCTTACAGTTATTGCTACAGGACATCATCTTGACGATCTCCTCTCCACCTATTTAACCCTTTTTTTCAATGGAGATTTCCTTTCTTTAAAAAGGTTGTCGCCGGTAAATCTACCCTTGTATCCAGGCCAGGCTAAAAAGGTCAAACCCCTTTGCCAAATTCCTGAAAGGGAGCTTTTTTATTATGCCATTTTGAATGAACTTCCTTTAGAGGGATGTGCCTGTCCTCACGGAGAAATAACCCCTGCCAAAAAAATAAAATTCCTCATTGAGGAACTTTCGAAAGAGAATAGAACTTTTAAATATCAATTAATGTCAGTGTTTTTAAATAAATTTTTACCCTTGCTAAAAGAGGAAATTAAGGAAGAGACTCAGTTTAAACCTTGTTTAAGATGTGGTGAACCTACAGCCTCAGCCAATGAACTATGTAATCACTGCCGAAGGATTGAACTCTTAGAGAGAGTAAAAGATAGAAGGCTTGAGTTAACCTTTGAAGAGTGGTTGAAATATTCTCAAGGGGAATCCAAAGAGAGCTGGGTCATTTTTGATGTAAGAGAAAAGGAGGATTATTTAAAAGGCGCTTTACCTGAGGCTAAGTGGATTTCTAAAGATCTCCTTGAGAATGAAAGAGAGCTTATAAAAACTTTTAAACCCTTTAGAGATAAAAACCTTCTCTTTTACTGCTATACTGGAAGATTGAGCTATTTTTTTACCTTAAAATTAAGAAAGTTAGGATTTAAAGCTTATAATTTGAAACATCCTGAGGAAATTTTCAATAAAGTTGATACTTTACAAAAAAATGTTTAAAATAATTAAAAATTATAAGCAAAGGAGTTGCCATGGTTAGATTGGCTTTGGAAAGAGATTTACAAATCCTAAAAAATTTATTATTGGATATGGCTACCTCTGTTAGTGAAATGACTAGTGGAGCGATCCTTGCCTTTGAAAAACTTGAGGAATATAAGGCTAAAAAAGTCATAGAATTTGATAATCAAATAGATTATATGGAACACATGGTAACTCTTACCGCCCTTGAAATTGTTGCACTTCAGCAACCTGTAGCCAAAGATCTGCGGTTTATAGTTAGCTCCATAGATATCGCCAGAAATCTTGAAAGACTTGCTGACCAGGCAGTGAATATTGCAGAAAGAGTGGCTAATCTTCTAAAATACAAGGATCATCTTCTTGTTTCTTGTAAGCTTAATATTTTGGATATGGCAAGGGAAGCCCTTTTAATGCTTGAAAATGCCATTAATGCTTTTATTTCTGAGGATACAGAAAAGGCAAGAAGAGTTATAGCTCATGATGATGTGGTGGATGAACTAAAAAGAGAATATATTAAACAGATAAAAGATTGTATGAGAGGAGATCCTTTACTTGTAGATGCAGGGGTAGAATATATTATAGTGGTTCAAAATCTTGAGAGAGTGGCAGATCTAGCTTGTAATATTGCAGAGGGTGTGATCTTTACTGTTGAAGGAAAGATGCCCAAGATAGAGAAAGTCACTCTTCCCACAGTTCATGAGTTGCTCTTAAAGGAACTTCCTGTCTTTGATTATCTTCTCAAACATGCCAGGCTTGTCCTTGAATGCATAGAAAGACTTCCTTTAGCTTTTGAGGCCTATTTTAAACAAGATAAATCTCGCCTTGAGGAAATTGTAAGACACATTATCGAAATAGAAAGAGAGGCAGATAAAATAAAAACTAATATTAGAGGACACCTTCCAAAGGGCCTTATTTTACCTGTAGAGAAATTTGAACTCTTTCTTTATTTAAAAGAACAAGACGCTATAGCTGATTCTGCTGAGCAAATCTTAACCTGGCTTTCCTTTAAAGAGATTAAATATCCTGAAGAGTTTTCTCAAAAACTTGAAGACTTGCTTTTGCAGAGTATTGAACCTTTAAAATACTTTGAAGATATGATTAAATACTCCGGAGATTTTCTTATTACCTGGAATGAAGATTCAAGAAACCGGGCTAAAGAGCTCATTAGAGCCATTCGCTATAAAGAATTTTTAACCGAAGAGGCTGGCAATCAATTGAAAAAGTTCACCTTCGAGAGGCTAAGTGATCCAATGGAACTTTTATTTACTCTAAAGCTTATTGATCTTATTTGCGATATTCCAGGTCACGCAGAAAATGCTGCTGACCTTATGAGAGCTATGATAGCCAAATAGCTCTCAATTGATCAAATTTCCTATACGAGAAAATCTTATTCTTCCCTTTTCACTGTCCCAAGAAAAGTAAATTATCAAGGCTTTCCCTTTAAGAGAATGAATAGGAACAAAACCCCAGAATCTACTGTCATAACTTTGATCTCTGTTATCCCCCAGCACAAAAATATGACCCGGTGGAACCTTTACTGGCCCAAAATTATCTCTTGGGCTTATCTCTTTGGGATACACAGTGTTATCCGTAAATTGCACATAGGGTTCACTTAAAGGCCTCCCATTTACAAAAACCTTTTTGTTAATAATTTCTACTGTATCCCCCGGAAGGCCAATTACCCTCTTTATGAAATCAAGTTTTTTATCTTCAGGATAGGTAAATACTACGATTTCCTGACGGTGAGGTAACCCCCAGCGATAGAGAAAATCGTCTTTTATGGGATTTCTGATACCAAAGGAAAGTTTATTGACTAAAAGATAATCCCCAACAAGCAAGGTAGGAATCATTGAGCCTGATGGAATTTTGTAAGCCTGAACAATAAAGGTGCGTATAAAAAGAGCAAGAATTAGAGCAATAACTATACTTTTTAACCATTCAGCTATTTTATTCTGGAGCATCTTTCACCTCAGAGTACAAATTTTTAAATCTTCAAAACCGCAAGAAAAGCCTCCTGTGGTATCTCTATATGACCTATAGCTTTAAGTCTCTTTTTACCCTCTTTTTGTTTTTCAAGGAGTTTTTTCTTTCTGGTTACATCTCCTCCATAACATTTAGCAAGGACATCTTTTCTTAGGGGAGGAATTCTTTCTCTTGCAATAATCTTACTTCCTATGGCAGCCTGAATTATTACCTCAAAAAGCTGTCTTGGAATAACCTCTTTTAATTTGGAAACAAGTTCCCTTCCCCTATAATAGGCCTTTTCCCTATGAACAATTAAGGAGAGAGCATCAACAGGCTGTTTATTTATAAGAATATCCATTTTTACAAGATCAGAGGCTCTATATCCTATAAATTGATAATCAAGGGAGGCATAACCCCTGGAATAGCTCTTCAATTTGTCATAAAAATCAAGGACGACTTCACTAAAGGGAAGCTCATACACGATAATTACCCGGTCTGGGGAAAGATATTTGATTTCCTTCTGAATACCCCTTTTTTCTTCACAGAGAGTTAAAAGGGAGCCAATATATTCTTTGGGAGTATAGATTTCGGCACGAATGTAAGGTTCTGAAACCTCATCAATGAGTCCTGGATCTGGCCAATGAGCGGGATTTTCTATTTCAAGCTCTTTACCATTTTTCAAGCGAATTTTATACTTCACAGAAGGGGCAGTGGAAATCAAATTTAACTTAAATTCCCTTTCAAGCCTTTCCTGAACAATTTCCATATGAAGAAGCCCTTGGAAACCACATCTAAAACCAAACCCAAGGGCTGCAGAGGTTTCCATTTCATAAGAAAAGGCAGGATCATTTAGCCAGAGTTTTTCAATAGCATCCTTAAGGGCTGAAAAGTCATCACTATCTACTGGGAAAATTCCAGCAAAAACCACTGGCTTTATCTCTTTAAATCCCGGAAGGGGTTCAACGTTGGCACTAGCCTCTGTAATGGTGTCCCCAATTTTAGCATCTCTTACCTCTTTAATCCCAGCAGCTATAAATCCTACCTCTCCTGCATATAAACAGTCTAGAGTAGTAGCCTCAGGAGCAAAAACTCCCACTTTGGTGACCTCAAAAACTTTTCCGGTAGAGAGGAATTTGATCTTCATTCCAGGATAGATTTTTCCATCAACTACCCTTAAAAGCACTACTACTCCTAAATAAGGGTCATACCAGGAGTCAAAAACAAGGGCCCTTAAAGGAGCCTCTCTTTTTCCCTTGGGAGGAGGAATTTTATTTACGATGGCTTCAAGAACCTCCTTAATCCCAATTCCCTGTTTAGCACTAACAAGAAGGGCATCCTCTGCAGAAAGCCCAATAATCTCCTCAATCTCTCTCTTAGTTTTTTCAATATCTGCCTGGGGCAGATCAATTTTGTTGATTACAGGGATTATCTCAAGATTATTTTCTAAGGCAAGATATACATTGGCAAGAGTTTGAGCTTCAACTCCCTGGGAAGCATCTACGACAAGAAGAGCTCCTTCACAAGCAGAAAGAGCTCTTGAGACTTCATAACTAAAGTCCACATGCCCTGGAGTATCAATAAGATTTAACTGATAGATTTCTCCATTTTCCCTTTCATAATAAAGTCTTACTGCCTGAGCTTTTATGGTAATTCCTCTTTCTCTTTCAAGGTCAAGTCTATCAAGATATTGTTCTCTCATCTCACGGGCAGATACTGCCCCAGTGATTTCAAGTAGACGGTCTGCAAGGGTAGATTTTCCGTGATCAATATGGGCAATAATACTAAAATTTCTTATCCTCTCCTGAGGAAATACCTTTTCTCTTTTCATAGTTAAGCTTAAAAATAACCAATCTGAAAGAAAAAACAAGATACTATAAGGGTCTATTCTCCTATTTTTACCAGCTTTCCTTCCTTTTTAGCAAGAGAAAAGGCATAGAAAAAGCACAAACTGCTTATTAATAAATATAGAAAAGTGAGAAGATAGCCTTTATAAAGAAGGTTGAAAGAAATTTTTTTGAAGAGAAGGAGGGTTCTGAAGGTTTCAAAGAAGTAAGAGGGTGGAACCAGGGTAGAGATTTTTTGAAAGGTAACTGGTAAGGCAGATACAGGGTAAAAGACTGCGGAAAAGGGGAGAAATAGAAGGGCAAGAGCCCAGGCAAGAATTTCTGCCTCCTGCCCAAGATAAAGAATAAAAGCCATAGTAATAAGCCCTATGGACCAGGCAAAAAGGATTAATCCAAAGGTGAGGTAAAAAACCAAAACTCCTTGGGAGAGAAAATTAAAATCAAAAAGTAAGCAGGAAAGCACCGTCATAATACCTGAAGCAAGGGTTGCCTTAAAAAGGCTGTAAAGAACCAGTCCTAAAAGGTATTCAAAGATAGTTAAGGGAGAGACAAAAAGATGTAAAAGATTTCTTGCCCATATATCTTCAAGGAACCCAACAGCAAGTCCCTGCTGAGCTCTTATAAGGATATTCCAAAAAATTAGAGCTCCAAGAAATAGAGAGGGCATATTAATCCCTCCCAAATCCTTCTGAAGATAAAGGGTTATAAATCCCCAAAGAAGGAGGTCTACAGTGGGCCAATAAAGTAAATCAATCCACCTACTCAAAGAATGCTTAAGCAAATAAAGATGTCTTAGTAAGATACCCTTTACTCTTCTGGGGCTAAAGGTTAACATCTCCAAAAACCTTAAAATATAGATCCTCAAGGTGAGACACAGAAAATTTATGAAAAACTTCCTTTAGAGTTCCGTATCCAATTATTTTTCCCTCTTTCAATAAAAGAATTTTATTAATAATTTTCTCAAGTTCTCCCAATTGATGGGAAGTTAAAATAATAGCTTTGCCTTGCTTTTCAGCCCTATCTTTCAGAATAGTTCCTACATATTTAACATATTCTGGATCAAGGCCAGCTGTAGGCTCATCAAGAAGAAGGATCTCTGGATCAGAAAGATTAGCTCTAACTAAATTTAATCTCATCATTTCTCCAGAGGATAGAGCCCTTGAAAGGACCTTTTCTTTTTCTTTTAGTTTGAAAAGTTCTAAGAGTTCGTTAATTTTTCTTTCTGGCTCCTCTACCTCATAAAGATGAGAAAAGACCATAAGATTTTCTTTTACGGTAAGGGAGTAGGGAAGGCTCACATATTGAGAGGCAAAGCCTACTCTTTTAAGAAGAGAGCTCCTCTCTTGAAAAAAATTTCTTCCAAAATAAAAAATTTCTCCCTTTTCAGGAGTAATTATTCCAAGAAGAATATAAAGGAGGGTACTTTTTCCAGCTCCATTGGGACCTATAATACCTAGAATATCCTTAGGGTAAAGTTCAAATGAAATGTCTTTTAGAACCTCTTTTTTCCCAAAGCGTTTATAGATGCCCTTAACCCTTAAAAGAGGTTCCATAATGACATAACAAAAGCCCGCCTACTCTTGTGGGCTTTATTAAGAAGGCAGAAGATAATAGGAAATTATTGATCTTGAGGAGTTGGTTGATCACTAATTTTAGCTTTTTCTAAACGAGCCAGAGCCTGCTCAAGAGTCATTATGCCTTTGGCAACAGCATAAGCTACATAAGAATAAACAGTAGGATCATAACCCTCAGGTCTAGGGAAAAGGCCCTTAGCACGAAGCTTAGCTAATTTAGCCCTTCTTCTCCTCCTTCTCTCAATCTCCCTGACTCTTTCAATCTTCTTATGCCTTGCCATTGAGAATAAGACCTCCCTAACTGAATTTTACCTAAATATAAAATGATTTAACTTCTTGTCAAGAGGAAAAAACTATCTCTAAAATCTGGCCTTTAATTTTTGCTCCTTCGATCACCTTATTGATCAAACTTCTTGGAAGGAAAAAGTGTTTTTTAAAGTTTCTAATTTTAATAATGAGGTCGTCTTCTTTCCTCACAATATCTGGCATTTCTTCAGGAATATCTTTTAAATATAGCCTTAAATAGCATTTGCCGTCTCTCTCTAAAATTTCAAAGGGTTTGTCTTTATAAAAGACAAGGCTTGGGTCTTTTTCCCTGTAAATAGCTCTTCCAAATTCCTTTAGATTTTCTAAACCAAGAATTTCTCTTTCAAAATGGGGAATGAGAAAAACAGGAGTTGGCTCAAAGGTTTTTAAAATTCTCTCCACGTAAGTCCTCTGATATTCATAAAAAGGGCTATCTTCCTTTGGGACTCTATTTAAAAAGAGGGCATCTACATTAAATCCAAAGAGGTGAAGATAGGTATAGGCCTTTTCTGTTTCTCTTAAAACCATTTTTTCTGGATTGGTAACTAATCTAATACTTGAGATTTCAGGATTTTGAAGGAGATGATAAAGATTATAGACCTGTCGGAACAAGTCCTCCAAGGCATCATAGGTCTCCTCTTCAGGAAGGGGCATATCTGATACCATTTTAGCAGCAGGCCTTATGAAACGCATAACCTTTCTTTGAAGAGGAAGTATCTTTGTGATCCACCAACTAGCAGCATCAGGAAGACTAAGAAATCTCAAGGTCTCACCGGTGGGTGCTGAATCCACCACAATAACCTCATACTCTCCCTCTTCATAATGTTTATTAATCCAAAGAAAGGCACAGACCTCTTCCATTCCGGGAAGGATTGCAAGCTCATCTGCCACAATATTGTCTACCCCCTGCCATCTAAGTAAACTCTTCAAGTAATCCTTAAGCTTTCCCCAAAACTTCTCCACAGAAAAATAGACATCTATTTCCTGGGCATAAAGATTTTTATCTATTTTTAAAGGTTCTGGAGAAAGTTCTCTTTCAAGGACATCTGATAAAGAATGAGCAGGATCCACCGAGACTACAAGAACTTTTTTTCCAAGTTCAGAGAGAAAGGCAGCTGTTGCAGCTGAAATAGTAGTTTTCCCAACACCTCCTTTACCAGTAAAGAGAATAATCCTTCTCATAAAGTTTTATTTTTCCTTTTCCACTTTGATTTTCTTTACTTCCTTTTTTTCTTCTTCAAGATCTTTAATTTTTTCCTCAAGGGCACTTTTAAAAGCAAGCAGAATCTCCTTTTTGGCATTTTTTAGATGCTTCTTTGTATCTTCAGGAACAAAAGAAAATATGTCTTCTAAAAAAGTATCCCAGGCTTTAATTAAATGTTCTACCCATCGTGCCTGCATATTTTTCCCCCTTCTTGAGCTTCCTTTCCTTTTTATTAATTTTAAAATAATTTTATACTTAGGACAAGGTTTTTTTACGAAAGTTTTTATTAAAGGTTAAACCTAAAATAGATTAAATCTCCCTCTTGAACTAAATAATCCTTTCCTTCAAGGCGTAAAAGTCCAAGTTCTCTTGCCTTGTGAAAGGATTCTACTTGGAGATACTCTTCAAAGGAAATAACCTCTGCACCAATAAATCCCTTTTCAAAGTCAGAATGGATTATTCCTGAGGCTTCTTTAGCTGTTGTGCCCACTTTGATAGTCCAAGCCCTAGCTTCATTTTTATTAGCTGTAAAAAAAGTAATTAGGTTTAAAAGCTTAAAACCTTCTCTGATCATTTTATTAAGCCCAGGCTCCTTAAGTCCATAGGCTTTAAGAAATTCTTCTCTTTCCTCTTCTGTAAGCCCTATCAGTTCAGCTTCAAATTTTCCGGCTAAGGGAATTAAGGGAACTTCTTCCTTTTCAGCCTTTTCTTTTAAAGCTTTAAAATGGGGATTTTCTAAAGGATTCAGTAAATCCTCTTCCCCAAGATTAGCTATATACATCATAGGCTTTAGAGTTAATAAAAAAAGTTGTTTTTCTAGAAAAGTGATCTCTTCCTGGGAAAACTGGTCTTTAAAGAGTCTTAAGGGCCTTAAGTCTTGCAAAAAAAAGAGGGCCTTTTCTATAATTGCCAGTTCTTCTTTAGCTTTTTTATCAGTTTTTCCTAGTTTTTCTGTTTTTTCTTTTCTTTTCTCAAGAGTTTGGATATCTGCAAGGATTAATTCCAGATCCACAATTTCAGCATCTCTTACAGGGTTAACTGTACCTTCCACATGAATAATATCTTCCTTTTCAAAACATCTCAAAATTTGAGCTATAGCTGAAACATTGCGAATATGAGATAAAAATTGATTACCAAGCCCTTCTCCTTTGCTTGCTCCCTTTACGAGCCCTGCAATATCAACAAATTCAATAAAAGCAGGAGTAGCTTTAGCACTTTTTTCCTTTTTAGCAATTATTTCAAGCCTTTCATCAGGAATGCTTACCATTCCAAGGTTAGGCTCTATAGTACAAAAAGGATAATTGGCGACCTCTGCCTTAGCCTTTTGAATTAGGGCATTAAAAATAGTTGATTTTCCTACATTAGGAAGGCCAATAAGACCTATTTTTAAATTCATAAAAAATAATATAAAACAAAATTATTTTTTAAGAAGGTTAATTACCTCGTATGGAAGGCGGACAATTTTCCCTTCTCTATTTATAGGTACATGAAGCGTTTTTCCCTCACAAAGAAGCTCTCTCTCACGATAAATTTCATAAAGAAAGGTAATTTTGTAAGATTTTACTTCTAAAAGGGCCGTTTTAATAGTTAGTATATCGTCGTATCTTGCAGGAGCTTTATATTTAGCATAAACTTCAATCACAGGAAGGATGATTGCAAATTTCTCTTCAATTTCACGATAGCTTATCCCTTTTTTACGGATATATTCCGTTCTTCCTATTTCAAAGAGCCGAAGATAATTGGCATAATACATCACTCCGCCGCAATCGGTATCTCCATAAATAACTCTATAAGAAAATTCAATCCAATCCAAGTTTTTCCCCTTGCTAAATTTAAAAAGAAAGGTATCTTTAAATTATGGAGAATATTTTATCGCAAAAACCAAAAAAGGTAATAGCCGGTAGCAAAAGAGTTCAAAATTTAATTGAAAAATTGGCTCAATCTATTTTAAAAAAACATCCCTTTCTCGAGGATGTGGTGCTTATTGGTATAAAATGCGGAGGCATTCCTGTTACTAATCGTCTTAAAGAAATCTTTAAAAAAAAGTTTGGAGTTAATCTTCCCGTTGGCTATCTTGATATTACCCTATATAGGGATGATTGGACTCGCATTTCTCAACATCCCGAGGTAAGAAAAACGGAAATAACCTTTTCAATAGAGGATAAATGCATTATTTTAGTGGATGATGTTATATTTACAGGAAGGACCGTGCGTGCTGCTATGGATGCCCTAATTGATTTAGGAAGGCCTAAAAAGATAGAACTAGCTGTTTTGGTTGATAGGGGAGGAAGGGAATTCCCTATAGAACCTAATTATTGTGCCTTAAGAATTAAGAAAATTGCTCCTTATGATTATGTATCCGTTTATTTTAAAGAATTACATGGAAAGGATCAGATTTGTCTTGAGAGTAAATAAAGACAAAGAGGGGTAACATAAATGGGTGGAAGATCCAGAAAATCTATTTTAAAACAAAAAATTGCTAAGTATTACAGAGAGAGAGAAAATCCACTTGCTCTTCTTGCCCTCCAAGATGAAATAATTCGTCTTAATCAGGATAAGTTAAGGCTTTTTCAACAAAATCTTGAATACTTAAGAGAGCTTGATACGAAACCAAGGGAAGAAAAGGTTTCCAAATTGGTCATTCGAAAATACACTCATGAGCTTGATAAAAAATTTGCCAATAAGGCCTTCTATGAAAGTTTATATCCTATAACCTTAGAATACAAATTTATGCCTCTTCAAGCCATTTTTGTGTGGTATATGAGAAGCCTTGAGATGATTTTTGGAGAAAAAATTCCTAAGTTGCATCTAAATAGGCTTCAGAAATGGGTAAAATATTGGTTGTCCTGTTTAACACCTGAGCAAGAGCTTCAATTGAAAAGTGCTATTATTTCGTGGATTATGAATAGATCATTTACTTAAAAATTGAAAGTAATTAAGCCTTGCTCTTTTTGTTAAAAATTTTTATTGTTAATTTAATTTTATTAATTTCTGTTTCTAATCTGAAAGCCCAGATTTTAATTCTTTATACTGATAACGATTCCTACGGAAAAGTTGGGAAAGAGAAAATCTTTACCCTGGCTGAAGGGCAACCGGCTTTTGCCAATTTTTTTGATCTAAAGGTACCTTCTCACTTTTTTATTATTACACCTAAGGGAGAAAAACAAAAACTTACTCTACTTCGCAAAAAGCTCTATGATCCCTGGTTCAACACCCCAAGGATTGCCTATGAAATAAAGATACAACCTAAAGAAGCAGGTGACTATCTTCTCTGCATTGAGGGTGATGATACCCTTACTTTAAATGGAACTTTAAAGAGGTCTTATGCCAAAACCCTCTTTCATGTGCAAAAGGAGACCTCTTGGGATAGATTTTGCGCTTTTCCCCTGGAGATAAAACCTTTAACCAGGCCCTATGGTCTTAAGAAGGGAGTCCTTTTTAGAGGTCAAATTTTCTATGAAGGCAAACCTCTTAAAGAGATTGAAATCGTGGTGGAAAGATTAAGATTTAAACTCAATCCCTCAGAACTTCCTAAGGATTCCAATGAGGAAATTAATGTGCCTTTATTTTTAAAAAAGTTGAAAACAGATAATCAAGGTTTTTTTTACACTAATTTTGAAGAAGAGGGCTGGTGGGTAATAACAGCTAAATTCCCAAGAGGAATTAAACTCTATGGAAATAAACAATATCCCTATGAACTTCAAACTCATCTTTGGATCTTTGTTTTTCCATAAAAATTTTGAATTTTTATGACTTTTATCTATAATAATTTCTACAGTTTGAATCAAATTGCAGGAGGGAAAAATGAAGACTTATTGTAAAATTTTAGCCTGTATTGATGGTTCAGAGGTATCCTTCAATGCCTATAAAAATGCTTTATGGTTAGCTAAAAGTCTCAATGCGGAAGTATTAGTTATGACTGTTCTCCCTGTAGGACAAGCCCTAAGTAGTGCCCTTTCTCTTTTTATTGGTATGAAAGATACCCTTAGAAAGGGGGCTGAAAAGATTTTAAAGGAAGCTTCTTTTATGGCTGAAGAAGAGGGAGTTAAGGTCAAAGAGATCCTTGAAGAGGGGGAGCCTTTTCAAAGAATCATTGATACTGCTTATGCAGAGGAAGTAGATCTTATAGTGCTTGGAAAAACTGGAAAGAGTGGCTTAGCTAAAGGAATCCTTGGAAGCACTGCTACGAGAACTATAGGTTCAAGTCCTGTGGATTGTTTAGTTATCCCTAAAGAGGCCACTTTAAGAATAAGAAAACTACTTTTGCCAGTAGATGGATCTCCCTATTCAGAAAGAGCTAATGAGAGAGCTCTCTTTTTGGCAAAAGCCTTTAAGGCATCCGTTAGCATTCTCTTTGTAGTTGAACTTCTCTTTGAGCTTTATGAAACTCCGGCTGAATTAGTTAATCTTATTGAAACTTTAAGAAATGAGGGGGAAGAAATTGTCAGAAAAATGAGACTTAAATTTAAAGAAGAAAATATCCCATCTGAGGCTTTTGTAGTTCAAGGAAATATAGCAGAACAAATTATAGAATTCTCCAATAAAGAAGAGGCTGATTTAATTGTGATGGGGTCCCATGGAAAAACTGGCTTGAAGAGACTTTTACTTGGAAGTGTAACCGAGAAGGTTATAAATTTTGGAAACAAACCTGTATTAGTAGTAAAAATTTAGGGATTCTCTTCTAGGCCATACTTTTTTAATTTTCTCCAAAGGGTAGCTCTATCTATACCAAGTATTTGAGCAGCAAGACTTTTATTCCAGCCAGTTTCCTTTAAAACAAATTTTATATATTCTTTTTCTTGCTCCTCTAAGGTCAAAAGTTTTTGTTCCCTTTTACGAAAGGTAAAGATTTTAAATTTCCTAAATTCTTCAGGAAGGTGATGAACCTCAATTTTTTCGCTGGTAGTTAAAGCTACTGCTCGGGCCACTATGTTTTCAAGCTCTCGTATATTTCCGGGATAATCATACTCCATTAAAAGTTTCATAGCATCTTCGTCTATTTCGGTAACTTTTTTGTGCATTTCTTTTGCATATTTCCGGAGAAAATGATAAGCAAGAAGAGGGATATCTTCTTTTCTCTCACTAAGAGGAGGAAGTTTTAAAGTTACCACATTTAGACGGAAGTAGAGATCCTCTCGAAAATAACCTCCTTCAATTTCCTTACGAATATCTTTATTTGTTGCGGCAATGAAACGAACATCTACCTTAATAGGTTCGGTGCCACCAATTCTTAAAAACTCTTTTTCTTGTAAAACTCTTAAGAATTTCACCTGCATTGTAGGACTCATTTCTGTTATTTCATCAAGAAAAAGGGTGCCACCATCAGCAATTTCCAAAAGTCCTTTTTTGGTTGTCACTGCCCCAGTATAAGCTCCTTTTTCATGCCCAAAGAGCTCATTGGCAAGCAACTCCTCCGTAAAGGCACCGCAATTAATAGCCAGAAAGGTTTTATTCCGGCGATGGCTCTTTGAATGAATATACCTTGCCAGGAGTTCTTTCCCTGTCCCAGTCTCACCTAAAATAAGAACTGGACAATCAGTAGGAGCAATCTTTTCAGCTATATCAAGAATCCTTTTCATTTCTGGATTTTTGGTTATTATCTTGACCTCCTCTTTATTTTTTTCAAGTTCTTCCTTTAATTTTTTGTTTTCTTTTTTTAAATACACTTTTTCAACCGCTTCCTTTACCACTTTTCTTAATTCTTCTAATTTAAAGGGTTTCATAATGTAATAATAAGCACCCTTTTTCATAGCCTCAATGGCAGAATCTACTGTGGCATAAGCAGTTATTATGACTACTTCAGTATCAGGCCACCATTCCTTACACTTTTCAAGGACATCCAGCCCTGTTACTTTCTCCATTTTTAAATCGGTAATCACTACATCAAATTCCTCTTCCTGAAGATATTTTAGAGCCAAGGTACCACTCTCAGCTGTTTTTACTTCATATCCCTCTTTACTTAAAACATAACTTAAATTTTTTAAAGTTAACTTTTCATCATCCACAACAAGAATTTTAGGAGTTTTCTCTATCATTTATTACCTTTCCCTCCTCTTTGGGTAGATTTATAATAAAGGTGGTCCCTTTTCCTACTTCACTTTCAATTTTAATACTACCCTGATTGTTTTTAATTAAATTATAAACTATGAAAAGACCTAATCCATAGCCTTTATTTCCTTTGGTTGTAAAGAAGGGATCAAAGATATGGGGAAGATCTTTGGCGGGAATGCCAGGTCCTGTATCAGAAAAATAAATGGTGTTATAATCTTTATTTTCTAAACCTTTAACAATTATTTTCCCTTTAGACTCTCCTATGGCTTCGAAGGAATTTTTAAAAAGGTTAATAAAAACTTGTTTTAGCTGTTGAGGATCAGCAAAAACCATAAAATCCTCAGGAATTTCCAAATTAATCTCTATTTGAGGAGGAATTTTTCCTCTTAAAAGATAAAGGGTCTCGTTTAAGAGATTTTTAAGCTTAATTTTTTCTTTTTGACCTGGTTTAGAATAATCAAGAATACTTCTTATAATTTTTTGGACCCTTTCAATTTCCTTTTCAATTTCTAAAAGGAGTTCACGTTTAAATTCAAGATTTTCTCCTTCAAGTTCTTCAAGAAGAATTTGACAACTTGTATAAATATTGTTTAAGGGGTTATTTAATTCATGGGCTAAACTAAAAAGAAGAGTTCCGAAAGTAGCCAGCCTTTCAGTCTGAATAAGATATTCCTTTCTCTTATTTAGTTCCTCCAGCATTTTATTTATAGCTTCAACTAGTAAAATCATCTCTTTATCTTCAAAATCCGGAGGAACGGCACA
>PNIE01000100.1 GCA_002877875.1 Caldimicrobium thiodismutans
GGATGTCCCTTTACTTGTAAGTATTGTCAGACTCCGCGAATTTTTGGGACAAAACCCAGACATCGTCCCCTTGACAAAATTCTTTATTATGCTGAGGCCTTGCTTAAAAGGGGCATAAAAGATTTGCGGTTTATCACTCCCAATGCCTTTTCTTATGGTTCACCCGATGGGAAAACTCTTAACCTCTCAGCCCTGGAGACTCTCTTAAAAGAGCTTGCAAGGCTTGTTAAACCTTATGGAGGGCGTATCTTTTTTGGAAGTTTTCCCTCTGAGGTTCGTCCAGAGCACGTAACTGAAGAGACTATCCAGCTTGTCAAAACATACTGTGCTAATGACAATCTGATAATAGGGGCACAAACAGGAAGTGAGAGATTACTCTCCTATCTTCACAGAGGACATACTGTGGAGGAGGTAAGAAGGGCAGTAAAACTTATTCTTAAAGCAGGGCTTAAGGCCAAGGTTGATTTTATTTTTGGTCTTCCTGGGGAGGAGGAAGAGGATATAAAGGCTACGGTCTCCTTTATGGAAGAGCTTGCAAAGGCTGGAGCTATAATCCACGCTCATACCTTTATGCCCTTACCTCAAACCCCCTTTATGAAAAAGCCAGCTGGAAGAATCTCAAAAGAGGTCTTTGATTTCATAAAAAAATTTTTACCTAAAGGGCAGGTCTTTGGAGAATGGGAAAAGCAAAAGCTTCTCTCTGAAAGGATTTCCAAAGAACTCCTTTTACCACAAGTTTCCTAAAAAGCCTAAATTAAAGTTTCTTTACTTATAAGTTAAATTAAGCTATAATATCTTAAGATAAAATTAAAGGAGGTGTCCTATGCTTTCCAAAATTCCCTTTGAACTTGATAGAATCGATGAGGAGGATCTTGACCGTCAGATTTTAAGGATTGCCATTATGGCAGAACTTGATGCTATCAATCTTTATGAACAGCTTGCAAGCCTTGCAGAGGATGAAAATCTCAGGGCAATTTTACTTGAGGTAGCAAGGGAAGAAAAAACCCATGTTGGAGAATTCCTGGAGATGCTTCTTCGAAAGGATGAAGAACAGGTGGAGGAACTTGAGGCAGGGAGGGAAGAAGTAGAAGAGATAATGGGTGAAGAAGAGGAGGAATAAGATTTTTGAAATATCTATTAGCTTTAATCGTTGGTATCTTTCTTTTTATTAATGTTAAAGGTTTATCGGCCTATCCAGTTACTAGAACCCTTGAGTTCACTGCTAATAAAGTAGAAGTTCTTTATAACGGAAAAAAAATCCTTGCAGAAGGAGATGTTATTCTTGAAAAAGAAAATTTTCTTCTTTATGCTGAAAGAGCTCTCTATGACCCTCAAAGAGAACTTTTAGAACTTGAAAATTTTAAACTTTTTGACTTCACTCAAAATGCAACTATCCTTGGAGAAAAGGCTCAGCTTGACATAAGAAATGGTGAAATTTACAG
>PNIE01000081.1 GCA_002877875.1 Caldimicrobium thiodismutans
AAATTTTAATCTTACCCCCCTCTGCACTAATATCTAAGATCTTAGTATAAAAATCTGAGCAGTTTTTGATCCAACTTTAGCTTCTAGATGAATTTCATATATGGTGTAACATCTTCTATCTACGAGAATTTTCTATCCTCTCTAATAAATCTTTCAATCTTTCTAATTTTTGACTCAATTCTTCAAAGGCTCTCCTTTCTTTTTCTATTACTTCTAAAGGAGCTTTTTCTAAAAATTGGGGATTTTCAATCTTTCTTTTAATTACTTCTAATTTTTCTTGAGTTTTTTTTATCTCTCTTTTTAATCTATTTATTTCTTTCTCGAAGTCAAGATATTTACTCAAATCCATAAAAAGTTCTCCACCACCCTCAATAAGAACCATTATTTCTCCCTCTTTTTTCTGATAACTTTCAAAAATACTAAAGGTCTCCGATCTGGAAAGGGCTTTTATAATCTCCACTTGGTCTTCCAATTTTTTAATTTTCTCGTTATCAAATATACCTATAACAGGTATATCTTTCATGGAAGTTAGATTATATTCAGATTTAATATTTCTAATGGCTGTAATAATATTGATTACAGTCTCAGTAAGAGCTTTTTCCTCTTTTGAAAAATTAAAAACCTGTTCCCTTGGATAAGAGCTTCTCAAAAGATTTTCCTCATCTCTAAAAGGTAAAAAATTCCATAGTTCCTCAGTTACAAAAGGAATAAAAGGATGAAGAATTTTTAGACAATCTGAAAAAACCTTGTATAATACAACTTGAGTAGATTTTTTAAGCTCATCCTTTCGCATATAAATCTTTGAGATTTCGAGATACCAATCACAAAATTCATCCCAAAAGAAATGATAAATAGCCATAGCAGCCTGATCAAATTCAAATTCTTCAAGTTTTTCTCTCACCTTTTTTATGGTTTCATTGAGCCTCCACAAAATCCACTTAGAGAAAAGGGGTAATTTCTCATACTCTAAGTTCTCAAGATCTTCTTTTTTTAAATCATCAAGATTCATTAGAACAAATCTTCCCGCATTCCAGATCTTATTAATAAAGTGCTTATATCCTTCGATGCGATTTACTGAGAGTTTTATATCTCTTCCCTGAGCTGCTAAGGCCACCAAAGTAAATCTAAGTGCATCGCATCCAAATCTCTCTATCATTTCTAGGGGATCAATAACATTTCCCTTGCTCTTACTCATTTTTTGGCCTTTTTCATCTCTAACCAGAGCATGAATGTAAACCTTTTCAAAAGGAATAGCTCCCATAAAATGTTCACCCATCATAATCATTCTGGCAACCCAGAAAAAGATAATATCAAAACTGGTTACAAGGACTGAAGTGGGATAAAAGGTTTCAAGAGTTTTAGTTTTTTCAGGCCAGCCCATAGTAGAGAAAGGCCAAAGGGCAGAGGAAAACCAAGTATCAAGAACATCTTCTTCTGGCTTTAGGGCAGTGCTCCCACATTTATAACAAAACTCAAGTACCTCCTCTCTTGATACTAAGATCTCTCCACAGCTCTCACAGTACCAAACAGGGATTCTATGTCCCCACCAAATTTGACGAGAAATACACCAATCTCTAATATTCCTCATCCAATCAAAGTATAAATTTTTCCAAGACTCTGGATAAAACTTAATAAAGCCATACTCAACTGCAGCAATTGCAGGCTGAGCAAGAGGTTTCATTTTTACAAACCATTGCTTGGATAACAATGGTTCAATCACTGTTCCACAACGATAACAATGGCCAAGAACTACCTCATAATCCTCTTCTTTAAGTAAAAACCCCCCTTTCTTAAGATCTTCAACTACCCTTTTTCTTGCTTCAAAACGATCAAGTCCTGCATAAGGACCAGCTTCTTCTGTCATTTTTCCATATTCATCAATAACTTTAATTAAGGGTAGCTGGTGACGCTGGGCTATTGCAAAGTCATTAAAATCATGAGCTGGGGTAACTTTGACAGCACCCGTGCCAAATTCAGGATCTACAACTTTGTCAGCTATAACCGGGATAATTCTTCCAAGAAGAGGTAATTTCAACTTTTTGCCTAAAAATCTCTTATAGCGTTCATCTTCAGGATGAACTGCAACTGCAGTATCTCCAAGCATAGTTTCAGGACGAGTTGTGGCTACTATAATAAAATCAGAATCATCAAGAAGGGGATATTTCAAATACCACAGTTTTCCCGGTTTAGGCTCAAATTCCACTTCAAGATCTGCTAAAGCAGTATAACATCTTGGACACCAATTGATAATGTAATCTCCTCGATAGATTAAACCTTCCTCCCAAAGTCTACAGAATACCTCTTTAACCGCCTTTGAAAGTCCTTCATCCATTGTAAATCTTTCATAACTCCAACTACAACTTGCTCCAAGTCTTTTTAATTGAGAAATTATCCTTCCTCCATAAGTTTCCTTCCATTTCCAGACCCTTTCTAAAAATTTTTCTCTTCCGAGGTCCTCTCTGGTCAATCCCTCCTTAGCAAGTTCCCTTTCAACTACATTCTGAGTAGCAATGCCAGCATGATCTGTTCCTGGAATCCATAGAACATCATATCCATCCATTCTTTTATACCTGGCAAGCACATCTTGAAGAGTATTATTTAAAGCATGGCCTATATGAAGAGAACCTGTAACATTAGGAGGAGGTATAACCATTGAAAATTTTGGTTTTTGAGGGTCATAGGTAGGTTCAAAAAGGCCTTTTTCTTCCCAAATTTTGTACCATTTATCTTCAACCTCTTTGGGATTGTAACTGGGGGGAAGCTGAACTTCACTCATTAATAACCTCCTCATCCCTTGGAAGTATTTGAGTCCCTAAACCTTCATCAGTGAATAATTCTATAAGAAGACTATGGGGTATTCTACCATCGATAATATGAACCTTTTTTACTCCCTGATTTAAAGCCTTTTTTGCACTCTTTAATTTAGGAATCATTCCCCCTCTAGCTATTTTTCTCTCAATTAGTTCCTCAATTTGATCCACATAAAGGGTAGATATTAATACGCCCTCTTCATCAAGTACCCCTGTAATATCTGAAAGATAGATTAATTTCTCAGCCTTAAGACTTCCTGCAATGGCTCCTGCTACCAAATCGGCATTCACATTATAGGCCTCTCCTCCTGGACCGACCCCAACAGGTGCAATTACAGGTATAAAATCTTTCTCAATCAAAGTTAATAAAACCTCAGGATTTACCTGTTTAACCTTTCCAACTCTACCTATGTCAATAATCTCAGGTGGCCTATCCTCTCCGGTATATCGATAAAGGGTCATTTTTTCAACTTCAATGAGATTTCCATCTCTTCCAGATAACCCTACAGCCTTTCCTCCAGCTTGATTAATTAGACTGACAATCTGTTTATTAACTGTTCCCACAAGCACCATCTCAACAACGTTCATCGTCTCGGCATCTGTTACCCTCTGTCCTTCAATAAAAGTAGGTTTTAGTCCCATCTTTTCCATAACCTGACTTATTTGAGGGCCCCCTCCGTGAACAATGATAGGCTTAATTCCTACATACTTCATTAAAACGATGTCTTGGGAAAAAGCCTGTTTTAAATCCTCTGCTACCATTGCATGGCCGCCATATTTGATCACAATGATTTTGCCATAAAAATTTCTAAAATAGGGTAAGGCTGATATTAGAATTCTTGCCTTTTCAAGGATATCCATCTTATGCCTATTTTACCATAAAGCTGGTGCGTGAACAATATAACAAATAAGAGGAATATTCCCTTTATTTTTAACTCCATGTACTTTTCCTTGCTTGATAACAATTACATCCCCCTTCTTTAAAGGAAGCCATTTACCCTCAAAATAAAGCTCCCCCTCTCCATTGAGCACTAAGATAGTATCCACTTCCTTTTCGTGAGTGTGAGTAGGTATCTCTATGCCTGGCTCAATTTCTAGTAGGGTTATACTTAGTTCTGGAGTATTTTCCTTAGTTGTAATAAACCCAATCTTTACCCCTTCAAATTTAGGATGAGGTCTCTTTTCAATCTCTGAAAGGTTGATTAGCATCTTTTATCACCTCCTTTGAAATAGTTAAATCAACTTCTACTCAGATTTTACTTTATAAACAACCATGTGAGGGAAATCATCGTAAACTAATTCAAAAAAGCGAGGATCATACTTTCTTAAAATAAACATTTCATTAAAGAGAGTTGCCTCAGAGGGTGATTCAAGAATAAAAAGCCCAGTCTGGTTATTGGGAGTCTTAACTATTTCTACTGTATAAATACCTTGATCAAAAAATTTCTTACTCTGAATAGTCTTACCATCTGAATAATAGAGATACTTTATTGGAATATATTCATTAGCAATCCTTATCAGACCCTCATTTAAATCTAAAATAGTATTATTCAATTGAGGACATTGAATGAGATTAGTTGAAATAAATTTACACTGGGGGACAAAAATTTTGCCAAAGATCCCCTCTTTTTTGTCAAAGTCATAGGTTCCGAAATAGTGTATCCAGCCAAATTTATCTATTAGATCCGCAGTAAATACCCAATAAATCGGTGTTTTTATAGGTTTCTGATAGAGCCCATTGCGAATATTTTCCATCACCTCTTTGGCGGTATGGCCCTCTTTCAATAATTTAGCAAGACCAGTTAAGCCATAATTAGCAACAAAGGAAGTGATTAACCAGGCTTCTTTTGGATCAGAAGTAGCAAAGGATCTTGCTATCATATAAGTTTTAGGACTTCCCTGTGAACCTCCATCATGAAAGGTTGCCCTTCTAGCATAAAGCTGAAAAGCATAACCGTAATCCCACCAGCTCCAAACTACAGCATTCTTAGGAGTCTTCTCTTTAATCCATTCCATATCCTTTACTAAGGGTACTAAAATTTTTGGAGTACTCAAAATCCTAAGAGCCTCACTTTGGATATAAAGAGTAGTTATAAATAGAAGAAATCCTACGAAAGGTATAAGAATTTTTTGCTTTTTTTCTTCTTTGAAGAACCCTATAGCTAAAAAGAGCTTTTCAAAAAGCAGATATACCAAATATCCAAGTCCAATCCCTATAAAGGGAGAAAGATACATAGCAAATCTTGCTCCAGAAAAAAAAGTAAGAAGCCCTATTACAAAAAAGGGGAAAAGAAATAAAAGACTTCTAAAGTGAAAAATAAACATAAAAAAAACTGAAATAAGGCCTATAACTCCAAGAATTTTATTAAAGGTCACTGCAGAAATGACCTCCCAAAAACTAAGTTTTTGTAACTCAGAAATTGACATAAAGATATTAGGAAAATCCTTAAAGAGGCGTTCTGCAGCTGTTAGACTCTTGATATTAAAAACTAAAGTTTTTACTTGTTCATAAAGATGATAAGGTCCAATATAAAGATACCAAATTTGGGGAAGAACTAAGATAGCCAAGAAAAAATAATCCTTGCGAGTAAATTTATAGGTAACCTCTCGTTTGAAAATAAAAGCTTTAAGAGGGTCCCAAAGATAGGCCAACAAAAAGGTCAAAACCAAAACAAAATTAAGATTAGCGTGGGCATACCAGAGATAGTAGAAATTAAGAGTCAAACTGGAAAGAATAATCCAAAAATAACGAGCTCTATCCTTTTGAGTCCTAAAAAATCTTAAAAAAAAGTAGGCCGTCAAAAAAGGAAGAGTTAGGTTCAATACGTCATGGTCAAGCCTCATTAGGCCTGTTCTTCCTAAATACATGGGAGAAGAAACGGTTATCAATCCTCCTAGAATGCCGCAAAAGGGCATTTTTAAATAATGAAAATATAAATACAAAACAACCGCTATGGTTACTGACAACAAAGGGATTAGGTAATAAGTTAGCCAGGCTACACTTAGGCCTGTAATGGTTGAGAGTTTATAAAACAAATAACTAATAAAGTTACCAGAAAGAGAATATTTAGGGGCAAAGGATTCTTTATCTGATAGCTTGGCTTGAGAGGAATTGTCTGGAAAAAACCGAAAGTTGTCTATAGTTCCACTTTTAAAAAGACCCTCTCTCATATCAAGGGCATATCTTGCAAAGTAAAAAGAGTCATATTCACTGTATAAAGGTTCTCCTTTATAAAAGAAAAGAGCTTCATTTTCTTTCCACACCTTTTGATCATCAAAACGAATATAAACACCAAATGAGAGAACAATTAGAAAGAGAATAAAATAGAAGATCTCATAATAAAAATTCTCTTTTTTCATCACTACATACCTCATCCAAATTTATAGCTTACACCAAAACCTCCACGGGGGTAATCCCAGAGAATATTTTTGAAGGGACACCCTACCCTACAGGAACCACACTCAAGACAGGCTTGGTAACTAATAACTATCTTTCCCTCAGAAAATCGATATACCCCAGCAGGACAAAAATTCAAACAGGGCTTTGAAGAACATTTTTCGCAGACCTCAAGAGATTTTATTTTTAGATGGGCATATTCTTCATCCACAAAAAATTTAGTTGCCCCTATCTTTTCATCAATATTTACCCTTTTTACCAAAAAAGCCTCCCCCAACTGATTATATCCTTTAGAACTCCCCAAATACCTCTCTTTTTTCTTATTATCCCTAAAATTTCTTTCATAATCTCTTTTTTATAGCGCCCTTGGGCTGAAAAGTAAAGAGTAAAAATTTCATAGATCATTTCAGGATAAGTATCAAAAAGGTGCTTATTTTTCAATAGAAAGACTTTAAGATTCTTGAATAACAATAGGTCTTTGTAGATATAGCTTTCTCTAAATCTTTCTTCATAACCTTTTAGAGTCTTTTCTGAAAAATCACCTTTTTCTAAGGCTTCAAGTGCAGTTTCAGCTGCCATGAGTCCCGAATAGATGGCTAAATTGGTGCCTTCTCTGAATAAGGGATTCACAAGGCCTGCAGCATCTCCTACAACCATTATTCCCTTTCCATAAAGTCTAGGCAATCCCTCAATACCCCATTCAGGGATGAGGTGAGCCCCATATTCGAGAATTTCTCCTCCTTTAAAAAGCTCTTGTAAATAGGAATGTGCCTTAGCTCTTTCCAAAATTTCATAGGGTTTAAGATTAAGATCTACTAAGGTGCTGAGAAAAATTCCTATCCCGAAGGAAAGGCTGTTTTGATTAGTATAAAGAAAACCTGTTCCAGGAAGACCTAAGGTAATCTCTCCAATTAACTCGGCTGCAAGCCCCTTATTTTCCTTAACTCCAAATCTTTTTTCCAGCTCTTCCTTTGGAAGCTGAATAACCTCCTTTACTGCCAAAACAACTTCCTCAGGTTTAAAAGGTCCTTGCACAAGACCAGCCCTTTCAGCTAAAAGACGATTGACTCCTTCAGCAAGAATAACAATTTTAGCCTCAATCTCTGCAGGTTTTGGGTTATCAAAACTCTGGGGCCTATCTACTATAACTCCTGTTACTTGAGAATGGTTAATTTTTAGATCTATAACTTTAGTTTTTGGGACAATAAGAAGACCCTTTTTCAAAGCATATTCAGAAAGCCAGGCATCAAATTTTGCTCTAAGAGCTGTAAAGGCCTCTTTTGGATTAGCCTTAGTATGAAGTAGTTTAACTACTCCCCTTTTTGAAAAAAAAATATAACCCTCCTCAGCAACCGCTCTCTCAACAGGAAGTGGATTTACTTCAGGAAACTCAGGAACTATCTCTTTAACAGAGGAAGTATAAATGACTCCACCAAAAAGATTTTTACTTCCACAAAATCTTCCTTTTTCTATAAGTAGGGTATTTACACCCTTTTCAGCAAGTTTTATTCCACAGGAAAGCCCAGCCGGCCCTCCTCCCACAATAACCACATCAAAGCTATAGTTTTCCATCTATGAAGCTCCTCGATCCTTCAAAGCCTTAATAAGTGCTAGGGCTACTTCCTTCCAATCCCCTATGATTCCAAGGTCTGCAATCTTAAAAATAGGAGCCTCTGGATCGGTATTGACGGCAATAATGCAGTCTGAATTTTGCATCCCAGCTCTGTGTTGAATAGCTCCAGAAATTCCAAAGGCTAAATAGACTTTAGGTCGAACAGTTTTTCCTGTCTGCCCTACTTGGTGTTCATAGGAAATCCATCCAGCCTCAACAGCCAGGCGACTTGCGCCAACTTCACCTTTAAGAAGCCTTGCAAGCTCTCTTAAAATTTCGAACCCCTCCTTCCCGCCAATTCCTCTTCCTCCTGCTACTATAACCTCAGCATATTCCAAATTAACGGTTTTCTCCTTGGGAAGAAACCCTAATCTCTCAACCCCTGCCATCTCTTCGGATAATTCAATTTTTTCCTCAACCACTTCTCCAAAGTATCCTTCTCTCTTTTCAGGAATAGGAAAGACCCTTGGCCGAACAGTTGCCATCTGAGGCCTATGTTTAGGACAAATAATAGTTGCCATAATATTTCCACCATAGGCTGGACGTGTCATAAGTAAATTCTTAGTATCTGGATCAATAGATAACTCCGTTACATCAGCAGTAAGCCCTGTCTCTAAGTGAGTGGCTACTCCTCCAGCAAGATCCCGCCCAAGAGAAGTTGCCCCAATAAGAAAAATCTCAGGTCGATACTTTTTAGCAAGATGTGTCAAAGCATAAACATAAGGAATATGGCGATAATATCTTAAAACCTCATGTTCAAGGATGTAAACCTTATCAGCCCCATATGCAAAAATTTCCTCTAAAAGAGGTTTTACACCAGAGCCAAGCAAAAGGGCAGCTACCTTTCCATCAAGATTCATTGCTAGTTTTTTACCTATCCCTAACAATTCAAAAGATACAGGGTGAATATTTAAGTCTTCTTGTTCAATAAATATCCATACTTCCTTCATAACAAATTCTTCTCTTTTAAAATTTGAATTATTTTTTCTACAACCCTTTCAAGAGGTGTGCTAGTTAGATCATAAAGGATAGTGTCTTTTTTAATTTCAGGAGTAAAAACTTTTTTAACTTGGGTAGGTGAACCCTTTAAACCAAGTTTTTCTCTCTCAAATTTAACAGGTCCTTCAGCAGTAAAAATCTCAGGCTCAGCCCTGACAGCTTTTATAATTTCTGAAAAAGGGACAAAAGGAAGCTTAGCTAAATCCTTTTCACAGGTAAGTAAAACAGGAAGTTTAGCCTTAAGTATTTCTATTCCTTTTTCT
>PNIE01000037.1 GCA_002877875.1 Caldimicrobium thiodismutans
CCCCTTGACAGGATTTAAAATGGTGTTTTATAATATAGTTTAGATAGTTTAAATAGTGGCGACGTAGCTCAACTGGTTAGAGCATGTGGCTCATATCCACAGGGTTGGGGGTTCGAGTCCCTCCGTCGCCACTTAAATTAGAAAACTAAGGCGGCGTAGCCAAGCGGTAAGGCGACGGCCTGCAAAGCCGTGAATCCGGGGTTCGAATCCCCGCGCCGCCTTATTTCTATAAGATGTACAGACTCAAAGTAAAAGATCACTTCTCTTCAGCTCATTACTTAAGAAATTATCAAGGAGCCTGCGAAAATCTCCATGGTCACAACTGGATAGTTGAACTCGTAGTGGAAGGAGAAAAACTCAATGAAATTGAGATCCTTATTGACTTTAAAGATCTAAAACAAATCCTGAAAGATGTTCTCTCCCAACTTGATCACCGCCTAATAAATGAACATCCCTATTTCAAAGAAAGAAATCCCTCTTCCGAAAATCTGGCCAGATTTATCTTTGAAAAGGTGAAAGAAAGGCTAAAGGATTATCCAAATGTCAGAGTTAAGGAAGTAACAGTTTTTGAAACAGAAAAGGCTTCGGCTACTTATTCAGAGGTGTGAGTCTTAAGATTTCTGAGATATTTTTTTCCCTTCAAGGCGAGGGCCCCTTAATTGGTGTTCCTACCTATTTTGTTCGTCTCTTTGGGTGCAATCTTTCCTGTAGTTGGTGCGATACACCCTATGCCAAAGAAGGAAGTAATTATGAAAAAAAAGAAATTTCTGAAATTCTTTTGCCATGGAAGGAAAACTATGCTCTTATACCTTATGTAACTATAACTGGTGGAGAGCCTTTGCTACAGGAAGAAACCTTAGAGCTTATTAAGGCCTTTCTTTTAGAGGGAGCAATTCTTGTGCTTGAAACTAACGGTTCTCTTAGTATTAAAAACATACCAGAAGAAGTAATAGTAATAATGGATTTAAAAACCCCTTCCTCCGGAATGGAAAGATTTAATAATTTAGAGAACCTTCAATTTTTAAAAAAGGATGACGCCCTAAAATTTGTGATTAAAGATGAAAGAGATTTTCATTGGAGTCTTTCTGTGATTGAAAAATATGACCTATTTTCAAAAACCAATTGTTTTTTTTCTCCTTGTGAACCTTTTATGCCACCGGAAAAACTTGCCAAGATGATTCTTGAAGTAAAGAGGCCTATTAGATTTCAGATACAGCTTCATAAATTCTTGAAGATAAAATAAATTGCAAAATTTACTCAGTGAATTAAAATTTACACCTATGGACGAAGAAAAAAATAATCATCTTGAAACTTATACTTTAGAAAAAATTGAGGAGCTTAGTAATGTTACTCTTCCTCAGGTATGGGATGAAGAGGCTCCTAAGGTTCCTGCAAAGTTTGATCCTCTTCAGAAGTATCTTCAGGAGATCTCTAAGTATCCAGTTTTAACTCGAGAGGAAGAGGAAGCCATTGCCCAGGCCTATTACGAGACTAAAGATCCCAAGCTGGCTTATAAGCTTGTTGTCTCCAATTTGAGGCTAGTTGTTAAGATTGCTTTTGAATTTCAAAAATTTTGGGCCTACAATTTTCTCGATCTGGTTCAGGAGGGAAATCTTGGGCTCCTTCAGGCTGTTAAAAAATTCGATCCTTACAAGGGGGTTAAATTCTCTTATTATGCTTCCTTTTGGATTAAAGCTTATATTTTGAAATATATTATGGATAACTGGAAACTTGTTAAAATGGGAACAACGCAGGCCCAAAGGAAGCTTTTTTATAAACTAAGAAAGGAAAAAGAAAGGCTTGCGCTCCTTGGTTTTGAGCCAACTTCTAAGGAAATTGCTAAGAGACTTGGGGTAAAGGAAAAGGAAGTTGAAGAAATGGAAATGAGAATGTTTACCCAAGATGTAAGTCTTGAGTCTACCATAAGTCCTGACTCAGAAGATACTTTTGGAGACTTTTTAGCAGATACCAAGCCAGGGCCTGAAGAGACCGTAGCTAGAGAAGAAATTTTAAATAATTTCAAAAGACTCTTAAAGGAATTTGGTAATCAGCTTACCGGCAAGGACTATATTATTTTTTATGAGAGATTGTTAGCTGATGAACCAAAAACCCTTAATGAACTTTCCAAGAAACTTGGAATTTCAAAAGAGAGAGTAAGACAAATAGAAGAAAAACTTATAAAGAAACTTAAAAAATTTCTACAGGAGAAATTGCCTGATGCAGCCCTTTATCCTCAAGCATTACCTGAAAAACTTTAGTTCTCTTGTTATTTTGTGCAGTCTTTTAATTTTTTTTAGTGAAAAGTTCTCCTTAGCAGATTCAAAGGAGGAGGCCTACTATTATTTTCTCCTTTCTCAAATCGTAGCTAAAGATCCTGCGGAGGCAGAGGCCCATCTTCAAAAAGCTATAAAACTTGAAAAGAAATCCCTCTATCTCAAAAAGGTTTTGATGGCCTACTATCTTGAAAACAAGAAACTTGAGGAGGCAAGAGATCTTGGCGAAAATCTCTATAAAAAGAATCCCTATGATAAAGAAATAGTATGGCTCTTAAGCCGAGTTTATTTACAGGAAAATCGTCCCAATAGGGCTATAATGATTTTAGAGAAATATTTAGAAAAAGAACCAAAAGATCAGGAAATTTTAAGTTTTCTTATTTCCCTATTTCTTCAACAAAAGGAATGGGATCAGGCTTTATTAAAACTTGAGCAACTGGAAAAAATGCATCCTCAAAATCATGCTATTTTCCTTTTTAAGGCTCGCATTTATCGAGAAAAGGAGGACTATAAAGCTGCAGAAAAGGCCTATCTTAAGGCAATTGAATTGTCCCCTGATAATAAGCCCCTTATCTTAGAGGCTCTTCAATTTCTTGAAGATATCTCTGCTAAAGAAGAGATAGAAAAAATCTTAATAGACTATCTCCTTAAGAATCCAGAAGATAAGGATTTTCTAAGGCTTCTTCTTGGATTTTATCTTGAACAGAAAGACCTTGAAAAATCAGAAAATCTTCTCAAAAGTTATCTGGAAAAACATAAAGACCAGCCTGAGTTTCTTTTTTATTTAGGTTTAACTCTTGAATATAAAGATAAAACCAATGAGGCTTTAAAGATATATAAGGAAATTCCTCCTGGATCTATTTGGTACATCGAGGCTCAAAGAAGAATTTTTGAAATCTTAAAAAAGAAAAATCTTGAAGAGGCCAAATCCTATCTTGAAGGATTAAGAAAAGTAGATTACAAAGAGAAGAGTTTTTTTGTTTTTCTTTCCAATGCTTATGAAAGTATCGATTTATGCGAAAAAGGGGCTGAAATAGCTAAAACGGGGCTTATAAATTATCCTGAAGATCCCGATTTAATTCTTGCTCTTGCCTCAAATTATGCCTGTCTTGAAAACTACGAGGAGATTTTAAAGATAGTTGAGCCCCTTTTGAAGAGATTTCCTGAGGATGCTTATGTTTTAAATTTTGTAGGATATAGTTTAGTAGAATTGAATAGAGATCTTGATAGAGCAGAAAGCCTTCTTTTAAAGGCAAATCAGTTAAAACCCGAAGATCCTTATATTCTTGACAGCTTGGGTTGGCTCTATTATAAGAAAGGAGATTATGAAAAGGCAAGGACCTACTTAGAGAAAGCTGTTGAGAAGTTAAAAGTTGATGAACCTGTAATCTGGACACATCTTGGTGAAATTTATTTGAAGCTAGGAAATAAAGAAAAGGCTTGTGAACTGTTTAAAAAAGCTCACCAAAAAACTATACACCAAAGAGAGAAAAAGAACTTTGAAAAATTGCTTAACTCTTGTCCTTAAAAGACTTTTTTTGGGTTTGTTCCTTTTTGTATTTTATTCTTGTGCTTATAAATCCCCTGTGGAAGAGCCATACTCTATCCTTATCAAAGAGGGATTTTCAGGAAGAACCGTAAAAGGAAAGTGTTTTTTAAAAGGGGAATCCTTTTTTCTAAAAAATAACTTTAGCGGTGGAGCTTATGGCGATTTTATAGCCTCAGCCGAGATTCTTATTCTCTATCTTAAGCCTCCTTTGTCTTCAGAGGTAATTCTTCTTTGGAAAAAAGGGGAAGATGTCATCAAAATGATTAATTTAGACAAAAAAAAGATTTATAAAATTGTTTATGAGAGGCTTGGTCAAGCAGACCTTTCCTTTTATTTCTTGGGTTTAAGGGAAAAAAGGCTTCACTTAAAAAGAGGTCTTCTTGAAGGAGAATATCAGTTTTTTCCAGAGGAAAGAGAAGGAATATTCACAAGTCCTATTTTTAATCTTAACTGGAAGATAAAGGAGCTGGAATTTACCTCAGAACTTCCACCAACTCTAGAGCTTACAGGGTTTAAAGAGAAGGAGATAGAGCTCCCTTTTTGAGAACCTTTATGAGAACCTCTTCAACAGTATGAGGAGAAGCCTTTTCAATCTTTAACTCGAGATTCTTATAATAAAAGATCTCTCCCTTTTTAGGAATACGATTGGCAAGCCCATAGATAAAACCATTTAAAGTTTCATAATCTCCCTTGGGAATGGGCAATCCAAGTTCCTGAAGTTTTTCAATCTCAATAGAACCCTTCACAAGATAAGTGTCTTTTGAAATTTTTTGGATTTCCTGTTCTTGATAATCAAGAGCATCTCTGAATTCACCGAGAACTTCTTCAACAAGGTCCTCAATAGTTACAAGTCCTGTAACCAGACCATACTCATCCACCACTATAGCTATTTCCTGAATTTCTTTTTGCATAATTTTTAAGGCCTCATGGGCAGGAATTATTTCTGGTAAAAAAAGGGGAGATTTAGCAAATTTAATTAAGGGGGTTTCTTCTTCAAATAGGCTCTTTCCCAAGAGAGACTGAATCTTTACGATGTATTTAATGTGGGAGAGATCCTCTTCATATAAGGGAATATAGTTAAAATTATATTTACTGCTAAATTCAATCGCATCTTTAACTGTAGCTTCAATAGGCAAGGCCTTAACTTTGGAGAGGGGAATCATAACCTGGCTTAACTTTTTTCTACCAAATTCCATAATTTTGTACATAAGCTCTCTCTCTTTTTGATCAATCTCTTCTTCATAAGAAATCATAGTGAGAAAGACCTCTCTGAATTTAGTTAAGAAATAGGGGCTTTTTTCTTCCTCTCTCTTAAGAAGTAATTGGGAAAGGGCGTTATTGATAAGATAGATGGGATAAAAGAGAAAGGAAATTATATAAAGGGGAGTTGCGAGATAGAGAACCAGGGGAAAAGAGTACTTTTTACCTAAGGTTTTAGGAAGTATTTGGCCAAAGAATAGGATAAAAAAAGGAAGAACAAAGGTTGCTATAAAAATTCCTACCTTTCCTAAGCTTTCAATCAAAAAATAAGAGGTAAAAATACCGTTTCCGGCAATACTCAAAGTTATGCCAAGGGTGGTTGTAGTAAAGAGTCTTTCAGGGTTATTCCAGAAGTTTATACAAATTTGGGCACTTCTCTTTTTGCTTATTTTCTCAATAAGAAGCCTTTCTGCAGAGACAAAGGCAATTTCTCCCATAGCAAAAAAGGATTCAAGAAAACAAAAGAAGAAAAGGGACAAGATGGCCTTAAGCATTTTTAACTTTTTTGGCCTCAACAAGAAGAATTTTTCTGCCTTTCGTTTTTCTAATGATAAATTCCCAGTCCAAATAGTTGATTTTTTCTCCTTCCTTTGGGATACCTTGAAAGAGAGAGAGCATAAATCCATTTACCGTTTTTAAATCTTCAATGACCTCTAATTCGAAGGGTATTTCAAGAACCTCTTTGGCCTCTTCCAGGAGGGCCTTTCCTGAGAGAAGAAAATAATTTTCAGAGATCTTTTGTATAGGCTCATGGGGTTCTTCCCTTCCAGTGAAAAATTCACCAAAGAGCTCTTCAAGTATATCTTCAAGGGTTATCAGCCCCTTTAGGATTCCATATTCATCAACTACTAAGGCAATTTTTAGATGGCGCTTCTGAAACTCAAAGAGCAAATTTCTAACCTTAAAATTCTCAGGTACAAAGAAAGCAGGCTTAGTTAAGTCAGAGAGATTTTTTAGGTTAAAAGAAGAATTTTTTCCAAAGTGTCTAATAAGGTCTTTAACATAGAGGATCCCTACTATTTCATCAAGGGTATTTTGGTAGATGGGAATTTTGTTGAAAGGGAGGGCACGGATTCTCTCCATAATTTCCAAAGTAAGGGGTTGGTCTTTGAGTGCAACTATCTCTGATCGAGGTGTCATAATAGCTGAAACAGGAATCTTTTCCGAAAGAAAGAGACCAAAAACAAATTCCCTTTCCGTAGGAGTAATTTTTTTCTCTTTCAAAGCAAGATCTAAGGCATGCATAATGATTTGCTCAACAGGGGTAAAGGACTTTAGATCCTTTTTTTCCTTTATTTCTGGAAAAAAGTTGTAGATTTTTAAATAAAGATTGTAAAGAATATTTCTTAAAGGAAATAAAATTTGGTAAATGAAATAAGTAAAGGGAAGAATAATTAGGACCAGCTTTTCTCGGAGTTTAAAACCTAAAACTTTAGGAAAAAAATCTCCTAACCAGAAAGTAAGTAAGCCAAAGATCAAGAAACCAAGGCTTCGATATTCTTCGTGGAAAAGAAGAGTTATAATAGTTGCGAAAAAAAAACTTGCAAAATAATCGGCAAGCTCGTTCCCAACTAGCAGGGTTATCAGAAGTTCTTCAGGTTTTTTAATGATTTTTAGGTATTTTTCCTTAAGTCCTAAATTTTGAAGGCTAGCAAGGTCAATTCTTGAAAGAGAGAAAATGCTTGCCTCACTGGCTGAGAGCATCATAGATATAAGAATTCCAAAAAGGGTAAGACCTATATAGAATTCAATCATTTACTTTACAAGAATTATTCTTCTGAAATCAGGAAAAGAAGAATTATCAGAAAGCCCAAGTTTCTCATTCAGAGAATTCTTTAGTTCTAAAATTACGAGGTTTTCTCCCTCTCTTTTCTCTTCAGAAATCTCTAAATCTTCTCCCCATTCTTCAAGGATTCCTTCTTCACTAATGAGAAGGGTATCTGGCTTTTCTTCCCCAAAGGCCACCTTTGGAAGAAGTTCCTTAAAGCTGTTCATTCTCTTTTTTACTTCCCAAAGGTTCTCTCTCTCTGTTCCCTCAAAGAGGTATTTCTCTATGGGCGCCTCTTCAATAAAAAAGGAGTCTTTAAACAAAATTTTTTCTTCAAAGATTTTTTCCCAGGTTTGGGTGAAATTATTAAGGGAGAAAGAGACTTCAAATAAAGTATAGTCTATATCTTCTGCAAGGGCAAGAAGTAAAAAGGCCTTTTCAACTGCCTTTAAAGAATTATTACCTTTTTTAAAGATAGAATAGGTCTCTTCAAAGAGATCCTGATGAAGTTTATAAATTTTTAAACTTTCAGGGGTTCTAAGATAGAGACCTAAGTTTTTTAGTTCTGAAAAAATGTGGAATAGCTGAGAATAATCTAAATCCTCTGCTAAAGACAAAAAGCGTATTTTGGAAATTTTATCCTTAAAGAGGGCTTGCATACGAGACTCTGTTTCAAATAAATTTAGGATAAAGTAATGTGCTACCCAGGGATCAGCTTTCAGAAGACGAAGAGGGTAAAAAAGGGTTTGGGGATAGAGTAAAACCTTATAAGGCATTAACTTACAACTTTCAAAAGTATATTCTTAACATATTCAAGGTGTCTTCCGTATTCATTATCAAGGTGATCTTTAATTTTTCTCCACTCTTCTTGAAATTGGGGATGAGCTTCTGGAGAGAGTTTAACCTTGGTTCCCATTTCTTCGGAAACCGCTCTCTCTAAGGCAGAAAGACTAGCTGCAAATCTTTTCTCCAATTCTTGATAAATAGTTTCTTTCTGAAGGAGATATTCCTTTAAAAGTTTTTTAGTCTCCTCAAAAAGTTTATCCAGTTGAGGAATATTATAGAGCAAGCTTTTAAGGGCCTCAAGAATTTTCTCCATCTCTTTGAGATGATATTCCTCTCGTGGTAAAACAAGATTCTTGATAAGCCCTTCAACCACCGTCTTAAGAGCTTTTCTCTGAAATTTAACGGGAAGCCCAGCTATAAACTTTGTAATTTCCTCTTTAAAATCAGGGATCTCTCCTCTTAGAAATTTTCCCACATAGGAAAGAGCTTTTTCTTTGTGGCTTTCCCACTCAAGTTCCTCTTTGCTTGCCTTACCAAGCTTTTCAGCTTTCTCCAAAGCAATCTGTAGAGTGCTTTTTATTTCCTCACCCATAATTCCTCCCTTTTATTACTAAAATCATTCCTAAAACAAATTTTAAAATACTCATTGTTAGAAGGTTTGTCAATAATAGGAATTTAAAGAAGGGGCTATTCAAATAGATCCTCAATCTAAAATCAAACGCAAAAGAATAGCCATCTATGAGAAGTGTAGCAACTGCCCATTTTTACAGATATTGTCAGTCAGTTTAAAAATATTGTAAGGAGAAGGAGATATCCTTTTCGAGAAATAGGCCTTTTGAGAAAAAGGCAACTGCTAGAGGTAGGGCAAAGGAACAGTAATGTTTTTATATGTCAGGAGAAAGCTTGGAAAGATTTAGGTTTGAAACTTTTGGTAATTTTCTATTAGAGTAAAAATGGCAACTCCTGCAGCCACAGCTACGTTTAAAGATTCCTTTTTTCCATAAAGGGGGATTTCAAGTACAAGGTCTGAGGCCTCAAGGACAGCTTCAGAAACCCCATAGACCTCATTTCCTATAACCAGAACCATGGGAAAATAGTCTTTTTTGACCTCAGTGATAGGAAGGCTCTTATCTGTGATTTCAAGGCATGCTATAGTATAACCTTCTTTCTTTAACTTTTCTATAGTTGAAAGTACAGAAAGTTGGTATTCCCAAGGGAGGGCTTGAGTAGTTCCAAGGGCAGTTTTTTCTATGCCTTTGTGAGGGGGGCATGGAGTGATTCCACAGAGAATGAGTTTTTGAATTCCTGCACACTCACAAGTTCTAAAAATAGACCCCACATTATAGGCACTTCTCAGATTATCAAGAATAACTATTAGAGGAAAAGGGCCCTTTGAGCGATTTTTCCTCCATTTTTCGAGGATTTCAGG
>PNIE01000060.1 GCA_002877875.1 Caldimicrobium thiodismutans
TTAACAGAGGAAGAGATAAGAATAATTGAAGGAGGTTTGAGATAAGATTTAGGCTTTGCTATTCCTATTTTTGAAGAAGTTTTTTTATCTCTTTATAGATTTCTGGGAGTTTTTCAAAAATTACTACTGCGCGCCTCCATAGGCTGGCTTTGATAGCAGGAATCCCTGCCACCTCTTCTCCAGGAGGAATCTCTCCATGCACTCCCGATTTGGCAGCCACCTTGGCTCCCTTTCTTATTACACTCCCTGGAGAAACTCCCACTTGGCCTGCAAGCATCACATAATCCTCAACTAAGGCACTTCCCCCAATAGCCGTATGTGAGACAAGAATGCACTCCTTGCCAATCCTCACATTATGCCCTATCTGAACAAGATTATCTATCTTTGTGCCTGGTCCAACTACAGTTTCTCCAAAAGTAGCTCTGTCAATGGTTGAATTGGCTCCAATTTCTACTTCATCTCCAATCCTAACCCTTCCAAAGTGATAGATTTTTAAATTCTTAAAGCCCTCATCTTTTACCTCCTGAGCATAGCCAAAGCCATCGGCCCCAAGAATGACTCCAGAATGAAGAATACAATTCCTCCCAAGAATTGTTCCAGGATAAAGAACTACATGGGGAAAAAGAATTGTTCCCTCACCAATCTCGCAAAAATCACCAATAAAACAGAAAGGAAAAACTATAACACCCTTTTCTATTTTTACCTCTTTTCCGATGTAAACAAAAGGATAGATAATAGCCTCTTTATGAATTTTGGCAGAGGGCTCTATGTGAGTGAATTGGAGTTCTCCTGAGGGTTTAGCCATCTCCTCTCGAAAAAGAGAGGAGGCCTTAGCCAGGGCTACTCTTACATCTTTAACCTCAATGACAGATTTCTCTGGAAGATATTCGGAAAAGCCTAAGGGAGCAAGAAAGGCCTTGGCCTTTGATTGATTAGCCTCAGAGAGCCTCTTTTTCGAGTCTATGAAAGTAAGATCTTCTTCTCCTGCAAGTAAAAGAGCATTTAGCCTTGAAATATAAAAATCCTCCCCCTTGAGAACACCTCCTACATATTCAGCTATTTCAGAAAGCTTAAAGGCCTTCATTGAGAAGCTCACTTTTTACTTTTTCTATAGCCTCCTCTAAGTTCTCAGGCTTTGCGTGAATTCTTTCTCCTGATCTTCTTATCTTAATTTCAAGCTCTCCCTTTTCCTTAAAGGTTTTTCCGAGGATAACCTGCAAAGGTATTCCCACAAGATCCATATCTTTGAATTTCACCCCTGGCCTTTCATCGCGATCATCAAAGAGAACTTCATAGTGGGCTTGAAGCTTTTGATAGATTTTTTCTGCCTCTTCGTTGAGAGCCTTTTCCAGAGAAATAAGGGCAATTTGAAAAGGTGCAATCTGCCAAGGGAAGATAATCCCTTTGTCATCGTGGTTTTGCTCAATGGTTGCAGCAAGGACTCGGCTAACCCCAATTCCATAACAGCCCATTATAAAAGGTTTTTCCTTGCCATCTTTATCAAGAAAAGTTGCTTTCATAACAGAGCTATATTTTGTTCCAAGCTTGAAGATATGGCCAACTTCAATCCCTTTAATAAAATTTAGAGGGGATCCACATTTGGGACAAAGGTCACCAGGAGCTGCCTTTCTCACATCAGCCACCAAATCTGGAACAAAGGTCTCTCCAAGATTTGCATTCAAATAGTGATATTCGTCTTCATTAGCTCCTATGACAAAATTAGGATAGCCTTCAAGGGCTTTATCTACAATGACTTTCATTTTAAGCCCCTTTGGGCCAAGGAATCCAGGATGAGCCCCTATAAGACTTAAGATCTCCTCTTCCCTTGCCATTCTGAAAGGCCTGCCAGAAAAGAGTTTTTCAAGTTTTACCTCATTAACTTCATGGTCTCCCCTTATGACTATAGCCACGGGCTCCTTCTCCTCAACAAGGTAAATAAGAGTTTTGGTAATCTTCGCAAGAGGAAGCCCTAAGTAATTGGCCACATCTTTGGCAGATCTTACCCCTGGGGTATAAACCTTTTCTAAAGGTTTTTTAGGCTCCTCTGGATACTTTTCTCCAAGAATGGCAGGAGTTAGTTCCACATTAGAGGCATAGCCACAGGCCTCACAGATGGCCAAAGTGTCCTCCCCTGTTTCTGCAAGCACCATAAATTCATGAGAAACATCTCCTCCAATGGCCCCAGTGTGAGCCTCAACAGCCTTAAATCTTAAACCACAATTTTTGAAAATTTTTTCGTAGGTTTCATACATAAGTTGATAACTCTTCTCTAAACCCTCTTCATCAGCATCAAAGGAATAGGCATCCTTCATAATAAATTCTCTTGCCCTCATAAGCCCAAAACGAGGCCTTATTTCGTCTCTAAACTTGGGAGCAATCTGATAAAGAATTAATGGGAGATCTCTATAGGAGCGCACCTCTTTTCTTACAAGATCTGTGATTACCTCTTCATGAGTGGGACCAAGGCAAAAATCATGTTCCTTTCTGTCTTTAAAACGGAGAAGCTCTTTACCATAGGCCTGCCAGCGGCCCGTTTCTATCCAAAGCTCAGCTGGCTGAACAAGAGGCATTAAGATTTCAAGAGCCCCAGCTCTATCCATCTCAGTGCGAACAATGTTTTCAATCTTTTTTAGGGCCCTAAATCCTATAGGTAAAAAATTATAAATCCCTGAGGCCACCTTTCTAATAAAGCCCCCTCTTAAAAGCAACTTATGACTAACTGTTTCTGCCTCAGAGGGATCCTCCCTTAAAGTTGGAAGGAAGTATCTCGTCATTCTCATTTCTATACCTCTTGCCTTTAATTATTTTTCTAAGGTAATTTTTTCCCAGAGCCTCTTTTCGAGCTCAAGAATTACAAAGCTCGGAGGCCCTTCTTTTCCCATTAGCTCTCCAGGATTGATGATAAGAGTTTTTCCAATCTCCCAGACCCTAAATTTATGGGTATGCCCACAAAAAATATAGTCAAACTCACCTGAGGCCGCAAGTTTTTCTGCCATCCTTGGGTAGTGAACCATAGCTATCTTAAATCCGTTAATTTCAAGAAAAGCCTCTTCTCCATGAAGAGTAATCTGGGGATAATCCTTTAAAAGCTTGCAAAGAAGAAAAATATCCCCTCGGTTATTTCCAAAGATGAGTTCAACAGGGCCTTCAAATTTAGCTAAGCTTAAAACCATAAAGGGAGAAATTAAATCTCCACAGTGAAAAAGGCGCTCAACCCCTTTTTCTTTGCAGATTTGAATGGCCCACTCAAGGTGATCTATCCGATCATGGGAATCAGACACCACTGCAACCTTCATCTTTCCTCCCTCTTGAATTTACCTTATTTATCAAGCTCTTTTAGTTTGGTTAATTTTAGCTTGAATTTTTTTCCAGATAGGTTCTACCTTTCTTTTGACCTCTTCAGTCATTATAGCTTCTTCTGGCCAAACTCTTTTGTAGCCTTCTTCTTTCCATTTTTTGGTAGCATCAATGCACATCTTTGAGCCAAAGCCAACCTCAGAAGTTGCATGATCCAACGCATCCACAGGGCCTTTAACCATCATAATATCTCTCTCAGGATCCACATTGGCACAAAGATAAAAAAGAGCCTCTCTTAGATCTTGAACATTAACCTCTTTATCAAAGACTACCACAATCTTTGAAAACATTAGTTGCCCAAGCCCCCAAATGGCAGAGGCTACCTTAAAGGCATGTCCCGGATATTTTTTATCAATAGAGACAAAGACCAAATTGTGAAAAACCCCTTCCCAGGGAAGATTAATATCTACTACTTCAGGAAGAATTTTTTTAATCAAAGGCAAAAAAAGTCTTTCGGTGGCTTTTCCGAGATAACAATCCTCTTGAGGTGGTTTCCCTACAATGGTTGCAGGATAGATGGCCTCTTTGCGCATGGTGATACAAGTTAGGTGAAAGACTGGATAGGGCTCAGGAGGAGTGTAAAATCCAGTGTGATCTCCAAAAGGGCCTTCCATTCTTCGCTCAAAGGGCTCTACATAACCCTCAAGCACAATCTGAGACTCTGCAGGAACCTCAAGAGGCACCGTTAAGCAGGGAACTAAAGAGACAGGTGAGCCCTTTAAAAAGCCTGCCAACATGAATTCGTCTATATCTTCAGGCAAAGGAGCAGTGGCAGCATAGATTACTGCAGGCTCAGGCCCAAGGGCTACAGCCACTGGAAGTCTTTCACCCCTTAATTCAGCCTTGCGATAGTGTTTAGCTCCTACTTTGTGTATCTGCCAGTGCATTCCTGTGGTATTCTTGTCAAAGACTTGTATCCTATACATTCCCACATTTCTTATACCTGTTTCAGGATCCTTGGTGATCACACAGGGAAGAGTGATGTAAGGGCCTCCATCCTTTGGCCAACACTTTAAGATGGGAAGTTTAAAAAGGTCAATTTTATCCCCCTTTAGAACCACCTCCTGACAAGGGGCTTTGTCAACCTTTTTTGGAAAGAAATTTTTAGCCTGAAAAAGCTTAGGAAGAAGCTTTAGTTTTCCTAAAAGCCCTTCCGCTTCCCTTATTTCTATGAAATTTAAGAGCCTCTCTGAGAGCTCTTCAAGAGAATTAACCCCAAGAGCAAGGCAGAGTCTTCGATAACTTCCAAAGAGATTAGTAGCCACAGGAATTTTGTGCCCTTTTACTTTTTCAAAGAGAAGAGCAGGCCCTCCTGCCTTAACGGTCCTATCAGTAAGCTCAGTAATTTCAAGCTCGCAAGAGACCTCCTCTTTGATTCTTAAAAGTTCTCCTTCTTTTTCAAGGATTTTCAGAAATTCTTGAAGGCTTTCTGTGGCTTTCATGGTAGCTCCTAATTGATTTCTGTTATATCTTTTTTAAAAGAAAAATCTACTTCCACAGGGTAATTCCCTGTAAAACAGGCAAGACATACCTTGTCTCTTAACTCACCAACCGAATCAAGAAGCCCCTCAAGACTTAAGTAATAAAGAGTATCTATGTCAAGAAATTTTCTAATCTCTTCCACACTATGTTTGGCTGCAATAAGCTCCTTGGCACTGGGGAAATCAATCCCAAAGAAACAGGGATACCTTAAAGGAGGACAGGATATGAGAAAATGTATTCTTTTGGCCCCAGCGAGTTTTATGCTTCTTATACGATTCTTACTGGTAGTTCCTCTTACCAGAGAGTCATCAATCACAATTACCTCTTTGCCACGAATAAAGTCCTTTACAGGGTTAAGTTTCATCTTAACTGAGAGGTCCCTCAATCTCTCTGAGGGTTGAATAAAGGTTCTTCCAATATAATGATTGCGTATAACTCCGAATTCAAGAGGAATCCCACTTGCTTGGGCATATCCAAGGGCTGCATAGGTGCCTGAGTCAGGAAAGGGCATCACAAAATCTGCCGAAAGAGGGCACTCTTTATAAAGATTAAAGCCTAAGTTTTTGCGTACAGTATAAACATTCTTTTGAAAGATAAGGCTATCAGGCCTTGCAAAGTAAATAAATTCAAAGATACAGTGGGCAAGGGGTTCCTTCCCACTTTCAAAGGGGAAATAAGACTTAGGACCATTTTCATCAATGACAAGAATTTCTCCTGGAGCTATATCTCTCAAATATTCTACTCCAAGAAGATCAAAAGCACAGGTCTCCGAGGCAAGAGCATAGCCTCCATTTATCATTCCTAAAGAAAGAGGTCTAAAACCCAAGGGATCCCTAAAAGCAACAAGGACGTTGTCACAGAGAAGAACCACTGAGTAAGCCCCTTTAATCTTACGCATCGTCTTAGAAATGGCATTAACCAGCCCTTCTTTCAGATGCTTTACTATAAGATGCATTATTATTTCACTGTCCGTAGTGGTCTGAAAGATATGGCCCTCTTCCTCAAGCTCGCACCTCAAGGTATGGGCATTAACCAGATTTCCATTGTGAGCAAGGGCAAGAGTTTTTTTAGAAAAGGTTACACAAAAGGGTTGAACATTCTGAAGAGTGGAAGATCCAGTAGTAGAATATCTCACATGACCAATGGCAATCTCTCCTGGGAGTTCCTGAAGGATCTTTTCGTTAAATACTTCACTTACAAGGCCTATATTTTTATAATTCCTAATTTTTTTTCCATCAAAACAGGCAATCCCTGCTCCTTCTTGCCCCCGATGCTGAAGAGCATATAAGCCAAAATAAATATATTTTGAGGCCTCACTAACTCCGTAAATTCCAACAATGCCACACATATTTCTTCCTCCCTATTCGAGAACCCCTGCAACCGTTATTTCAGGAATTCTCAAGGTAGGCTGACCATCTGAAACAGGAACTGCCTGGCCATCTTTTCCACAGGTTCCTGGGTCAAAGTGAAGATCTTGACCAACCATATCAATAATCTCAAGGACCTTAGGACCATTTCCTACAAGAGTTGCTCCTTTCACAGGATAGAGAATTTCTCCCCTCTCAATATAATAGCCCTCTCGTACTTCAAAGACAAAATCTCCTGTCAAGGGATTTACCTCTCCTCCCCCCATTTTTTTCACAAGTAGACCCTTATCTATGCTTTTTAAAATTTCCTCAGTAGAATGAGGCCCTTGAGCTATGTAGGTATTAGCCATACGAGGAATAGGAAGCTCTCTAAAGCTCTCTCTCCTTCCATGGCCATTAGATTTTTTTCCAAATTTTAAAGCAGTAAATCTATCGTAGAGGAAATTTTTAAGCACTCCCTTCTCTATAAGGATAACCCTTTCTGCAGGACTTCCCTCATCATCAATTTCATAAGAGCCATAGAGATGAGGCAGTGTGGGATCGTCTATAACGGTGATAAAAGAGCTTGCCACCTTTTCTCCCAGTCTTCCTGAATAGACTGAAAGGCCTTCTTCAGCATGATCAGCCTCAAGACCATGTCCTACAGCTTCATGAATCATCGTTCCACCTGCTTCTCCAGAGAGAATAACAGGCATAACCCCTGCAGGAGCCTTTCTTGCAGAAAGCATAAGCCTTGCAAGCCTGGAAGCTCTTTCACTAAGTTCATAAAAACGAGAATCAAAAGAAAGGGCCTCATCCATTGGCAAACTATATCCCAAAACCTCATATCCCCTCTCAAGCTTTCCCTTTTCTTCAGCAACCACTAACACTGCTACCCTAAAATAGTTTCTCTCTGTCTTTTTTACCTCTTCTTCGTTTAAAATTACAATTTTTTTATTAAGTGCGCTAAGAAGGATACGATAATGTTTTATTTCGGGAAGCTTTGGGACTCTTTTCTCTAATTCCTCAAGAAAATTAAAGGCCCTATTAAGAGAAAAGGGTTCCCCTTTTGATGAGTGGTCAAAATTTTTTATAGACTCTGCAAAGGATAAGAGGAGCTCTTTTTTAAAAAAGTCTTTGGCTTTTTCTTTTAAGAATTCCTCAAAGTGGTTGGTTACATATTGTAGAGAATTTTTAAAGTCTTTATCAATAGTTCTTAAAGAGAGCCCTGCCTCTTCTCCAGAGGAGATTTCATCCACTCTATCTGGTTCAAGGACAATACGAAGAAATTGAGATTTTTCAAAATATAGATCGGCAGAAAGGATTTTTTTCATCAAGTCTTATTTTAATCGACTAAGAAAATTTTTAAACTCACTTTGAGAAAGAATTCCCTTTCTCCCAAAATCTCTAAGACTCTTACTTGCAGAGTATAGACCAAGTTCAAGGGCTTTTTCAAGAGAGAGCCCAACAAGAAGCCCTGCTAAAACTCCAGCATTAAAGTAATCTCCTGCCCCAGTGTTATCTACTATTTCCTTCGCAGGGAAAACAGAGCTTCTTATGGAAAGATTTTGGGTTAAGGCCAAAGCTCCCCTTTTTCCCATCTTAATAAAGAGATACCTTATCCCACTCTCTAAAAGCTCCTCTGTAGAAAGCTCAGCTCTTTTTAACTCCTTTTCAGTAAGAAAGAGATACTTAGTTTTTTTGAGAAAAGTTGCAAGAAAGGCCTTTCCCTTTTCTGCATAAATCTCTCCTGGATCAAGGGAAATTTCTCCTTCAAAGGTTGAGATTAATTCTTTTTGAAAGGCTTCTCCTTCTTTGCTTGCAAAGGAGCTTAAGTGAAGGATAGCTCTTTGGAAAAGGGTGATTTTAAGCTTTTCCATGGAAAGATACTTTTCTGCACTTCCAGGGCTAACCACAATGGCTCTATCCCTTTTGTCATCAAGAAGAATAAGGGCAAGGCTTGTTTGGCCTGCCTTAACTAAGTAAAGTTCCTTCAAATTAACTTTGCTAAATTCTTTAAGGATTTTATCTCCAAAGGGATCCTCTCCTAAGGCTCCGATAAATCCACAAGAAAATCCCCACGTTGCTAAGGCAAAAATAGTATTAGCTGAAGAGCCACCACCTCCTTCATAAAGAAAAAGACCTTCCTTTTGAAGTTTCTTAAGAAGCTCTAAGAAGGCCTCTCTGGGGAGGACATATTCTTCTCCAGGGAGAAATCTCATTCCCTCAAAGGAAAACCTCTCAAGATCTTTAACTGCATAAAAAATATCCCAGTTCAAAGCTCCACACCCTAAGATTAACGGTTTTTTAAGCATAGAAATTGGCCTATCTACATCCTTAGTTGTAAGTGATAAGATACCTCTTTTTTAAAGTTTAAAAAGCTCAAAAAAAACGGTTCTTTCTTTTAAAGCTTATGTAATATAATATCAAATATTAGGAAAGGAGTTAAAATTTTTTAAGAATGACCTTCTATGAAAAGATGTTTGGTTTTTGCCTATTTTAAACCTAATAGGTACAGTTTTAACGCCCTTTTAGGGGCTGTTGAGGAAAATTTTTTTCCTGAATTAGCTCAGTGTGAGTTTTATTTTCCAAGAACTAAGGAAGCCCTGTTGAGTTTGATAAAGGAGTTTTC
>PNIE01000096.1 GCA_002877875.1 Caldimicrobium thiodismutans
GCCGTGGTCGCACCCGCCACGTAAAAAAGGGTGCAAAAACACAACTGCCAACGATTATTCTTACGCCTTGGCCGCCTAAAAATTGTGCGGCCACGCTCTCAAGAGGTGTCTGCCCTCGCCCTCTTGAGGGTGTGACTTAGAGGGCTCTGGAAATTCCGGGTGGCAAGACCGGAATTTCCGAGAAAATTCTTGCCTGGTAGAGGGCTTCGGTGCCTGTGACGAGCCCTCTACGAGAAAAACCCACAGGCTAAGCCTGTAGGGGTTTAATCTGAACTATCTCCGGACGCGGGTTCAATTCCCGCCGCCTCCACCAAAAAACTCATTTTCTTAAGAATGTTTAATTCCTTACCTTCTTCTCAAAAAAAGATTTTTTTCTATGGACAAGAATTAATCTTTTCTTTAAAAATTTTCCTCTAACCTCCCTCTTTTCGGATTAACAAAGGAAAAAAGAAATAACACCACTTAAAATTAAAAAGCTTCTTCTACTTAGCATCATGCCTCACCTCCAAATATAGTATTTGTAAGTAATTTTAATTATAAATTTTTATACTGTAAAATAGAAATTTTAAACAAATTGATCGTGCTTGATTATTTGATTTAATAAATTAACTTTTGCAAACGAGGGAATTAAAAGACAACATTGGGGGTTGACACTTAGGTCAGCCCATTTTATCCTGATTAACAGGGATTTTTAAAGTTTAAACATCGCTGAGATTTCTTTTAAGGCATCCGCTAGTTTTTTAAGTTTTTCAGCTGTTTCAAGATTAAGAGAGGAAATTGTTTTTAGGGCTTCTACGGATTTAATAAGTTCTTCCATGGAGCCACCAATCTCTGAAGTATAATAAGCTGTGTCTTGAAGGTAGGTATTAACCTCACCCACAGTAATGGTCTGCTCTTCAGCTGCACTGGCTATTATATTGGCGGCATCATTGATCTGATTAACTATTTCGCGAATAGAGTCAATAGAGGTAATGGAATTCTTAATGTTTTCCTGAATTTCAGCAATCATATTTTCTATGTTTTTAGTTGCAGCCTGGGTTTGCTTAGCAAGTTCTTTTACTTCATTAGCAACCACTGCAAAGCCCTTTCCTGCCTCTCCAGCTCTTGCGGCTTCAATACTGGCATTCAGCGCTAATAAATTAGTGGCTTCAGCTATATTATTAATTAGGCTTACAATCTCACCAATTTTCTTAGAATCTTCTGCTAATCTTTCCACTATCTCATGAGAGCTATCCGTTCTAATTTTAGCTTCTTTAGTCATCTCGGTAGTTTTGAGGACATTTTTGGTAATTTCCTGAATGGCAATGTTCATTTGCTCGAAAGAGTGAGATACTTCGTTTAATTTCATATTAATATCCACAATCTTTTGATTAACCATCTCAGTAACCTGAGAGAGAGTCACGGCTGATTCGTCAAGCTGAAGAGATTTATCTTTCATAAGATTAGTGGTATTCAAAAGCTCTGTAAAGGAATTTAAAAGACCCTTTACTAAATTTATAAGCCCAAGACGCATCTCCTCTAAGGAATTAACCAATTTTTTCAATTCATCTTCTTTATTATAGGAAAAGGAAATTGATAAATCTCCCTTAGCTATCCTTTCAGTATTTAAAATCACCTCGTTTAAAGGCTCCTCAAGATTTTTAATCATAAAACGCCTTAAGAAATAAATAGCAATAAGCATAATCGTAAAAGTTGCTAAGGCAAGCAAACCAATCACAAGAAAAAGTCTATTAAGGTGGGAATCAATAAAATAAATAAGTTCAAAGGCACCACGAATTTCTCCAGACTTCCAACCCTCCATTGGGCCACCTGTTAAGTCCTTTCCTTCTTTGTTGCCCCAAAGTTCATAAGACTTGGAAGGATCTCCATGACAAATAAGGCAATCCTCTGAGAGGATAACAGGTCTAAAAATTCTTAAAGCCCTTCTATCTTTCCCTGTTTGCGGATCCTTGTATTTTCCTTCAATAATGTAAGTACCCTTGATAGTTCCTTCTTGATACTGCTTAAGAACTTTTTTTTCTACTTCATCAGGAGTATTGGCTGGATTTCTTGGATTTTCCTTAGGTGTCCTGAAAATATATCCTCCTTCCTTTTCTCCCATCTTAATAGTCTGCATTGCTTGAACCACAGGGACCATGTTTAAAAAATCACTAATTACTTTTTTATAAGTAGCTTCATCGCCTTCAGCTTTAGCCTTTAACGCTTGTTCTTTTAAAAATTGCATATATTGATTAAAAGTCCCTCTCTCATGTAACCTTCCAAAGTTTTTTCGTATATTTTCTCCCTGAATTAAAATCCCTTCTGCTCCAATAATTAAAGTTTTCTTAAACTGCTGATAGGTGTTAATACTTTGAAGCACAAAAATAAAAAGAGTCACCAAGGTAAAGAGAAGGACAACTATTCCGAGAATTTTTCCTTTTATAGTTTTAAACATCCTTCTACCTCCAAAGAGTTTTTCAAATTTTCTCTAATTATACCTCATTTTTTCTCAAAGCCACCTCCACCTGGGGTCTCAATCCTTACTTTATCTCCTGGCTCCACTTTAAAGGTATTTTTATCAGATAATTCAATTTTTTCTATACCTTTTTTTATTAAATAATTTTTCCCAGGTTCACCGGGAAAGCCTCCTTTAAGTCCGTAAGGCCCGTGTCTTCTTCTATCTGTTAAAAGGCTTACCACCATAGGTTCAAGAAAAAGATACTCCCTGATAATACCATCTCCGCCTCTAAATTTACCCTCACCACCTGAGCCTCTTCTTATAGCATATCTCTCAATTCTTACCGGAAAAGCTTGCTCTAAGGCCTCAATAGGTGTGTTCATAGTGTTAGTCATATGGGTATGCACTGCAGAAAGTCCATCCTTTCCTGGACGAGCTCCCATTCCACCACCAATAGTCTCGTAATAGGCCCATTCTTCATTTCCAAAAGAGATGTTATTCATGGATCCGCAGGAAGCTGCGGGTATCAACTCTGGTATAGCCTCATGTAAGGCGCCAAGGAGCACATCCACAATCCTCTGAGAGGTCTCCACATTCCCTGCAGATACAGGAGCAGGATATTCAGCAGAAACCACCGTCTTTGGTTTAGTTAAGACCTTAATCCTTCTAAAGATTCCTTGATTTATCGGAAATTCTCCTAAAGTATTAAGTAGCGCAATAAATACATAATAAGAGGCAGAAACTGTAACTGCCCTTGGTGCATTGACAGGGCCTCTCACCTGAGAAGGATTCTCACGAAAATCAGCAACCACCTCATCTTCTGTGAGATGAATTTTCACCCTAATAGGGATATCTACATTCTCATAGCCATCACTATCCAGATAATCTGTAAAAGTAAACACTCCCTTTTGCATCCTCTTTAAGAGCTCTAAAAAGGCCTTTTCACTATAATTTTTTAGGGCCTCTATTGCCTCAAAAAGGGTCTCCTGAGAGTATCTTTTAAGAAGCTCCTCTAACCTCATTTTTCCTCTTTCAAGAGAGGAGAACATAGCCCTAAAGTCCCCTTCTCTTTCATAGGGATTCCTAACCCTCTTCAAAAAATCTTTAAAAAAGGCCTCATTTAACCTACCTTCTCGGCATAAATAGGTAGGCAAGATTCTTATCCCCTCATCTTCAAGGCTTTCACAGAGCCCCATACTTCCTGGGACCTTTCCACCAACGTCACTGTGATGAGCCCGAACTAAAAGAAAAAAGAGAAGCTTCCCTTGATAAAAAAAGGGTTTTATAAGGGTAATATCAGGAAGATGAGTGCCCCCTGAGAAAGGATCGTTTGTAATCACTATGTCTTCTTCTTTCCAATCAAAAAGAGGTAAGATCTCTTTCATAGTCTCTGGCATAGCCCCAAGATGCACAGGGATATGAGAGGCTTGAGAAACAAGCTCTCCCTTAGCATCAAAGAGGGCACAGGAAAAATCAGCTCTCTCCCTTATATTTGGAGAAAAGGCAGATCTTCTTAATACAACACCCATCTCCTCAGGTATACTGGCTAGAAGCTTATTAAAAATCTCAAGTTGAAAGGCCTTCAATTTCTCCATCTCTCCACTAAAAGGGTTTTATTTTTTAAAACCTTTAGGACAAAATCTTCTTCAAGATAAAAAGTGGTAAAATCCTCAATCAAAAGAGCAGGCCCTTTAAGGATTTCCCCCTCTCTTAGTGCCTCCCAGGAGATCACCTTTACCTTTTTAAATCCCTCTTCAGTAAAAACCTCCCCTTCAAAAGTAGAAAAAAAGGAAGTTTTTTCCTCAAGCCTAAACTCCTCAAAGGGAGTGTCTTTTCTCACTCTTAAACGAAGAGTTACCACTTCAATGGGATAATTTTTCAAGAAATATCCATATAATCTCTCGTGATCCCTTTCAAAGACCTCTTTTAAATCTTCAGTATAGGGAATAGTAATCTCATAGCCCTGTCCTTTATACCTTAGATCTACCAAGTATTCCATTTCAAACTCCTCAAGGGACCTTTCTCTTTTCTGGTAGTACTCTTGAGCCATCTTTCTTAGTTGATCAAGATAAAAAGAAAGTTTTTCTATGTCTTTAAGATCAACAAAGATTGATTTTGAGAAGTCTTTTAAATAATTTGCAAAGTAAAGACCAAAAGCAGAAAAGGCCCCTGCAAATTTAGGTACTAGTATTTTTAGGATTCCGAGCTCTCTCGCTAAGGAGCAGGCATGTAATCCCCCTGCTCCACCAAAGCAGAGAAGTATAAATTCCTTAGGGTCAAAGCCCTTTTCTACACTTACCTTAGAGATAGCTTTTGACATGTGGGTGTTAGCAACTTTAACAATTCCAAGGGCTGTTTCAAGAGGAGAAAGCCCGATTTTGCCTGCAAGCTCAGAAATAGCTCTAAAAGATCGTTCTTTGTCAAGACGGATTTTCCCTCCATAGAATTTATCGGGAAGTAACCTTCCTAAGAGAAGGTTAGCATCGGTAACCGTAGGAAGAAGGCTTTTTCCATAACAAGCAGGGCCAGGATCAGCCCCTGCACTTATTGGGCCAACCTTTAAGGCCCCTCCCACATCTACATGAGCAATGGATCCTCCACCAGCTCCTACGGTATAGATATTAATCACGGAAATTCCAATAGGAAATCCATCTATCTGATATTCCTTGGTAAAGGGAAGAGCTCCATCAAGAAGGCAAACATCCGTTGAAGTTCCTCCCATATCAAAGGTTATCACCCTCTCAAAGCCAAAGCTTTTAGCAAAAATTAGGCCACCATAGGCACCCCCAGCAGGCCCTGACAAAATAGTATGTACCGCATATCTTTTAGCTTCATCCAGGGTGATAAATCCACCATTAGATTGCTGAATAAAAATCTCTTTTTCTGGAAAGCTTTTCTCTAAGGTATCTAAATATTTCTTTAAAACTGGCAAAAGATAGGCATTGATAGCAGTTGTCGAAGTCCGCTCATATTCTCTAAATTCAGGAAGGATATCAGAAGAAACACTTATTTCTACCTTCGGAAAACTCTCCCTTAAGGCTATCTCAAAAAGTTTCTCATGAAAGGGATTTATGTAACTGTGAAGAAAGGAAAGAGCAATATTTAAAAGACCTCTTTTTTCTATTTCTTTTAAAACTCTTTTAATTTCTTCCTCTGTTAAAGGCTTTATGATCTCGCCTTTAGGCCCTATTCTTTCTGAGACTCCAAGCACCTCCTCTTCAGTAAGAAAATGAGGAGGCTTTTCAACAAAGAAATCATATAGTTTGGGCCTTACCTGCCTACCAATAAAAATAACATCTTCAAATCCCTTAGTAGTCAAAAGTAAAAATTTGCCTCCCTTTCTCTCAAGAAAGGCATTCGTGGCTACAGTCGTGCCATGAACTAATGTTTCAAAGGAAAGACTCTTTGAACTTTCAATGATAGATAAGGCAGGGTTTTTAGGATTGGAGGGCACTTTGTAATACTTTAAAACCCCTTCCTCTAAAAAGAAAATATCTGTAAAGGTCCCTCCCGTGTCAACTGAAACTTTCATAAGTTATTTGAGGACTTTTTTTCAGTGTTAAATTATAGCTTAATTTTTAAAAATCTAAAACTATAGACTCAACAAAAATTATAAATTTAAAGTGAAAGAGATAGGAATCTAAAAAGTTGACAAATTAATCATCTTTGAAATGGTTTTCAAGAAAAGCCCAGATTCGATGATAATCAGGGATGCCCTGTATATGATAGGTTAACATCCCAAGTTCAGTTGGGGTCTTAATATCATCTTCAAAGGTATCTCCTATCATCAAAACTTCATTAGGCTTTAAATTGAAAAATTGGAGAGCCTTTAAAAAAATTTCAGGATAGGGCTTAAGATATCCCACCTCACATCCAAGAAAAACTCCATCAAAATAGGAGAGTAAATTATGACCCTCAAGCACAGAATATAGTCTACAATCCCAATTGGAGACTACTGCTACCTTTATTCCCCTTTCCTTTACTTTTTCTAAAAATTCCAAAAATCCTGGGACTACTTTTACGCACTCAGGGCTTCCAAAAAATTTATAGACCTCTCTAAAAACCTCTTCAAAGACCTCTAACTTTTCAAACCTTTTAAAAACCCTCTTAAAGACCTCTTTCCAGCCCTTTTTACAAAGCTCCCCGTTAAGAGGTGGTTTTAATTCCACTTTAAAGATCTTTTTAAAATTTTGCCTTATCTCTTTAGAAGTCTCCTCAGGATCTATCTCAATCCCTCTAAATCTCCAAAAATTCTTATAGATTTCACCCAAAGATGGGTTAAAAAGAATAAAAGTCCCTTCTGCATCTAAAAAAAGGGCTTTCAACATCTTTTTACTTCACGGGTTTGAGAGATTTTCTGTATTTAGGAGGGACCATTTCAGGAAATTGGGTATAGTGGAGAACTCCCCTTTCGTCATAGTAAAAATAAATAGTTCTCTTTTCTTTTTTTAGATCTAAATCTTCAGAGAGGTTTTTATTATCTGAAGTATTTCCTTGAGGATCATCAAGGGTTAAGTAATTTTTTAAAACCTCAAATTTTTTCTCTCCAATACCTTTTACCTTTTTCAATTCCTCTAAATTTTTAAAACCACCTATTTTATCACGATATTCTATAATATTTTTAGCCGTAACCTCACCAATGCCTGGCAAACTTTTTAACTCTTCTAAGGTGGCCTTATTGAGATTAATTTTATTTTGAGAAAATAAAGACCCTTCTGAAAAAAGAAGAATAAATAAAATGAATAAAAAAACTTTTTTAGTAAATGTTAAGGGGGCCAAAGCCCCTTTTTGTGAAATTTTACTTTTATTTTGGTTTACACGCATCCTGTAGGTTTGGGAAGGCCTGCCATCTTACAGGCACCCTTTCCTGGACCAGAAGGGAAAAGTTCATAAATCTTCTTAAGAGGATATCCAGTAACCTTAGAAAGAATTCTTACCATAGGGGCAACCCCATTCTTTCTAAAATAATCCTGAAGAACGTTAATTACCTTCCAGTGTTCCTCTGTGAGCTCCTGAATTCCCTCTTGTTCTTTAACATACTCAACCCATTCCTTACACCAGGCATCAAGCCCTCCTAGTAAAAAGCCGTCCTCATCAACCTCAAAAACTTTACCTTTGTACTCAACTGTTGGCATAGCTTCACCTCCCTTTATTTTTTAGTAATTTACTAAATTTTTCTTATTGTGTTTCTACCGTATCGATTTTTCACCATTTGTCAAGAGCTAAAAATAAATTTTAACATATTATTATCTTTTTTAAAGATAACCGATTTCTTTAATCATGGGAATTTCATCACATTCAGGAAACTTACTACATCTAATACAATCAGTCCACACTTTTTGAGGTAACTCCTGTTTATTTATTTCTTTAAACCCTAATTTTTTAAAAAAAGGGGGAGAAGTTGTCAAAACAAAAACTTTTGGAATTCCAAGCTCTTTAGCCTCATTTAAACAGGCCTCAACAAGTTTGGCTCCTATCCCCTTACCTTGATATTCCTCACTAACTACCAAAGATCTTATCTCCGCAAGATCCTCCCAAACTATATGCAAAGAAGCTGCTCCCACAATCAAATCTTTATCCTCACATACGTAAAACTCTCTAACTTTTTCGTAAAGCTCAGAAAGTGGTCGTGGTATTACATCGCCTCTTTTAGAAAAATGAAGTATAAGTTTATAAATATATTTAACATCTGATAATTTAGCTTTTCTAATAATCACAAAAGTTTTTACAATCCTTAATTATTTAAAGCTCTACAATAAAGGGTTTCTCTATCCCCAATTTTTCTTTAACCTTCCCAATTAATTTTTCAGCCTCATCTCGGGAAGAATAACCCCCAATCAAAACTTTATATAAAATCTTACCATCCGAGTTTATTTCTTTAATCATGGCGGTAAATCCCTCTCTCCCTGCTTTTTCTTTAAGAGCTAAAGCCTTATCCTTCTGAGAAAAAGCCCCTATTTGAATAAAATAACCATGTTCTTTGATATGCGAGGCAATCTGAGCAACCTCTTTTTTAGTATAAGAAGGTTTTTCCTCTTTGGTATGCCCTTGTTTTTCCTCTGACTTCTTTACTACTTCTGTTTTTTTAGGGGTCTTAGGTGCCTTAGTCTCTTCTTTTACTGGTTTTTCAACCTGAGGAGCTGGTGCCTGAGCTTTAACCTCTTCTTTGGGTTTTTCAGTAAGGTTTGCTACTGTTTGATTACCTGGAGTTAAAGCTGTCTCGTTTTGGGTCTCCTTGGTAGAAGAAGTAACATTTTCAGTCTGATTAGTAACTGCAGAGGGAGATATTCCTTCTGACTTTAAAGCAATTTCTTCTCCTTCGCGTTTACCCCCTATCTTTGTCCCAATCCAAACCCCTA
>PNIE01000074.1 GCA_002877875.1 Caldimicrobium thiodismutans
AAAATTGTCAATGTAAAAAAGGGCCAATTTTTATCACCCTGGGATACAAAATATATAGTTGAAAAGGTGAGGGCTGGGTCTGCAAATGAGGTTTGGCTAACAGAGAGAGGGACATGTTTTGGATATCGCAATTTGGTTGTAGATTTTAGAGGTCTCCCGGTAATGAAGGAATATGCTGATAGGGTAATTTTCGATGCCACCCATAGTGTTCAGCTTCCAGGTGGAGGAGAAGGTAAATCCGGAGGGGAAAGGCAGTTTGTGCCCTATCTTATAAGAGCAGCTGTAGCTGTAGGAGTAGATGGAATCTTTATGGAAGTCCATCCAAACCCGGATAAAGCTCTTTGTGATGGCCCAAATTCTCTTCCCCTCTCTGAACTCAAAAAAGTCTTTAATGAAATTAAGGCTCTTCTTTCGGCTTTAAAAAATGTTTAATTTCCCAGAGGATGTTCTAAAGAGAGCTGAAAAGATAAAACTACTCCTGCTTGATGTGGATGGAGTGCTCACTGATGGCGGAATTATTATTACTGGCGAAGGGGAGGAAATTAAGATCTTTTCTGTTCTTGATGGAATGGGAATAAAACTTCTACAGAAAGCTGGAATTGAAGTGGGAATCCTCTCTGGAAGGTTTTCTCCTGTTATGAAACATCGCTCCAAAGAGCTTGGTATAGAGCTACTTTATCAAGGAGAACTGGCTAAGCTTCCTGCTTTTGAGAAAATTCTTAAGGAAAAAGAGCTAAAAGTAGAGGAGGTAGCCTATATGGGAGATGACTGGCTGGATATTCCTATCTTAAAAAGGGTTGGCCTTGCCATAGGAGTTCCCAATGCTTGGCCCCCTGTAAATAATTATGTGCACTATATAACTAAAAAAGAGGGAGGAAAAGGAGCTGTTAGAGAAGTATGTGATCTTATCTTAATGGCTAAAGGTCTATGGGAAAAATTTTTAAAGGAATATTTATTCTTATAACTCTTTTTCTTTCTCCCTGGGCTTTGTCTCAAGAGACAAAGATAAGAGGCGTTAATTACCAGAAATATGAGAGTGAAAAACTTATCTGGAAACTTGTTTCAGACACCTATGAACAAAAAGATGATACCTTTATTGCTCAGAATGTTTATCTTGAAAACCTGCCCAAGGGACTAAGAATTTATGCTAAAGAAGCCCTTTACTTAAAAAGAGAGGAAAAATTTATTTTAAAAGGCAAGGTAAAACTCATTACAGAAAAGGAAGGAGAAATTTATACAGAGGAGCT
>PNIE01000054.1 GCA_002877875.1 Caldimicrobium thiodismutans
AAGTTTTAGCTGAAAAGTTAATTTACAAAGAAGTCGAACTTATTTATAAAGCCAATTTTCCCCTTGAAGATAAGAAGGTAAGATTATGGGTTCCTCTTCCTATGAATACCTCCTTTCAACACTTAAACACTCTGGAAATAAAAGGATCCTTTTCTTCCTCTAAAATTACCCATGAAAGGGTTTATAAGACCCCTATATTTTATGCCGAATTTGAGAAAGGGGCCCCTAAATATCTGGAGTTAAAAATGAGAATCGCCCTTTTTGGGAGGAAACCTGTTAATTTCTCACAGCTTCCTCAAAACAACAAGGCAATTCCTGAAAAAGTAAAGATCTTTTTGAGGCCAACCCAACACATTCCCATAGATGGAGTTGTTAAGGAGACAGCTCGAAGGATAATTCAGGGAAAAAACACTGATCTTGAAAAAGTCAAAGCCATTTATAATTGGGTGGTTGAAAATACTTATAGAGATCCGAGGGTTAAAGGCTGTGGTGTAGGAGATGCAGGAAAGGCCCTTGAGAGTGGGACCCTTGGAGGAAAATGCACTGATATTAGCTCAATCTTTGTAGCCCTCTGTAGAGCCGCAGGAATTCCTGCCAGAGAGATCTTTGGTTTAAGAGTACTTCCCTCAGAGCTTGCTCTGAGTATCTCCAATGTAAAAGGAGACGCAACTATGGCCCAACATTGTAAAGCAGAGTTCTGGTTAAATGGTTGGATCCCTGCAGACCCTGCAGATGTGAGAAAATTTATATTGGAAGAAAAAATTCAAAAAGTGGATGATCCCAGAGTTAAGAGGATCAAGGAATTTCTCTTTGGTGGTTGGGACAATCATTGGGTGATGTTTAATTATGCCCGAGACTTTGTGCTTGAGCCCCCTCCTACAACCCATGAGCCCATCAATGAATTTATGTATCCCCAGGCTGAAGTTGATGGAAAATTATTAGACAAATTGGAGGTAACCTTTGAATATTCTAAATATGAAGTAAAAACCCTTAACTAAGGAGGAAAAAGATGCAAAGAAGTGCCTCTTTTGAAGTAAAGGTTTATCCTGAGCTTTGGAAAGTTCTTGATATAGATATTGAGCGTTTAGATAAAATGAGAATGGTGCTAGGGGAGGTTTATGAAAAGCACTTTCTCTCTCAAGAGAATCGTCCTAAGGGAATGGCCTATTTTGACTGGGTTATCTCTGAAATTCACGGAGGAAGGATTAAAGAAATTCTTGAAGCTAAGAGAGAAGGGCGAGTGGTTGTGGGGACCTTTTGCATTTACATCCCTGAAGAAATAATTCTTGCCCTTGACGGAATTTGCATTGGCTTATGTGCAGGATCACCAGGAACCATCCCTGATGCGGAAAAAATTCTTCCAAGAAATATTTGTCCTATGGTGAAGTCTGCTTTTGGCTTTAATATTGCAAAAGTTTGTCCCTATTTTCAAAGTGTTGATTTTGTCTATGGAGAGACAACCTGTGATGCCAAAAAGAAAACCTGGGAAATCCTCAATGAATATATTTCTACCTATGTGATGGAAATCCCACAAATGAAAAGAGAACATGATAAAAGACTTTGGTTAGAGGAAGTTAAACTTTTTATTGAGAAAATGGAATCCCTCTCTAAAAAGAAGCTTACCCTTGAGCGTCTTCTTGAAGGGATAAAAATCATGAATGCTAAAAGAAAAGCCTTGCAAAGATTAAATAACTTAAGAAGTTTCAATCCAGCTCCCATAAGTGGCAAGGATTGTCTTCTCATAGAACAAATTGCCTTCTATGATGATCCTATAAGATTTACTAAGAAAGTAAATGAACTCTGCGATGAACTGGAAGAAAAAGTAAAACGAGGAGAGGGAGTAAAAGACCCTCAGGCTTTGCGCATTATGGTTTCAGGAACACCTATGGCCCTTCCTAACTGGAAGCTTCATAATATTGTTGAAAGTCTTGGAGGAATGGTAGTGAATGAAGAATCCTGCATAGGAACTCGTTATTTCAAAGATTTAATGCCTGAAGATTTTTCAGATTTAGAATCTGCTCTTAAAGCCTTAGTTGACCGCTATATGAAAATTGACTGCTCCTGTTTTACCCCTAATGATGAAAGAGTGGAACAGGTTTTAAAAGAATACAGGGATTCCAAGGCAGAGGGTATCATTTACTATTCTCTAGCTTTTTGTCATACATATAATATTGAGGCATACAAAATTCAAAAAGCCTGTGAAAAAGAAGGCATCCCCTTTCTCTTTATTGAAACAGACTATTCTCCAGAAGATATTGGACAAATTCAGACAAGAATTGAGGCCTTTTTTGAAACCATTAGGGAGAGACGGAGGTAAGAGTGAGAATTTTAGGAATTGATCTTGGTTCTCGCACTATAAAATGGGTTTATTTTGAAGGAGAGAACCTTAAGGACTTTGGAGTAATTGAAAGTGGGTATAATCCCCTTGACAAGGTAAGGCCTTTTTTTGAAAAAATAAGGCCTGAAAAAACTGTAGCCACTGGTTACGGGAGGCATCTTGCTAAGGAAGCCCTTAAGGCTGAAGTTGTAACTGAAATCAAAGCCCACGCTACAGGAATCTATTACTTAAATCCTGAAATAAGAACTATCATCGATATAGGTGGGCAGGACTCAAAGGTCATAAAAATTGATGAAAAAGGAAGAGTTTTAAATTTCCTGATGAATGAAAAATGTGCAGCAGGTACAGGAAGATTTCTTGAGATTATGGCCTTAGGCCTTGGAATTACCCTTGAGGATTTAAGCCAGGCTCCTCTACTTAAAAATCCAAAGATTAAGATCGGAAGTATGTGCACCGTATTTGCTGAATCAGAGGTTATATCTCTCAAACATAAAGGAGTTAGTCTTGAGGAAATCATAATGGCCATTCATGAGTCCATTGCAGAAAGAATTATGGTTATGCTTGAAAGACTGGGAGTAGAAGAAAAAGTAGCCTTTACTGGAGGAGTTGCTAAAAATAAAGCTTTAAAGGCTCTTTTAGAGAGTAAACTCAAGCTTTCGATTTTCTCTCCTGACTATCCAGAGATCACAGGGGCTTTAGGAGCAGCTCTTTTAGCTCTAAAGGGGATCTAGTTTTTTTATCTTTTCAACAACTTTGAATAAAAAATATAAGTTTCTTTAGGACCAAGCCTTTTACTAATTAGGATATAAACTAAAGCTCCTAAGGGTATAGTTAAAAGCAATCTCAAAAGAGAATTATTTATAAAAATTTGAACTAGGTATATAACAAACCAAAGAAAAAAGAGTGCGATAAAGAAAGTGATAAAGCTCTTTAAAAAGAGGGTTTTTTTCGGAAACCCAAGAAAGTGGAAACTTAAGATAAGAAGAAAGAGACATTGAGCAAAAAGCCCTATAGTAGTTCCTAGGGCAACTCCTTTTATCCCAAAGTTCCTTATGGTAAAAAGGATTATTAAAAGATTGGTAATAACAGCAAGAAAGGACCCAGCAGCTGGGATACTTGTTTTATTTAGAGCATAAAAGAGTGGAACCGAGACTTTTGAAAGGCCATAGAAAGGTAGGGCTAAGGCAAAAATTTTTAAAATCTCTGCGGTCCAAAAGGTGTCTTCCGCCCTAAAAGCCCCCCTTTCAAAGAGGACTTTAACCACTTCTTCAGAGAGAAAAAAAAGTCCAAGGGCAGAAGGTAACGAAACACTTAAGGAAACCACAAGGGCTTTACTATAAGTATCCTTAGCAAGGGTAAAATTCCTAGAAGTAATATTTCTTGTAAGCTCTGGCAGCAAAGCCTGAGAAAGCCCTACTCCAAAAAGACCTAAAGGAACATACATAATTCTAAAAGCATAACTATACCAAGAGACTGCCCCCTCTCCACAGGTAGAGGCAAAAAAGGTATTAATAAAAATATTTATTTGAACTGCCGAAAAACCTATTACTACAGGAAAAATAAGTTTTAATATTTCATGAAATTCTTTAAGGAAAAAATCTGTTTTGAATTTAAAGTAAAAACTTTTTTTTTTAGAAGGGGATATTGCATTAAGGCTTGAAGAAGCCCTCCCAAAGTAACTCCTAAAGCCATAGCATAAATAGGTTCATAAGAGGTTTTAGAGAGAAGGTAATACCCGAAAAGACCTATCAGGATTGAAGAGAGATTAAAAAAACCTGAAGAGAGTGCAGGAAGAAAAAAAACTCCAAGAGAATTTAGAAGGCCAGCAAAGATAGCAGAAAGACTGATAAAAAACAAAAAAGGCATCATAAGCCGAGTCAGAGAGACAGTTAAAGAAACTTTAGAAGGATCCTCTTTAAAGCCAGGAGCAATGAGAGAGACTATATGGGGCGCTAAAATAAAACCAATTGAAATTATAAGAGTGAGAATCAAAATTATATTAGATAAGATGATAGAGGCTTTTTGGAAGGCACTCTCAAGCCCTTCTTTTTCAGTAGTTGCTGTAAAGACTTTGACGAAAGCTCCAGCAAGGGCACCTTCAGCAAAGAGGTCACGAAGAAGATTAGGTATTCTATATGCCACTACAAAGGCATCCATAGCCTTTCCTGCGCCAAATAGATAGGCAAAAACCTGTTCCCGAACTAAACCAAGAATTCTACTTATAAAGACAGCAAGAGTTACCAGACTTGCACTTCTTGTGACCTTTTCAATACGGGAGAGTTCTGTATCTTTCAAGCCTATCCAAAGCGCCCAGTTATATAACTTTCAGTAAGCTTATTTTCAGGATTGGTGAAAATCTTTTCTGTAGGGCCAAATTCAATGATTTCACCAAGATACATAAAGGCAGTATAATCAGAGATTCTTGCAGCCTGTTGCATATTATGAGTTACAATTACAATGGTAATTTTAGACTTAAGTTGTATGATTAGGTCTTCAATTTTTCCTGTAGAAATAGGATCAAGGGCTGAAGTTGGCTCATCAAAGAGCAAAACCTCTGGCTCAACAGCAATAGCTCGTGCAATACAGAGTCTTTGCTGTTGGCCTCCGGAAAGTCCAAAGGCACTTTGGTTAAGTTTGTCCTTTACTTCCTCCCACAAAGCTGCTTCTTTTAAAGCCTTCTCAACTCTATCCTGAAGTTCCCTTTTGTTCTTAATTCCTCTAAGCCGCAAACCATAAGCTACATTGTCAAATATACTCATTGGAAAGGGTGTGGGTTTCTGAAAAACCATACCAATTTTGGAACGAAGTTCAATTAAATCTATATCATTAGAGAGAATATTTCTTCCTTGAAAGATAATTTCTCCCTCATATCGATTTCCGGGATACAAATCGTGAATTCTGTTTATACAGCGAAGAAGTGTAGTTTTTCCACATCCTGAGGGGCCAATAAGGGCAGTTATCTTGTTTTTAAAGATCTGAAGATTGATGTTTTTCAAAGCTTGGATATTACCAGCGTAATAAAAATTTAAATTTTTTATTTCGATTTCTACCTTCATGCCTTAAACTTCAATCTTACCAAATATCTACCCACAATAGCCAGAAGAAGAATAAAGAGGGTTATAAGAAAAGAAGCTCCCCAGGCTTGTTTATGCCAGTCCTCATAAGGTCCCATAGCATACTGAAAAATGGTGACAGTAAGGGAAGCCATAGGCTGGAAGATATTATAAGTGGTATACGCATTATTAAAAGAGGTAAATAAAAGTGGAGCTGCTTCACCGGCAACTCTTGCTATGGCAAGGATTACTCCAGTAAAGATTCCAACCCCTGCTCCGCGGTATACCACTTGGAAGATGACTTTATAATAGGGCGCACCCAGGGCAAAGGCTGCCTCTCTCAAAGTCCAAGGTACAAGGGATAACATATTTTCCGTGGTTCTCACAATTATAGGAATCATAATTATAGCCAAAGAAACACCCCCAGCAAGACCACTAAAATGGCCCATAGGCTTTACCATAAAAGCAAATACAAAAGTTCCCACAATGATTGCAGGAATACTGATCATAATATCAGCAATAAAGCTAATTATTCTAGAAATTATATAATTCCTTCCATATTCAGCCAAAAAAGTCCCTCCAAGAATTCCCACAGGCACTCCTATAAGAGTTGCTGTTAAAGTAATAAGTAAATGACCTATAAGGGCATGTTTTAAGCCTCCACCAGGTATACCAGGAGGAGTGGGTTCATTGAGAAATAAAGAAGGCGTAAGAGCAGTAATTCCATGACGAATAATATCAAAAAGGATAAAGATTAACCAAAAAAGACCCCAAAGAGCAGTTAGAAAACAAAAAAAAAGGGCAAGTTTGTTAATAATTTTTCTTCGACGTATCATTTTTTCTGAGTTTTATGAATAAAATATTTACTAACTCCAAGAATAGTTAAGCTCATTATGAAAAGAAGAAAAGCAAGATAAAAAAGAGCTGCAAGATGAATATCTTTATCAGCCTCAGTAAATTCGTTAGCAAGCTTAACTGTTACAGTAGCTGTAGGTGAAAAAAGAGAGGTAGGGAATTGATTTAAATTCCCTAAAACAAAGGCCACAGCCATAGTTTCCCCAAGTGCTCTCCCCAAAGAAAGACCTATTCCACCAAGAATGCTCATTTTACAATAGGGGAAGACCACATCTTTTATAACCTCCCATTTAGTTGCTCCCATTCCATACGCTGATTCTTTAAGTACAGGTGGAACCACTAAAAAAGCATCTCTTGCAACCGCTGCTGTAAAAGGTGTAATCATTATACTCAAGATGATACTAGCTGTAAAGATATCTATGCCTAAGGTATTTCCTGAAAAAAGCCTTCCTAAAAGGGGAATGCCCCCCAAGAGATTCTGTAAAAAGGGCTCAATATATTTAGCCTGAAGGGGGGCTAAGGTAAAAAGCCCCCACATTCCATAAATAATACTTGGAATAGCTGCCAAAAGCTCGATGGCCATCCCAATAATTTCACCTAATCTCTTGGGGGCTACTTCAGTGATAAAAACTGCAATTCCTAAAGCAACTGGCACAGCCACTATTAGAGCTAAAAAAGAGGTGGTAAGAGTTCCTACTAAAGGAACAGCTCCTCCAAAGATTTCTCTAACGGGATCCCAAGAACTTAAAAAAATAAATCTTATAATTCCATAACGCGATATGGCAGGAAAGGCCTCTTTAAAAAGGACCAAAAAAATTCCAACAACAAATAAAATCACCACAAAAGCAGAAGAAGCTGTAACAAAGAAGAAAAAAAGGTTAAAATAGTATTGCTTCTTATTGGAAAGCATTAATAAATTCCATGAGCTTTCCAGTATTCCCTTATTTTTGCCTTTACCTCTGCAGGAAGAGGAATATAATAAAGTTCAAGGGCTCTCTGATCTCCGTTCTTATAGGCCCAGTCAAAGAATTTAATGACTTGTTTGTTTATTTGAGGCCTCTCCTTAGCAAGTAAAATATAAGTTGCCCCAACTATGGGCCAAGCTTTCTCCCCTTCTGCATTAGTCATCCAAGCATAAAAGTGCTTTTCCGCTCTCAAATCTAAAGTCTTAGCTGCCTCTTTGAAACTCTCTGGTGTAGGAGAAATTACTTTTCCCTTCCGATTTTTAAGATCTGAAACCACTATCTTGTTCTGAAGAGCATAGGCATACTCTACATACCCAAGACTATAAGGAGTTCTCTTAACATAATTAGCAACTCCCTCATTACCCTTAGCCCCAATTCCTGCTCTAAAATTCACTGAAGTTCCATATACAATCTCTTTTGCCCATTTTGGACAAACATCACTCAAATAGTGCGTAAAAATAGAGGTTGTTCCTGAACCATCTGAACGATAAACTGGGGTTATAGGTTTATATGGAAGATTTAATTTAGGATTTAAAGCTTTTATCTGGGGGTCATTCCAGGTTTTTATCTCACCAAGATAGATTTTACAGAGAGTCTCCCCATCCAAAACCAGCCTCTTATTTCCTATTTCAGGAAGATTATAAGCTATTACTACACCCCCGATTACGGTAGGAAATTGCAAAAGTTTTTTTTTCTCAATCTCTTCAGGTTTAAGAGGCATATCACTTGCACCAAAATCAACTGTTCTCTCAGTAATCTGTCTTATTCCACCTCCAGATCCTATAGGCTGATAATTAATTTTTACTCCTGTTGCCTTGTGATAATCGGAGGCCCAAGCTGAATAAAGTGGATAAGGAAAAGTGGCTCCAGCTCCATTTATAAGCTTCCCTTCAGACGCCCCTTCTGCTCCCTTCCAAAAAACTAGAAA